>SVGE01000003.1 GCA_015056545.1 Clostridiales bacterium | reverse complement strand
AGGAAGCGAATTAATAGCATCAAATGGAGAAAGATTTTATTTAATGGAAAATAGCGGAAGCACATTAACATTGTTAGCAAAAGGAACAATAAATACAACGACATATACACAAGAAAGTCCAAATGATGTTCAATTTTCAAGTATTGATTTTTGGTGGGATTATGATACAGAAAGTTTAGTATCAAATTTTAGTGATGGAAATTTAAACGATATAGCAAAAGTACCAGAAGGAGCAGAGGCATATGCATTAGAAGCAGCAATAGCATATGGAGAGAAATTAAGTGGAAGAGGAAGACTAATGACAAAGGCTGAAGCAGAAAGTTGGCAAGATGGAGGAGAATTAGAAGTGAAATTATATGAAACAGGTAATTATTGGCTTGGGGATGCGACATTGAACAATACTTATGGTAGCGTTTGGAACATTGCGTTTAGCGGATTCTTGATAGACTTCGCCTGGAGTAGCACGAGTGGGGTGCGTCCAGTTATAACAATCTCAGAGTCTGCAGTCAACTAAGCTCTGGTATTAGTTTAGGTTACGTGCAAAATTCTAAAAGAATTTAATATAAGTAAAGAAGGTACAGTATTAAAGCTGTACCTTCTTACATGTTTTGGGAGATGGTTGGATTTTTCTAAAAAAGGTTGATTATCTTTATTTGGTCATTTTATTGATTTATAAGCATTTTTATGATAAAATACCTAAAACAAAATAAGTGTAGTCTAAAATTATTTTAATTGAGGAGGAAGAAATGATGGAAAAAAAGGAACTTAAAAGGAAAGTTGAAAAGGAAATTGCAAATAGAATAGTAGCAGGAGAACGGTTAAATGCATATTGTTTATTCAATATTGCGAGTGGATTTTTTTCAATAAATAATATTGTTTCATATGTACTTAAGAGTAAAAAAGTAAAAAAACGTTTTAAGTCAGAAAAGAGTATAATTAATATGCTTGCAACATATGTATGTGAAAGTCACAACATAAGTGTTATAACTCAATTTGCACAAAATATTGAAAATGCACCAATAAATAAGTTGGCAAATGCAGTAATAAAAAGCAAAAGTTTAAAAAGCATATATGAATTTATGTCAGATGTTGAAAATGCACCTATTGCAAAATTCATTAATACAATTGTAGAAATGCCAATAAAAAAGAGTGATTTTAATTATTTAAGGAAAATACATAATTTAGCTATAGAAAGAAATTCCAAAATTTATAGCAAGTTATGGACTAAGTTTATTGAAATAGATGATGCACAAGCTATAGCAGATGTTATATATGAAATTGCAATGGAAGTAGATAAGAAAAAGTTACCTCAAATTATAGATTTGTTTGTACAAACACAGGACGCTCAAAACATTTTTTATTTTGCTCAAGAGAGAATGAATGATGGTATAGATATTGATTTGTTAGCAGATGCAATTATAAGAAGTTCAGACTGTCCATATAATAATAAACATATTTATTACTTTGCAATTCATATTAAAGGTGCTCCTGTAAGTAAATTACTTGATGAGTTAATAAAGAGAAAAACGATATATGCAGAATTGTTAGCAGAAAGGTTACCAGAAGTTTCTCAAGAACAATTGGAAAAAATAGCGGATATAGTAATTAAAAATAGGGCTACGAGTAATATTATAGATTTTGCTACAAGGGTAAAAAATGTAGATATTCAAAAGCTACAAAAAGCAGTGTGTGAAAAGGGAAATCCTCAAACTATATATAAGTTCGCATTAGATGTGCAAGGAGCTAATATTGATGCTCTTTGTGATGCAATAATTAAAAAAGAGGATGTATATTATATATTTATGTTTATTTGTAGCATTAAAGGTGCAAATATCAATAAGCTTGTAAACCGTTTAATTGATTTAAAAGATGCAGAATATATTTATAGGGCAGCATTAAATGTAGGTGCTGAATTTATTCCAAAATTGGAAGATGCAATAATTGAAACAAAACAGTATATTTGTGAATTTGCAACTAATGTAAAAGGTGCTAATATTCAGAAACTAGCAGATGCAATTTGTGAATTTGGAGAAGTATATGATATTCTTAATTTTGCTAAATATGTAAAAGGTGCACCAATAAATCAATTGGCTGATGCAATAATAAAACGTGGAAGATTTGATTATTATTATTACTTTGCAAGAGATGTTGAAAATGCTCCTATAAGTAAGCTAATAAAAAAGATTGTAAGTTATTAAAAAATCAAAAAGTGATAGCAGTTTGCTATCACTTTTTGGTGCTAAAAAATAGATTAATAATCTCCATCATCTTCATCATTAGAAGTATCAAATATTATTGTATTATTATTATTATCTAAATCATCAATTGAAATAGTTTTTTTCTTTTTAATTTCAATATTATTTTGATTATCTTCTGCATTATTTAATAATTCTTCATCTGATATATTAGGATTATTAGATTTACTATCAAATACTATATCAAAATCATCAAAGATAATATCATTACTATTTTTTGTATTTTCTTCTTTAACTATATTTTCTATTACATTATTATTTTTTTCTTCTAATATTTCAGTTTGTGTAACTTCAATTGTTGGATTATATATTTCTTGTATAATATCATTTGTGTAAGAAACATTATTTGTTTGATTATCTTGTATAATTTCTACTTCTGTTATATTATCTACACCACTGAAGTAATCTGTTGTTTCGTCACTATTTTTATATTCATCTGGTAAAAATGGATTAAAGTTATATTCTTTTGATGGATGTGGTTGTTTATGTTTTTTATTAACAAAATCTGTTTTACCTTTACCAACTTTATTTTTACCTGTTGCATCTTTTGTTCTATAAGCACATGTTTTAAATCCAAGTTCTTGTATTTTATGTGATTTAAACTTCTTTTTATCATCTTTTTTAACTCCAGATAGTCCTTGAGATTTACTTAAATCTTCACCAGGTTTAAGATTTTCACCACCCCAAACCCATTTTTCATTAATACCAAATTCATTAGACCAGTATTCACTATCACTATAGTTTGTATCACCAAATATTACTTGGGTTTTAGTATTTGTTAATACAACATCTTTATAATACTTCATACTAGCTGTTCTTTCTAATTGAGATAAGTTTTGTATAGCTACAACCATACCACATCTATATTTTCTAAATTGTGTAAAACAAGTTTCAGTTTCTTTATTTAAATAATCAGGAAACTCATCTATATATAGAAAGTGTGGTACTCTGTTATCTTCAGTTCCAGGTCTTCTTAGTACTGCATATTGGAATGCTAATATGAAGAACATACCAAATGCTTTAGATAAAATATTTGCAAGTGTACCTTTTTGAGAACACAATGTAATTATCTCACCATTTGCTAAAGCTTTATCAAAGTTTATATTATTATCTCTATTACAAATTATTTGTTTAACACCAGGGTGTCTTAATAAGTTATCAAGTTGTGTTATAGCACCATATAAGAATTTTTCTGTTTCTTTTCTACCACTACCAATAACACCAGGTATTTCATAACCATTAATATTAACAGGTGGTTTATAGAAGTTTCTTTCAAAATATCCAACTAAAACTTTATATTCATCGAATAATACTGGATCTTTCTTTAATTCTTCACATGCTTGTTCAACTAAACTAAAATCATAAAGCATTTTTAACATATCTTCTAATGTAGGCATATCTCCATTATGCATTATTGGATACATAACTTTTAAAAGAATTGTTAAGTTTTCAAGTGCTTGTTGTGTAACTTGTGCAAAGAATAAATTACTTTCTCCACCACTGTCTGCTTCATACATTCCTTTTAAAACTGTAGATATAATAACTGCAACTTGTGCAGGGTCTTCTAAAACGAATGGGTTCATACCAAGAGAAGTAGGATCTAATGGATCAATATAATTTACTTTTGCATTATAACATTTAGCAACTTCTCTAACTCTACCAATACATTCAGCATCTGGTGCAACTAAAGTTAAACCAACATCTTTATAATATATTTGATTTGTTTCTTTATCATGATAAAGAATAATATCTTTTAATAAATTTAAATATTCATCTAATCTATTTTCTTTAGGTGTTAAATAATTTAAAGAAAAGTTTTCATTTAAATATTCATTAGTAACAGGTGTATTAATAGTAGCTAAACCAGATTGAAGTGCAACATATCCTAATCTTTTAGAAATTTCTTTAAAGAAAAATTTCTTTTCAATATCATGTGCACACATAGGTTCAATCATTGTAGCTGTTTTACCAGTACCAGTAGCACCCTGAATAAGTGTTGATTCATATCTTCTCTTTTCAGGAGTCATTACAGTTTTATTAGATTTGGCATCAACACATAAAGCTACTTCACAAGTAAATGGTCCTGTTGCTAAATATGGGTCAGGTGGAACAACACCTTCGAATTCTTCAATACTATCTGTATATTTACTATCATCTTTTATTCTATTAATATACCAATTTATTATCCATGGAAGAGTAAATATTGGAATACCATAACAACCATATTTAATAGCTGGCAGTATTGTCTCAGGCATATGTTCTATAACATACTTAAAGTTTGGTATCTTTAATAATATCATCCATAAAAATTTATTTCCCCATTGAACTATCATTGAGAAAGATAATATATAAAGTCCAAGTGCTCCCCATATAGTAAATTTAATTTTGTCACTAGGAGTTTTTACAAAACTAGAAGAGCATCCATATGCGAAAGATATACCAATACATGCAAAGGCAAATGCATATAATATTGGTGGCCAATACCATGCTCCTACTCCTGTGAATAATGTATACAATATTTCATATGTTCTTTCTATTACAAAAAACAGTGACAATAAAAAGAAAATATATGAAACAAAAACTGCTTTGTCCAATTTATATTTTTTTAAAAACTTGTCAAAAGGTTTTGAAAAAGGTTTGAGTATTTTTTTTATTATTGACATAAAAAATTATCACCTACTACTTTCTATATTTTTTACAATTATACATATATATTATCTAATAAAATTGAAGAAATTTCAATACAAAAAGCTAAATTTGAAGGCTAAATACGAAATTTGTAATAAAAATATGAAATAAAAAATAAAAATAGAAATATAATCAAAAAACAAAGAAAAGTTTTTTATTCTACAAGTGAAAATGACAAAAAAAACAAATTAAAACTTATATAATATGTATGGTGATATAAATGACAATATATTTAGATATTGTTTTATTAGAAAATATATTGATGAACATCCTTATAATATATTTTGCTAATTATTTATCTAAGAAAAAAAGTACAATGTATAAAATATGTATAAGCTCGATTATTGGTGCAGTATATTATGTTATTTTACTTTTACCAGAAACTAGATTTCTAAATTTCTATTTATATAAAATAGTTTTATCTTTAATTATGGTTTTTGTTGGTTTTAAAAATAAAGATATATTTGATTATATAAGTAATATAATGTTTTTTTATATATCTTCATTTATATTTGGTGGGGCAATGTACGGAATATATTATTTAGTTTCAAATAATTCTACTATTGAATTTTATCCAATAAAAATAGCAATGTTAGCAGTTTGTATAACAATATTAGCAATTAAAAATATTACATATTACATTCATTTAAATAGTAAATATTCAAATTTAATATATGAAATATATATATATATTGAAAATAGAATTAAACGATTAAATGTATTTCTAGATACAGGAAATAGTTTGAAAGACCCAATAACAAATAAACCAATAATTGTAGTTAATTTAGAAAGTATAAAAGAAATTTTGCCAAAAGAAATTTATGAAATTGCAAAATCAGAAATAACAGATATTCAAAATATAGATAATAATAGAATTCATATTATTCCATATATATCACTAGGAAATCAAAATGGACTAATGCTAGGATATAGAGTAGATACAGTTATAATTAAAAATAAAAATAATGAGATAATTAAAATTAATTCAGTTATTTTGGCATTAAATACAACAAATTTAAATTGTGTTAAAAATAGTGATGGTTTAATTAGTATGGAAATTTTAGAAAAAGGGGGAAATATAAATGAGTATAGAAAAGTTGAAATTGGATAAGTTAATAATTAGATATTTAAAAAAGTGGGGACTAATAAAAGATAGTAGTGTATTATACATAGGAGGAAGCGAAATTTTACCTCCACCTCTAACAACTGAAGAAGAAAATGAAGTAATTAGAAATATACGTAATGGAATTAATGTAGATGAAATGAGGAAAAAACTAGTTGAGAGAAATTTAAGATTAGTTGTATATATTGCAAAAAAATATGAAAAATCAGTTGTTGGTATTGAAGATATTATTTCTATAGGAACAATAGGGCTTATGAAAGCAATTAATACATTTAATCCAGATAAAAACATAAAGCTTGCTACATATGCTTCAAGATGTATTGAAAACGAAATATTAATGTTTTTAAGAAGAAATAATAGAATAAAAACAGAAGTATCTATAGATGAACCTCTTAATACTGATGCTGATGGAAATGAAATGGTACTTTCAGATATATTAGGTGGAGAAGATGATAGTGTTAGTAAAGATTTAGAAAATGAAGTTGATTTAAAACTTTTAAATGAAGCAATAATAAAACTTGAACCTAGAGAAAAGTACATAATGGAATTACGCTTTGGATTTGTAACAGGAGAAGAAAAAACTCAAAAAGATGTAGCAGATATGTTAAATATTTCTCAATCATATATATCTAGATTAGAAAAAAAGATAATAAAAAGATTAAAAAAAGATATTACGGCTAAAATATAAGTATTCATAATAAATTTCCTTTTGAGATACATACTAAAAAACAAGTATGTATCTTTTATTTTCTGAATTTGACATAATAAATAATGTATGTTAATATATACGAGAAAAAATAATATTACACCTATTTTAATTATTAAAAAGGAGATAGAAAAAATGAAAGAAAATAAATTTTTAAATGATGAAATAAAACGGAGTTTACCAAGAAGTTTGAGTGAGGATGAGCAGAATAAAATTATTTTGAACATACAAAACGGAATTAAAGTAAATGAAATGAAAACAAAGCTTATTGAAAGTAATTTACGAGTTGTAGTAGATATTGCTAAAAAATATGAGAAATATTTTGAAAATGAAAAAGATGCAGTAGCTATAGGTGCACTTGGTTTAATAAGAGGTATAAATACATTCGATTATGGTAGTAAAACAGAAATCTTAACACATATTGAAAAAAGTATTGAAAATCAATTATTAAAATTTTTAAAAGGAGTTTAATTATCAAAAAAATATACAGTTAAATTCCGTTACATATTGACATTACTAAAAAATGGTAATATAATATATATATAATTATGAAACACATAATTATTATGTAATTCAGAAATAATTCACGAAAAAGGAGTAGCCCCCAGCTACTCCTTTTTCATTTGAGGTATTTCTAATGCTTTACCGTAATAACAAGAAGAAATAGAAGTACCATAAAGCAAA
Organism: Clostridiales bacterium; assembly: GCA_015056545.1. Classification (GTDB taxonomy): domain Bacteria; phylum Bacillota; class Clostridia; order TANB77; family SIG350; genus SIG350. The sequence continues at coordinate 163,820 of SVGE01000003.1, read as the reverse complement.
CTATGTAATTCATCTATAATTCACCTCCCCTCATTAAGATTTCTCCAATGGGAGATAGCTATATTATATTACCATAAAATACCAATGTCAAACATTTTTCATCGTAAAATTCTTGCATAATTCGACTGTTTTTGTATTGTATAAAAATTACCTCTTTTGGAAATAATGTAAGTAACATAAAATTTCAAAGGAGGGTTTTAATGTGTATAACAGAGTAGAAATATGTGGTGTAGATACATCAAAATTACCTGTATTAAAAGAAAAAGAAGCGGAAGAATTATTGCTTAAAATAAAACAAGGAGATAAAGAGGCGAGAAATGAATTTATTAATGCTAATTTAAGGTTAGTTCTAAGTATAGTAAAAAAATTTAAAAATAGAGGAGAAAATATAGATGATATATTTCAAATAGGTTGTGTTGGTTTGATTAAAGCAATAGATAATTTTGATATAACTCAAAATGTTAAATTTTCAACATATGCAGTTCCAATGATAATAGGGGAAATAAAAAGGTATTTAAGGGATAATAGTATATTAAGAGTAACAAGGACTTTAAAAGATTTAGCATATAAAGCATTAAGTATAAAAGAAAACTATATGTATAAAACAGGAGAAGAACCAACAATAGAATATATTGCAGAAGTTTTAGAAGTTGAAAAAGAAGAAATTGTTTTTGCATTAGAGTCAATGCAAGACATTGTATCAATATATGAAAATGCCTATTCAGATTCTGAAAGCGATAATTTCTGTATAATTGATCAAATAAAAGATACAAAAAATTTAGAGGAAAAATGGAGTAGTAATCTAGCAATTAAAGAAGGAATGAATAGATTAAATAATAGAGAAAGAACAATAATTGAAAAAAGATTTTTCCAAGGAAAAACACAAACTGAAGTTGCAGAAGAGATAGGAATATCACAAGCACAAATAAGTAGGTTAGAAAGAAGTGCATTAAAAAGAATACGAAAATATGTATAGAAAAATATATTTCTAATATAATATAGTAAAGAAATTTGGGGTGATATATTATGTTAGAAGGGAGAGCATTAGATTTTAGACACAAAGAAGTAATTAATATAAATAATGGTAGAAAATTAGGTTATGTTACAGATGTTGAAGCTTGTTTTGAAGATGGAAAAATTAATTCTATTGTTGTACCTGGGAATAATAAAAGAATTAATCTATTTAATACAAATGATATTGTAATACCATGGGATAAAATTCATTTAATAGGGGAAGATGTCATATTAGTTAATATATAAAAAATAATGTCCCAATAAAATGGGACATTGTTTTTTATTTAGATGCTGTTATTTTTGAATAATCTGTAATTTCAGGTGTGAAATCAATTTTTTCTTTTTGGGCAAGCTTAACCATGTTTTTATGAATTTTAATCAGGCACTTAATTGGCAAGTCAACTTTTTGTCTGTTCCACTTTTCTGTATCACAATAAATTTCGCCATCATATTTAAAACGATAAAAGCAAACAGAAGAGATTTCATAAAAATATTTAGCATTCAAGTATATATCTAAGCGATAGTCACTACTATCTTTACTACCATAATATCTTTCATATGTAATAACAGGATTAAACTTATCATCTGGTATACTTAATCTATCTGGATAAGGTTCTGTATGAATAGAAATATCATCAGGTTTAGTTTCACGTCTTGTTTCCATTATTTCTTCAGCAAGTTCTAATATTTCTCTCATTACATCTTGTGTTGTAATTTTTGTAATAGTATTGGGAGAAACGGGTGAATTTTTTATTCTTTTATCTTCTGCAAATTTCATGATATTTTTCATTTCATTATCAAGTGGATAATAACCTTTTTCTTTTATGAAATCAATAATATCATTTAAAAGATAATCTGTATCAAGATTAATATGATTACTGCGAATAAATTTTTTTAATCTGACTTCAGTATCATTTTTTATATAATCTTCAATTTCTTTTTCATTACTTAATGTACAAATGTCAGACATTTCATCAGGCATTCCAAAAAAATCTAAATTTGTATGAAAAGATACACTTCCTTTTTTATAAAATTCACTAAGCAAAGTCTCCTTATTTTCTGAAATTACATTACAAAGAAGATGTAATTGATTGAGGGCATGACGATTTGTCATACCATTATAAAGTTTAATCATTATTTTTCCTCCTTAAAATAAAAATTTTTTTAGATAATAATTATAAAATTTGATTAATAGTATATCATAGAATATTATGTAAAGCAATATACGTAATAAAATATTTGACATTAATAATTATGTATAGTATAATATTTTTAGTTTTTAAGAAAGGTAGATATTTATGAATTTTCAATTTGTTAATAATAACAAAATAGTTGTAGTAAAAGCCCATCATCATGTGGGCTATTTGTCATGTTAAGAAATATCACCTATATATAAATATGAGAAAGCAAGCATGTTTAGGTGATATAAACATGCTTTTTTATATATTAAAATTGAGAGGAGAAAATATTATGAGTAATAAAGTAGAAGCAAAGACTTTACCAGGAATGATGGAATTACTTCCTAATGAGCAAGTATTATTTAATAAAATGATGGATACAATTAGAAAAGTATATGAACAATATGGATTTTTACCTTTAGATACACCAGTTGTTGAATTATCTGATGTACTATTAGCAAAAGCAGGTGGTGAAACTGAAAAACAAATATATAGATTTACTAAAGGAGATAATGATTTATCTTTACGTTTTGATTTAACAGTACCACTTGCTAAATATGTAGCAATAAACTATAACAATTTGGCATTTCCTTTTAGAAGATATCAATTAGGAAAAGTATATAGAGGAGAGAGACCACAAAAAGGCAGATATAGAGAATTTTATCAATGCGACATAGATATAATTGGTGATGGTGAATTAAATATAATTAATGATGCTGAATTACCTAAAATAATTTATACAATATTTAAAGAATTAGATATTGGAGATTTTACTATATATATAAATAATAGAAAAATATTAAATGGATTATTTGAGGATTTAGGTTTAGTTGAAGAAGCACCAGAAGTAATGAGAATAATAGATAAATTAGATAAAATAGGATTAGAAAATGTTATTCTTACATTAAAAGATTTAAATATATCTGAAGAAAAGATTAATTCAATAGTAGATTTTATTAATATAACTGGTTCAAATAATGAGAAATTAGATAAATTAAATAAATTAGGAATAAATAATGAAATATTTAATGAAGGTTTAAATGAGCTTACACAAGTTGTTAAATATATGAGATTATTTGAATTGCCAGAAAATAATTTTGAAATAAATTTAAAAATAGCTAGAGGATTAGATTATTACACAGGTACAGTATATGAAACATTTTTAAATGAATATAGAAATATAGGAAGTATTTGTTCTGGTGGAAGATATGATAATTTAGCCGAATACTATACAAAACAAAAGTTGCCAGGTGTTGGTATTTCAATTGGATTTACAAGATTATTTTATCAATTAAATGAATTGGGAATTATAAAAGAAAATAAAAAATCAGTATCAGATGTTTTAGTAATGTCAATGGATGAAAATATAGATAAATGTATTGAAGTTGCAAATGAATTAAGAAGTCAAGAAATAAATGCACAAGTATATTTTGATAATAAAAAAATTAAAGCAAAAATAAAATATGCTGAAAGATTAAATATAAAATATATAATAATAATAGGTGAAGAAGAAAGACAAACCAATATACTTACATTGAAAAATATTGAAACAGGACAGCAAGAAAAAGTAACAATAGAAGAAATATCTAAAAGAATAAAATAGATAAAATGTAAAAATATTTTAAGAAATGGCGAAAATACAATATTTCTATTGACATAAGTAGGTTGTGTGAGGTATAATATTACCATTGTAAAGTGTGTGAAAGAAATAAGTATTTATTTTATAAGTATTTATATCTATAGATATTCCAACAGCTGGAAGGAGGGGAACCGAACATGTCAGAAATTAGAGTAAGAGAAAATGAAAACTTTGATAATGTTTTAAAAAGATTTAAAAGACAATGTGCTAAAAATGGAGTTTTAGCAGAAGTTAGAAAAAGAGAACATTATGAAAAACCAAGTGTTAGAAGAAAGAAAAAATCAGAAGCAGCTAGAAAAAGAAAATTTTAATAAAGGGATGATATTATGGATTTAAAAGAACAATTAATGAATGACCTTAAAGATGCTATGAAAGAAAAAAATGTTGTAAAGAAAAATACAGTTACAATGATAAGAGCAGCGATTTTACAATATGAAAAAGATAATCTAACTCAGTTAGATGAAAATGGTATTATAGATATAATATCAAAAGAATTAAAAAGAAGAAAAGATGCTATGGCTGAATTTGAAAAAAGTGGTAGACAAGATTTAATAGAAGAACTTGAAAAAGAAATTCAAATAGTTAAAGCATATCTGCCAGAAGAATTATCAGTAGAAGAATTAACACAAATCATTAAAGATACTATCGTAGAAGTAGATGCAAAAGATATCAAAGATATGGGAAAAGTAATGAAAGCAGTTAAAGAAAAAACTACTGGTAGAGCAGATGGTAGAACAATTAATGAAATTGTAAAAAAAGAATTAGCATAATAAAGAAAATAAACCTAGAAATGGGTTTATTTTTTATGTGTAAAGTTAACATAAAATATTGAATAAATTACTAAAATATAGTATAATTATTAATGAATAATGTCTATTGGCGAAACACAAACTATTTATTAGTTTGTGGTAAATCCTTTTTACTAATTCAGAAAAAGCAATTAAAGTAATTCTGAATTATTTTTATATATAACAATTAAAGGCCTAACCATTGCCTTAAATGGTATGCAGTAAGTAAATATAAAATATAATATAAAAGGAGAAATTAGAATGAAAAAATTATTGGCAATAATTCTTGCAACAATTATGGTTTTCAGTTGTACAAGTGCTGTATTTGCAGCAGGTAACATGAGTAGCTGGTTTAAATCATCAACAGCTCAGACAATGCAGATAACTGATGCGGACGAAAATCTAATGGAATACGATAAACGTATTAATCCTATGAATATGCTTTATGGCATATATGAGTTTTTGGGAGAAGCAGAAGTAGATGTTTCAAAAGTTGAAGCACCATTTTCCGATATTTCTATATTTGAACCGTATTCAAAGGAAAGAGAAGCTATAACATGGCTGTATCTTAAAGGTATTGTTAAGGGATATGGTGATGGAACAGTAAGAGCTTCTAAAGAAGTTACAAGAGCTGAATTTATTAAGATGCTTACAACTATGCTTGAAGAGACAAACTCAATTCGAGTAACTACAGGAACATCTAATCCGTATAATGACATAAATGGTCATTGGGCATATGATGAAATACTCAAAGCAACACATACTGGTCTTGTTCAGGGTGATGGAAAATCATTTAATCCTGATACTTGGATAACAAAAGAAGAAGTAATAACAATAGGCTTACGTCTTGCAGATAAATTGGAAATGAATATCAATGATTATGCAGATATTGTAGATGAAATCTATGATATACACATTGATTATCCTATTTATACTGACGGTTGGGGAGAATATGATTATTCCGAATATGACTATGTCATAAATTTGGATGATTATGAGAATGTATATTTCCCTAATATTACTTCTATTTCAAGTTATACAACCTCAAGAAGCGGAATTGTTACGGTTAGTAAATATACTAATTATTTGAAAGTAACAGCTAAGGAGGAAGGTACAGTTACAATTACTGCTAAATCTAAAAACGGATATAAGCAGTCATTAAAAATACTTGTTGTAGATAAGTATGCAAATACTGAGTATACTGTAAGAGTTGGAAGTACACAAAAAGTATATCATCCTGACAGAGGTAATATTAGAAGCTATGATATTATAAGCGGTTCATCATATATTACTGTAAGTAAATATACTAATTATTTGTCTGTAAAAGGTAAAAAAGCTGGAACAGCAAAAATTAAGATAGTTGATACTTATGGTATATCTGAAACAGTTACGGTAAGAGTGAATTCAACTACATCAAGTGGTTATGATGACTATTATTATGCTGATTCTGGGGAGACAATAAAAGTTTATCCGACATCTGGTAGAAATATCAGCTCATATTATGTATCATCAGGTGGAAGTTATGTAAGTGTAAGTAAGTATTCATCATATCTTTCGGTTTACTGCAGAAATGAAGGAACTGCAAAAATAAGAATTACTGATACCTATGGTGATACTGAAACAATAACTGTATACATTAATGATGATTATTACTATGAAGATGACGGACGTGATTATGGACTTACAGATACAGTTTATCTCGAAAGAGGAGCATATGATAATTTGTATTTTAAATATATTGATGATATATATGATACAAAAATGTCAAAATCAGGTATTGTTTCTGTAACAGAGTATGATGGATATATCAGAGTATATGCAAAAGCTGCTGGAACTGTAACTATAACAGGGTATGATCGCTATGGTGATAGTGAAAGAATACGTGTTGTTGTAGATAACCATAATGACTATGACGAAGAATATGATTATGGTGTAACCAGCACAGAGCACATATATGGTACTCAGAAGACAAAAATCTACTTTAAAAATCTAGATGGAGATTTAGTGGATTATGAAGTTTCTACTTCTAATATGGTATATGTAAAAGTCTACGATGATTATATTACTGTAGAAGGTCGAAGTGGAAAATCTGGTTCTGTTACAATAACTGTATTTGACGAATATGGTTCTTCAGAAGCGGTTAAAGTTCGTTTGTATGATACAGATAATGATAGCTCAGAGCCTCCGTATAGAGATGTAATCTATCCTCCTGATTATGAGGTAGATATATCTAAATAAATTGCCAAACATTATTCAGGAGAAACCTCAAGCATTTGCTTGAGGTTTTTCTGTGGTGTTAAATTTATATATTTTCAATAAATATACTAGAATAATAAATAAATATATGATATATTAAGCATATTCAAAAGAAAATATGGTAATAATTATAATGGAGGAAGATTATGGAACCAAAAATAATTAATTTTAAAAATAATATTGATATTCATTATTTAAAAGATAATAAGTATAAAACAAACTTTATATCTGTAATATTAACAGTTCCTTTAAATAGAGAAACTGTTACAACAAATGCATTAATTCCAGCTGTATTAAGAAGAGGAACAAAGCGTTTAGATAGTATGAAAAAATTAGAAATAGAAATGGAAGAAATGTATGGAGCTAGTTTAGATTGTGGATTAGATAAAGCTGGGAAAAATCATGTTTTAAAATTTTATATAGAAACAGCAAAAGATGAAATGGTTGGAGAAAACTTATTTGAGAAAGCTATTCAAAATATTTCAGAAATAATATTAAATCCATATTTAGAAAATGGACTATTTAAAGAAGAATATGTAGTGCAAGAAAAGAAAACATTAGAAATATTAATAAATGATAAAATAAATGACAAAACATCATATGCAAGAGTTAGATGTATAGAAGAAATGTTTAATAATAAAGATTACGGAATATATGTATATGGATATACAGATGATTTAAATAAGATAACAAATGAAATGTTATATAATCAGTATGTAAATATATTAAAAACAGCCAAAATAGATATATTTGTATATACAAATGAAAGTGAAGATAATGTTAAAGAATTGTTTCATAAATATTTTAGTAATTCATATTTGGAAGAAAGAAAAATTATTTATAATGTAGAAAATTGCTTTCCTACTATTAAAGAAAAAGAAAATATTGTTAACGAAAGTTTAGATATAAATCAGGGTAAATTAGTAATAGGAGCAACTATAGAAAATGAAAATGAATTTACACCATATCAAAAAACTATTGCAAATGCAGTTTTAGGTGTTGGTGCTAATTCAAAAATGTTTAGATATGTTAGAGAAAAAGAACATCTAGCATATTCAGCAGCTTCAAGTTATATACGCAATGCAAATACTATTTTAATATTTGCAGGTATTGAACTTAATAATTATGATAAGGCAGTCACAGTTATTAAAAAACAAATAGATAATATGAAAAAAGGTGAAATAACAGCTAAAGAACTTCAAGATGCTAAAAGTGTAATAATTAATAGTTATAAGACATTGTTTGATGAACAATATAGAATAATAAACTATTATATAAATCAATGTTTATCTAATTCAAATGTAAATATTGAAGAAACTATTAAAGAAATAGAAAATGTTAAAATGGAAGATGTCATTAAAGTTGCTAATAGTATAAAAATAGATACTATATATTATCTTAAAAAGTAGTGAGGTGAAAAAATGGAAAAAATAGAAAATAAGACTTTAAAAGAAGAAATATATATTGAACATTTAGAAAATGGATTAGATATTTTAATAATACCTAAAAAAGGATTTGTACAAAAAAGTGTAATGTTTGGTACTAAATTTGGTTCAATTAATAGTAAATTTAAAGTAGATGGTGAAGTGATAGAAGTACCAGATGGTGTAGCACATTTTTTAGAACATAAAGTTTTTGAACAAGAAAGTGGAGAAGATGCATTAATGACATTAGTCGGTTTAGGAGCTAATCCTAATGCATATACAACATCTGATCATACAGTATATTTTTTTGATACAATAGATAATTTTGATGAATGTATGAAAGAATTATTTGATTTTGTACAAAGTCCATATTTTACAGATGAAAATGTTGAAAAAGAACAAGGAATTATAGGACAAGAAATACAAATGTATGATGATCATGATGCATTTCAACTATATATAACATTATTACAAAATTTATATGTGAAACATCCAATAAGAATAGATACAGCTGGAACAATTGAAAGTATATCACATATAACTAAGGAAACACTTTATACTTGTTATAATACTTTTTATGATATTTCAAATATGGTTGTTTGCATATGTGGGGATGTAGATCCACAAGAAATAATAGAAAAAGTAAAAGGGTATGTTCCAAAAACAAGTGAAAAGAAAAAAATAGATAATATATTTGAGGAAGAACCAAAAGAAATAAATCAAAAAGAAAGTACAAAGTATATGACAACAAATACACCTTTATTTGCAATAGGATTTAAAGATAATAATGTGGCTTCAAGAAGTCCTAAAAGAAAAATACAATTTGATATAGCCACTCAAATAGCACTAGATTTATTAGTAGGAAAAAGTAGTGATTTATATAATAAAATGTATAATGAAAATTTAATTACAGAAGCGATTGAAACAAGTTATAATTATGAAGCAAATTATGGTTTTGTTATGATGGAAGGATATTCTTCAAAGCCAGAAGAAGTTGTAAAAAACATTACTGAAAAGTTAGAAACAATTATTAATGAAATTAATGAAAAAAATTTTGAAAGAATAAGAAAAAATTTAAAAGGTGGTTTTTTATTTGATTTTAATAATGTCCCTAAGATTTCAAGAATGATATTTGCAGATTATATAAAAGGTATTAATACATTAGATTATATTGATGAATATGATAATGTTACGTTAGATGATGTAAAAAATGTATTTAGGGAATTAATGAATGAAAATAATATGGCACTGTCATATATTAAAGGAAAATAATTATTAAAAATGTAGTATTTTGTAGAAAGGTACAAGTATTTGTATGAAGAAAAAAATAAAAAAATAAAAATATAAATACTAAATTGACACCTATGTAAAATTATGGTAAATTTTAGACAGGTGATACTTATGGAATATGTAGAATTGGATAGAAAAAGAATAGAATTAAATGAATTAATTGAAAATAATGCAACATATGATGAAATATTAAGAGTTAGTGTAGAATTGGATAATTTAATAGAAGAGTATTACGGAATTAACAGATAAGTTAAAAGGAAAGAAGGTGAGAATATTCATAGGGATATTTTTGCCTTTTGTTCTAATTGAGAGTTAAATAATCTTTAGTTTAGGAATAATTAAACAGACAAAAAGCATATTAATATAAAATATATAAGTAGTTAAATGACTACATTTTGTAGTCATTTAAAATTAAGAGATGCATTAGATAAAAGGAATACTAAAATTAAAGAAAAATATGGTATAATTTTAGCTAATTCTACGGATATTGATTTATCTAAATAAATATTATTAGAGATTGAATTTTTATATAAAGTTCAATCTCTTTTTTGGCTTTAAATGAAAGTCTAGGGAAAATTAAAAAAAATTAAAAAAATATCAAAAAACACTTGCATATTTAAAAAATATATATTAAAATTAAGAAAAAGTGGTAGAAAGTGTCACAAAGTGGTAGGGAAATAAAGAGAGGTGAAAGAAAATGTTCATTGGTGAATATGCTCATACAATTGATACAAAAGGTAGAGTAATAATGCCAGCTAAGTTTAGAGAAGAACTAGGCATTTCTTTCATTGTTACAAAAGGTTTGGATGGTTGTTTATTTGTATATTCAAAAAGCGAATGGGCAGCACTTGAAGAAAAATTAAAAACTCTACCATTTACTAGTAAAGATGCTAGATCATTTAATAGATTTTTCTTTGCAGGAGCTATTGAATGTGAAGTGGATAAACAAGGAAGAATACTTGTATCACAAAACCTAAGAGAATATGCATCATTAACAAAAGATGTTGTAATCATAGGGGTATCAACAAGAATAGAAATTTGGGATAAAGACAAATGGGAAAATTACTGTGATGATTCAGAAACTAGCCCAGATGAGATAGCAGAAAAAATGTCATTATTGGGTATATAATCAACTATGTTGAATATATAAATTTACTAAAGAAAAAATAAAAAAATACTAAAGATGAAATTTTAAAATACTAAAGAAAAAATTATTAAAAACAAAAGCTTTAAAAATACGAAAGAAATATTTTACTAATGAAAAAACTTGCAATAGGGAATTTTTACCCTATTGCAAGGTAGTATTATTTTAATGAGGTGCTAACATTGGAATTTAATCACTATTCAGTAATGTTAAATGAATGTATTGATAATCTAAATATTAGAGAAAATTGCATATATGTTGATGGCACATTAGGTGGAGCAGGACATTCAACTAAGATTGCTGAAAGATTAAATGGAGCTGGTTTATTAATTGGTATTGATCAAGATAGTGATGCAATTGAAGTAGCCTCAAAAAGATTAGAAAAATTTAATAATATTAAAATAGTAAAAAATAATAATTCTAATATTAAAGAAATATTAAATGAGTTAAAAATATCTGGTGTTGATGGAATCCTTGTAGATTTAGGCGTTTCTTCATATCAATTAGATAATGGTGAAAGAGGTTTTAGTTACAACCAAGATGCTAAATTAGATATGAGAATGGATCAAGAAAATGAATTAACAGCTGAATATATAGTAAATAATTATTCATATGATGATTTAGTAAAAATATTATTTGAATACGGTGAAGAAAATTATTCAAAAAAAATAGCTAAAAAGGTATGTGAATATAGGGAAAACAAAAAAATAGAAACAACACTTGAATTGGTAGATATAATAAAATCTTCAATAGGAAAATATGATGATAAACATCCAGCAAAAAGAACATTCCAAGCATTAAGAATTGAAGTTAATGGTGAACTTAGATTATTAGAAAAAACAGTTAGAGATATGATAGATGTTTTAAATCCAAAAGGAAGATTATGTGTAATAACTTTCCATTCATTAGAAGATAGAATTGTAAAAAATGTATTTAATGATTATTTAGGAAAATGTATATGTCCTAAAAATTTACCAGTATGTATGTGTGGTGCAAAACCAGTTATAAAATTGATTAATAAAAAACCAATATTACCTTCGCAAGAAGAATTAAGCTTAAATAGCAGATCAAAAAGTGCTAAATTAAGGGTAATAGAAAAAATATAATTAGTATAATTTGAAAGGTAGGTGAATATAATGGTAGCAAATAGGCAATATGAATATGGCACAAGTCCAAGAAAATTAGATGAATATAATGTTAGAAAAAAATCATCTAATACACAAAAAAAGAAAAGTGTAAAAGTTAACAAACAAGCTGTATTCATGCACAAAGTTAAATTAGTTACTAGTGTAGCAATTTTCTTTGCAGTAATATTTACTATTAGCTACAGATATTCACTTGTAGATAGAAGATTTAAAGAAATACAAGGTATTAAAAAAGAATATATAGCATTGCAAACAGCAAATGACCAAATCGAATTAGGATTAAAAAGTGACTTAGATTTGACATCAATAGAAAGACATGCAAAAGATAAATTAGGTATGCAAAAACCTATTGCTAGTCAAATTAAATATGTAGATATTGAAAAACAGGATAAAGTTGAATTAAACGAAAATGTTGTAGTAAAAGAAAATATTTTTGAAAAACTTTTTAGTAATGTAGCAAAATTATTAGATTAGTGACTGGAATAGGGATAAGTGTATCTTTTATTCTAGTCATTTAATTTATTGGGAGGTATTATGTTAAGCGGAAATTTGAAAAAAAATACTAGAATATTAATAGTTTTATGTGTATTTGCATTTATATTTGCAGTTTTAGTATTTAGAGTATTATATTTAAAAACATTTAGAGGAGAAGAATTGTCTCAAAAAGCATATGAACAACAAACAAGAGATAGTTTAATTAGTCCAAAAAGAGGAACTATTTATGATACAAATGGTAAAGAATTGGCAGTTAGTATAACTGTTGAAACAATAGCATTAGTACCTAGTAATGTTAAAACTGATGAAATGAAGGGGAAAATAGCTAAGTATTTTAGTGAAAATCATGGATTAGTATATGATGATGTTATGCAAATACTTAACAAAAAAACTAGTGTCCCACAAACACTAATGAAAAAAGTAGATAAAACAGTTACAGACGCTGTTAGAACATGGATAAGTACTGAAAAAATAAAAGGAATCAGTATTGTTGAAGATACAAAAAGGTCATATCCACATGGTTCTTTAGCATCACATGTATTAGGATTTTGTGGAACGGATAATCAAGGGCTTTATGGAATAGAGGCTAAATATGAAAAATATTTAAAAGGTGTTCCAGGAAAATTAGTTGCAACAAAAGATGCTAATGGTAATGAAATGCCAGTTGAAAGTTCAACATATATAAATCCTGAAAATGGATATAATGTTACATTAACAATAGATGAAGTTATTCAACATATAGCAGAAAAGCATTTAAAACAAGCAATAGAAGAAAATGAATGTAAAAATGGTGGAACAGTTTTAGTTATGAGACCTAAAACTGGTGAGATTTTAGCTATGGCTTCAATGCCAGATTATGATTTAAATAATCCATTTACTCCAACTGAAGAAGATATATTAGCTATATGGGATACTATGACAACAGAAGAAAAAATAGAGGTTAGAAATGAAATGTGGAGAAATAATGTAATTTCTCAAACATATGAACCAGGTTCAACATTTAAAGTAATCACTTCTTCAATAGGAATAGAAGAAAATATTGTTAATCCAACACAAGAAGGAGTGTTTAATTGTTCAGGTCATATTACAATAGGTGGAGCAAGAATGAATTGTTGGAGATACTATAATCCACATGGTTCTCAAAGCTTAACAAAAGCACTTCAAAATTCATGTAATCCAGCCTTTATATCATTAGGTCAAAATATTGGAACAACAACTTTTTATAAATATTTAAGATTATTTGGATTTATGGAAACAACAGGAATAGACTTGCCAAGTGAATCTACAAGTGCATTCCATAAAGAAGAAAATTGTGGTCCAGTAGAGCTTGCAACTATTGCTTTTGGTCAAAGATTTGAAATAACACCACTTCAATTAGTAACAGCGGTTAGCTCAATTGCAAATGATGGAAAATTAGTTAAACCATATATTGTAAAACAAATTACTGATGAAAATGGTAATATAGTTAGTAAAACAGAAACTACTGTTGTAAGACAAGTAATATCTGAAGAAACAGCAGATAAAGTATTAGCAATGATGGAAAGTGTTGTATCAGTAGGTACTGGTAAAAATGCACAAGTTGCAGGATATAAAATTGGAGGGAAAACAGGTACTGCTGAACAAGGTATAGGAGAAGGCAGAGAATATATAGCTTCATTTATTGGTGTTGCACCTACAAGTGATCCACAGCTTGTTATATTAGTAACGCTTGATCAACCAACAGGACCTCAAGGAAGGCAAGGTGGTCAAATAGCAGCACCACTTGCTCAAAAAATATTAGAGGAATCAATTGAGTATTTAGGTATCAATCCAGATTATGAAGTAGAAGATACAGTAAATTCAAATGAGATTCAACTGCCAGATGTTAGAACAAAAACAGTTGCAGAAGCTAAGAAAACACTAGAAAAATTGGGATTAACAGTTGATATTTCTTGCACAGGGGATTATAATAGCAGTGTAGTAACAGACCAAATGCCTGTTGCTGGAACAAGACTTAAAAAGAATTCAATTGTAAAAATATATTCAGAAGATAGTGAAGTAAGAGTATCTATTGAAGTGCCTGATGTAAAAGATAAAACAGCAGCTGAAGCAGAGGCAATACTCAAAGAACAAGGATTAAATATTAAAACAACTGGTTCAGGATATGTAACATCACAAGATCCACCAGCTGGAACACAAGTTGAAAAAGGTACAATAGTTAGAGTTGAATTAAAAGCAAAAAATAATGATTTGCATTAGTTAGGAGGAAGTTTTATGAAGTTAAGTAAATTATTAGAAGGTATAGAAGTTTTAAATGAATATGAAGATATTGAAATTGCTAATATAGAAAGTGATTCAAGAAAAGTTAAAGAAAATACATTATTTATATGTATAAAAGGAGAAAATAATGATGGTCATGACTATATAAATCAAGCTATAGAAAGTGGAGCAATTGCAATACTTGTAAATGAAGAATATGAAGGAGAAATAGATAATAATATAGTAGTGATAAAGGTAAAAGAAAATGAAAAAGCAATGGCCCAGGTTGCATGTAACTATTTTGATCATCCTTCTAAAAAGTTTAAACTAATAGGTGTTACAGGAACAAAGGGAAAAACAACAACAACATATATGATAAAAAATATATTAGAAACAGCTGGTAAAAAAGTAGGATTAATTGGAACAATTACAAATATGATAGGAGATAAAAAATACTCAACAAATAATACAACACCAGGTGCGATTCAACTTCAAGCATTATTTTATAAAATGGCTCAAGAAGGTGTAGATGTAGCTGTTATGGAAGTATCTTCACATGCTTTAGCAATGGAAAGAGTATATGGATGTGATTTTGATATTGGTGTATTTACTAATTTATCACAAGACCATATGGATTTTCATGAAACATTTGATAATTATATAGCTGCAAAACAAAAATTATTTGATATGTGCAAACAAGGTTTTGTAAATTGTGATGATATATATTCTTTAAGAATAGAAAAAGGAGCTAAATGTCCAATAACAAGATATGGTTTAGATAATGGACCACAAATATTTGCTAATAACTTAATAATTACAAATAGTTATGTAGATTTTACTGTAATTATTAATAATAGGCCAGATAAAGTAAGAGTAGGAATACCTGGAAGATTTACTGTATATAATGCATTAGCAGCAATTAGTGCAACACTTGCATTAAATATTGACTATGAAGCAGTAAAAGAAGGTTTAATGACAGTCAAAGTTCCAGGAAGATCAGAGATTGTACCTAATATGCATGGTAAAACAATTATGATAGATTATGCACATTCACCAGATAGTTTAGAAAATATTTTAAAAGCTGTAAAAAGTTATACAAAAGGTAAAGTAATTTGTGTATTTGGTTGTGGTGGAGATAGAGACACAACAAAAAGACCAATTATGGGAGAAATATCTGGAAAAATAGCAGATTTTACTATAATAACATCAGATAATCCAAGAACAGAAAATCCAAAAGAAATAGTAAAACAAATCGAAGAAGGAATAAAGAAAACAAAGGGAAGATACACAGTTATTGTTGATAGAACAAATGCAATAAAATCAGCATTAGAAATGTGTGGAAAATATGATATAGTTGTTTTAGCAGGAAAAGGACATGAAACATATCAAGTATTAAAAGATGGAAAAATACATTATGATGAAAGAGAAGTAATTGCAAAAATATTAAAGAAAATGCCAATACCAGAAGATAATATGTAATGTTTTAGGGGAGATAAAATATGAATTTACAAATGAAATATTTAATAATATCATTTTTGATTACAGTTATATTAGGTTTAATAGTAATTCCAATATTAAAAAAATTGAAGATAGGGCAAGTTGTTAGAGATGATGGTCCTGAGTCACATCTTCAAAAATCAGGAACACCTACAATGGGTGGAATTATAATGTTAGTAACAATTGTAGTAATGTCAATGGCTCTATATTTTATATATCCGCAATATACACATATTTTACCTATAGCGCTAATAACTTTAGGATTTGGTATTATAGGTTTTATAGATGATTTCAAAAAATTAGTATTAAAAGATCCAAAAGGATTATTACCTAGATACAAAATGCTAGGACTTTTAATAGTAGCAGTAGTATTTACAGTATATTTGCAATATGGTTTACATTTAGGCACAGATATTCAAATTCCATTTTTAAAAAATTACATAACACTTCCGATTTATTTATATATACCATTTGCAGTAATTGTAATATTAGCTTGTACTAATAGTTTAAATTTAACAGATGGTTTAGATGGATTAGCAACAGGAATTACAATTCTTATTATGACTTTTTTTACAATAGTAAGCGTGTTATATAATAATTTAGAAATGTCTTTATTTAGCAGTATAGTAGCTGGTTCTTGTATAGGTTTTCTATTATTTAATTTAAAACCAGCAAAAGTATTTATGGGAGATACAGGGTCACTCGCATTAGGTGGAGCATTTTGTGCTGTTGCGTTATATTTAAAAATGCCATTTATATTAATAATAGTTGCAGGAATATGTGTATTAGAGGCTTTATCTGTAATTATTCAAGTAATATATTTTAAGAAAACAGGTAATAGATTTTTCAAAATGTCACCACTTCATCATCATTTTGAATTATCTGGATATAGTGAATGGAAAGTGGTATGGATGTTTTGGATAGCTACAATAATATTATGCTTAATAGGATTTTTTGCTATATAATGGAGGAAAATAATGAAAAATAAACAAATGGATTTAGTTTTATTTATAACAACATTATTATTACTAGCAATTGGTGTAACAATGGTATTAAGTGCAAGTGCGCCATATGCGTTAAATACATATGGTGATAGTTACTATTTTGCCAAAGACCAATTGATATATGCAATTGTTGGTATAGTAATAATGTTAATTATTTCAAATATAGATTATAGAGTATATAAAAGATTTGGACTTATAGCACTAATAGGTGGTATAGGTGTGCTTTTATTAGTATTTATACCAGGATTGGGTGTTACAAGAAATAATGCAACAAGATGGATAAATATTGGTGTTCAAATACAAACATCAGAAATAACCAAAATAGCAGTAATTGTATTTTTTGCTTCATTATTATCTCAAAAAAAATATGAAGAAAAAATAAAACATTCATACAAATTTTTCTTAAGTTGCTTAGCAATACTTGGTATAATAATGCTTATATTATTAAAACAACCACATATGAGTGCTGCAGTTGTTATTTTAGGAATTAGTATGGTGATAATTTTTGCAGCAGGCTGTAATTTAAAATACATAATATCTTTAGTTCCAGTAGCAATAGCAGGATTATTAGGCCTTATAATAATGTCACCATATAGACTAGATAGATTAAAATATTGGTTAGATCCATGGCAAGATTTTAAAGGTGAAGGTTGGCAGCTTGCACAATCATTAATGGCAATTGGTTCTGGTGGAGTTTTTGGTTTAGGACTTGGTAAAAGTAAACAAAAATATATGTACCTTCCAGAACAACAAAATGACTTTATATTTGCTGTTATATGTGAAGAATTAGGTTTTTTTGGAGCATTATTAGTAATTTCACTATTTGCTATATTTGTATGGAGAGGTGTATTAATTTCAATTAAATGTAAAGATAAGTTTGGTTCATATATGGCAATTGGTATTACAACAATGATTGGACTTCAAGCTATATTTAATATAGCGGTTGTTACAGGAACAATACCAGTTACAGGTATATCACTTCCATTCTTTAGTTATGGTGGTTCATCACTTCTTATATTATTAGCATCAACAGGTGTATTGCTTAATATATCTAAGAATTGTAGTAAGTAATTATTTATGAAAGGAAAAGGTTAATATATGAGAGTATTAATAGTTGCAGCTGGAACAGGAGGACATATTACTCCTGGAATAAGTATTGCAGATAAAATAAAAAGAGAAAATCCTAATAGTGAAATATTATTTGTTGGAACTAAAAAAGGAATTGAAAATGATATTATTCCAAAAGCAGGATATAAGATAAAACATATTAGAGCTAGTGGGATAGAGAGAAAAATATCTGTTAAGAATATTAAAAATGCATGTAATTTAATATTAGGAATATTTGATGCAAAAAAAATAATAAAAGAATTTAATCCAGATATAGTTGTTGGAACAGGTGGATTTGTTTGTTTTCCAATATTTAAACAAGCAACAAAAATGCATATCCCTACAATGTTACATGAAAGTAATTCAATACCTGGAAAAGTAGTTACTACTATGGCATATAAAGTAGATACAATAATGGTTGGTTTTAAACAAGCCGAAAAGAGAATAAAAAATGCTAAAAATATAGTATATACAGGAACACCTAGTAAAATGACTACATATGTAGCTCCAGAAAACTTAAGAAAAAAACTTGATTTAAAAGAAAATATGCCAGTTTTATTAATAATAGGTGGAAGTCAAGGAGCTAAAAAAATTAATGAATATTTAGTAGATATATTGTGTAATGGTAAAGAAAAAAATTATCAAACAATATTTGTAACAGGACCTAAGCAATATGATAATGTAATTGCCCAAATTGAAAAGAAAAAATGTAATATAGATAAATTAAAGAATTTAAAAGTATTACCATATGTATATAATATGGAAGAATATATGGCTACAGCAGATTTGCTTATTTCAAGAGCGGGTGCATTAAGTTTGACAGAAATATGTGTTATGGGTAAACCATCTATATTAATTCCATATCCATATGCTGCAGAAAATCATCAAGAATATAATGCTAAGATATTAGAAAAGAACGGGGCGGCTAAAGTATTATTAGAAAGAGATATGTCATCAGATACTTTAAATGGACTGCTTGAGATACTTATAAATGATAAAAATAAATTATTTGAAATGGGAGCAAATGCTAGAAAATTAGGTGTATTAGATGTAGAAGATAGAATATATGTTGAAATAAAGAAATTGTTAAAAGGAAAAATGTAATAGTTAAGATAAAAGAATGGAATATCCATTCTTTTTTTAATATGCTTTACATAATTATTTACTTTTGCTTTATTATGTGATATAATACTATTTGTAATTTTATATTATTACAAGAAATATTTCTAATTATTAGAAAAAGGAGGTAGTTTATTATGTCATTTGACAAAACTTCTCTTGTACGGCAATTAATTCCTAAAAGCTATCACTTTGATGGATATAATATGGTTAATTGCCCTAATTCAAGAGATAAGCCGTTTTTCTCAGATAATGTTATTCAGATGGGAGAGTATTACTTAACAACACGTTTAGAAGAAGGTGATAAACTTTCAATTGAATTCCAGAGTGTTTGCAAAGGTGGAAAATTCTTTTTCAGTCCTTACATTTTACCTTTAGATGCTTTTGTTGAAAAACTCAAAGAAGCTATCAAATCGGGAAGAGATTTTATAGATATTGAAATATCAATATCATATGGAAGATTATCAAGATGTTTTGGGTGTGAAAAGGAAACCGAAGAATGTATCAATATGGCTAGAAATAGCAATAGAACATTCTTAGCTGCGATATCATTTAATACAGAAGAGGTGGAAGAAGCCTTAGCTGTATATTATGAAATAACAAACAAAAAATTTATGGGAGGAAGAAATGTTATGAAAAGGAAAAATGGTTTTTTGGGAATGAATTTTGAACTCGGTATGTCAAAGGATGCTAATATTGCATCAACACTTATGGGTGTAGCTGTAAAGAATCCTGAAACAGGAAACTGGTACACGTTTGACGCGACGAAAAACACCAGAAAAAATATTGCAGGAATGAAGATGGGTAATTTCCCCATTATGTTGCTTCCTACAAAGGCTCTTACAGTCGGTGATTTGCTTAAAAAGGATGGCAAATACTATTATGTAAAAGCCATAAATACAGGCAGTATTACTCTTTTGAATGCAGCAGATGGTATGCTTCAGGAGATGCTTCCTGAGGAAAGCCTTATTCCGGGAATGACTCTTTATACAAAAGTTGTTGCTTTTGATATCAAGACTCTTACCGATCCTGCAACAAAGCAGAATATGGGTGGAAATGTTCTTGCCGCTATGTGTATGATGAATTGGGCTAACGGAAGCAAAGATGAGTTCTCATTGGATAATATCAATGATGAGTCATTTAACGGATTGGGTTCTTGTCTTCCTATGCTTATGGCAATGAATGGTGGCGATATCGGCGGAATGTTCGGTGGAGCTAATGGAGAGATGAATCTTCCTATGCTTATGATGCTTGGTAATTCAGGTGAAAGTGAAAACAACTCAATGGTCCAGATGCTTGTGTTGTCACAGTTGCTTGGAAATAATTCACCGGTTGGCAATATCATGCCTATTGTAGATCCTTCTGCAAGTGTGGCTGGTGGTAATGTTTCAGATAAAGAAACAGTTGTATGTAAGAAATGCGGTGCTACTTATGATGATGGTAGCAAATTCTGCTCAAAGTGCGGTGGAGAAACAGAAAGTTCGCAGAAGAAATGTCGTAAATGCGGAGAAGTTCTTAAACCTGATGCACTTTTCTGCCATCATTGTGGCGCAAAAGCAGAAGCTGGTGTTTGTGTAAACTGCGGAAAGCATCTTGATGGAACAGAAACATTCTGTCCGGAATGCGGAATTGATCTTACTAAGATAATTACAAACGAACCGCCGGCAGAAACTGTAGCAGAAAGTGCTGACGGAAGTAAGGAATGATATTATGGCTATAAATTTCAGAAAAAAAGTTCTGATTAAGGAAATTGTTTTGAAGAAATGTACACAGTGTCAAAAAGTTTATGAATCAGAAAATAACTTTTGTAAGGCATGTGGAAATAAACTTATTTCTGAAAAAACAAAGTTGTATGCAAACTTCGGAAAGAATG
Source organism: Clostridiales bacterium (assembly GCA_015056545.1). Lineage (GTDB taxonomy): Bacteria > Bacillota > Clostridia > TANB77 > SIG350 > SIG350. Next base: position 142,609 of record SVGE01000003.1, on the reverse strand, counting down.
GTATTACATCATATACATATCAAATGGCAAATGGTGTAACCATTAATTCTAAAGGAAATATGACTACTCCAATAGCAAATGGTATGTCCTATACTACCAAAATTAAATAAAAAAATGTGGCTTATGTTTTATACATAAGTCACATTTTTGTATATTTAATAAAATTATGTCTTGTTAATCCATTAGTTGCATAAATATCAGATAAATTATCGATTTTTTGCTTAAGAATATTGAATGCTGTATCAACAAATAAATCACTTTTTTGGCAATGCTTTTTACCATCTAACAGATATTTAAAATCATCATCAAGTTGGTCTAAACATGTAAATGTAATATTTATTTTTGCCGGAAGTTTAAGATTTCTTAAGTCTTTATTAATTTCATATGCAAGCAAATCAAAGTCCATATAACCAAATCTTAAAGATCCTTGAAATTCATTTGGAATATTTGTTAAATCTTCGATATTAGAATATGGTTTTTCTTTTAATTCACCTTTAAAAGCACCAGCACCATGTTTAGTAATATAGCATCTGCTCATGTAATAAATATCTATTGGACCAATATAACTTAAAGAAGCAAGAATATCCATTACATTTTTTATACCTGTATTTGATGTTGTAACATGTGGATAATACTCAGTATTATTTTGGTCAAGCAGAAGTCCTTGAGCACCTTCAAAAACAATATTATCAAAACGATTTAAAATATTATCTTGAACTATCTGTATATTAGATAAAAATTGAGAAACATAAAACAAAAACATACTTATATTTTCTTGATCATTAAGAAGTCTTTGATATTTAATATCTAAGTCAGATATTGTAAGATTATATTCTTGTTCTAAACGCTGCTTAATATATTCGTTTTGAATTAATAACAGTTTATTTATTAAGTTTTCCTCAGAAAACAAATCCATTACTGTTATTTTATATTTTTCGATTCTACTTCTTTCAACAGTTTCATTTATTCCATAGCCACAACTGCCATGTCTTTGATTATCCCTATATGTTTCAATACCTTGATTTAAATACATATCCCAAGGGGTTGTAACTATTGCATTGGGATTTACAAAAACATGTGGTTTAATCTTAAAAGAATCAAATAATTCATTTAACTCAAAAACAAATGAAATTGGATTTACAATGAAATCTTCACTTAAATATGTTTTAGCTCCAGTAAAAGTTCCAGCTCCAAAATGATGGAAAGAATGTCTTTTGTTATCTGGAGTTACGACAGTATGAGAGGCTTGTGAGCCACCATTAAATCTAATATTTAATGTATTTTTTTCATTGCATAAAATGTCTGTCATATGGCCTTTTCCTTCATCACCCCACAAACTACCAATAACAATAGAGCATTTTTTCATATTAATCCTCCTAATGAAATAGATAAAGGGAGAAAAAGCTCTCCCTTTATCTTTTGAATGTTTTAGAATACTTCCATATTAGCTTCAGCAGAAGAATTATCTGAAATTTCAATATTTTCTTCATGCCATTTAAGTGCATCAGATACTACTTTTTTAGCCTCTGAGCCCTGGATTTGAGCTATAGCATCTGTTTTACTTATACCTTCATACATTTTTAAAATTGTTGAAACAAGTTCAGGAAGATAAGTATGGTCACTTAAATCACATACATGTCCACCCATAAGTTCACGCCAAGGATTTATAGTATCTTCTTCGTAGTGTGAACGATAATAACCGGGCAATATAATGTGATAGCAGTTGAATTTTTCTGATGCCATTTCCAAGCAATCTTCAGCTGTAATAAATGAAGTTTCAAGTTCATCATTATCACCGAATACTTCTTTTATCTGATGAGCAGTAAGCTTAGGAGTAGGTTCTTCATCTCCAAATGTGAACAAAAAGCCTTTTTCTTTTCTTTTATCCCAGCAGTCCATTTTTATATGCTTACCGGCAAAATACCAAGGCAGAATATATGATTCATAATTATTACCGCCACCACCGTGTTCAACATACAATTTTTGAAGCTGTTCAAGCATACGTAAGTCTGCTTCAAATTGTGTTACCTGAAGAGGTGCTTTGTCACCGGCTGCAACATCTCCAACACCCATAAACATAATATGTGGGTCAAAAGAACCAATATCATAAATCTGTTTAATGAGACGAGGAAAATCGTCTTTAATTAAGCTGTGAAGAAATGAATCCATTGAACCTGTAAAATCTTCAGCAAGGATTATACCCTTTGAATTAGGTGTAAACGAAGAGTCACACGCTTCACGAGGGAGCTTAATCTTAGCCGGATTAAATTCATTCCGCATATACTGTTCTTTGAATACCTGAGAAGCGTTTGTTGATGATCTTATGTGTGAATTATCATCATAATACCTTTTTACATCTCTTGAGCTTATAGGGCTACCTCCCATTTTAAAAACCTCCTAAAAAATAATTTTTAATCTATAGAAACGTCCATATCGACGAATCTATGCTTACCATAACTTTGGATAATAACTTTTTCCCATTTCTTAAATTCTTCATAAGAATTTAAAGCCACAGAATTGTTATTTATCCATTTAGAGAAAGCTTCTGGAACATTTTCTAAATTATTTCCAGTGCTATCACCTAAAAGTTCGCGCGCCACTTTTTTTATAGATAATTCATCTACTTTAAAAGAAGAATATCCATGAAGTTTAACTTCATGTGGCAAAATTTCATGTATTTCTTTTGGCAGACCACATATTTTTTCATGTGAAGAAGTTGAGAAAAACCATCCACCAAATACACCGACAATTCTCATATCTTCAACAGTAAATGAGCTTCCTTCCTCTACTGTTTTACCAGGAGAGAAGAAAAGATTATCAACGGTAATTGCGTTATGAGTAATACCTATTAAATCCAGGTAAGAGACAAAATAATATAATCTTGTTAATATTGAGGCAACATATTCAGATTTTATTTTGCCATCAAAATAGTTAAGTAATTCTCTTAATGGATAAATTGTAGTACACGGCTTATCTAGAATAATAACAAAGTCGCCTGTATTTGTTTCAAAGTGTTTTGAAACTTTAGGAAGCATATATTGCACTATTGAAGACATTTTTTTATCAAGCTTAGGAAAATGTTTGGTTTTAGAAATATAGTTTTTGTAATATTTTTCATATTTGCTATTTATTACAAAAAGTACATTTTTATCTGTAACATACATTGTTCCTATCTTCATATTTGAAGTATAATTGTAACAAAACTCAATAGTATTACCACTTATATCAGTAAGAACAATTGATGATGTATCAAGGCTAATCTTACCGCCTTTTTTAAACTCATTAAGTGCTTGACGATACAATAATGTTACTTGTTGTTGAATAAGAAAGTTTTGAATAGTGTTATATGCCTTAGGTTTAAATTGTTCGATATAATCGTCTTTTTCTTGCTCGATTGTATCAGGATTCATTGAAAATATGTCACTTGGTTTTTTAGCTGACATTATTTCATTAGCATTCCGTTTCATTTTTTATTCCTCCTTAAATTGTAATAATTACTAATTTACATAAATAATTTAAGATTAACATAATTATTTTAACATGGAAAGACTCATAAGTCAAACTTTTTTATAACATATAAAAAAATTATGTTATTTATTTATATAGAATGAATTATATTTATTTTAAAAACACAAACTAATGTTTGACATTAAACAACATATGTGATAATATTCTTATGTAAAAAAATATATATACGGAGGAATAGAAATGTTTGCTTATATAAGTGGAAGATTAGAAGATAAAGGAATAGATAATATAGTTATAGATGTAAATGGTATTGGATATAAAATATTTATACCAGCAGCAAAAATAGAAAAGATAGGGAATATTGGAGATAATGTAAAAGTACGTACATATTATTATGTAAGAGAAGATAATATTAGTCTTTATGGTTTTGGAACAAAAGAAGAATTAAGAGTATTTGAACTTTTATTATTAGTAAGTGGTGTTGGTGCTAAAATGGCTATAAACATTATATCTGAAATTCAGCCATATGATTTTAGTTTAGCGGTTATATCTGAAGATGTAAAAACACTTACAAAAGTATCTGGGGTAGGACCAAAAGTAGCACAAAGAATAATATTAGAATTAAAAGATAGATTAAAAACTGAAACAGCTATACAAAATAGCAGTAATTTAGAAATTAATACAAAAGTTTCTATATCAAGTTTAGATACTAATGAAATAGCAGAAGCTATGTCAGCACTTCAAGTATTAGGATATAACATTAAAGATATAAAAGTTGCAATTCAAAAGATAGAGAATATTAATGAATTAAAAACAGAAGATATAATTAAAAAAGGTTTAATATATTTGGGAAGGTGAAATAATGGATAAACCACTAGCATATAGAATGATGCCACAAAGTATAGAAGAATATGTAGGACAAGAACATATAATAGGAAAAGATAAAATGCTATATCGTATGATAAAAGCAGATAGACTTTCTTCAATAATATTATGGGGACCTCCAGGGTGTGGAAAAACGTCACTAGCAAAAGTAATAGCTACAACAACTAAAAATAAATTTAGAAAAATAAATGCTGTTACAGCAGGTGTATCAGATATAAAAAGTATTGTAGCAGAAACAGAAAATTTTATGCTTAATCCAACAGGAAAAGTAATACTTTTTATAGATGAAATACATAGATTTAATAAACTTCAGCAAGATGCACTTTTGCCATATGTTGAAAATGGTACTATTATATTAATTGGAGCTACAACAGAAAATCCATATTTTGAAGTTAATAAAGCGTTAATATCTAGGTCAACAGTTTTTAAATTGGAAATGCTAAAAAAAGAAGATATATTTAAGATTTTAAAAAATACATTAAATAATACAGAAAAAGGATTAGGAAGTTATTCAGTAAATATATCTGATGAAAATTTAATGTATTTAGCTAATTTATCTGGTGGTGATGTTAGAACAGCTTTAAATGGTTTAGAAATAGCTGTTATTTCAACAGATATGGAAGCAGATGGAAGTATTAATATAACTAAAGAAATAATTGATGAAAGCATACAAAAAAAAGCTATACAATTTGATAAGAATGGTGATAGTCATTATGAGAATATTAGTGCATTTATTAAATCTATGAGAGGTAGTGATGTTAATGCTACAATGCTATATTTAGCTAGAGCTATATATGCAGGAGAAGACCCTATGTTTTTAGCAAGAAGAATTGCAATATGTGCATCAGAGGATGTAGGTCTTGCAAATTCAAATGCATTAGTTGTAGCAAATGCTGCAATGCAAGCAGTACATCAAATAGGTATGCCAGAGGCAAGGATAATACTTGCACATGCAGCTTGTTATGTTGCTAAATCTCCTAAATCTAATTCAGCATATTTAGCTATAAATAAAGCTTTAGATGATGTTGAGCATAATGATACAGGAACAATACCAATGCATATTAGAAATGCACCTGTTGAAGATATGAGAAATCAAGCATATGGGGTAGGATATAAATATCCACATGATTATCCAAATCATTGGGTAGAGCAACAATATATGCCAGATGTAATCAAAGATAAAGAGTATTATATTAAAGATGAGACAGAAGAGTTTTAAATAAAAAGATAAAAGAATTTTCAAAAATGAAAATTCTTTTATCTTTTCTTAATTATACTGATTTATTGAACAATAAAATTGATAAAAATCTCTTCCAAATCTTTTAGTTGGAATAATCTTACCAATAAGAGACTCATTTCTCAAAAATCTTAATTCAATATTTATATTAGACTTTTCACCAATCTTATTTATTAAATATTGATTTATTAGTAAAGTCATATATTCTACATTTTCAATTCTTAAAACATCTATATACCGGAATGTTGAAAAATCAAAAGTTGCCTTAACAGGAATTGTAGAACTAAAAAATAAAGAAAAAGATGAGTTACGAGTTATACCTTTAATAGCTCTTTTTGCATAATGCTGTTCTTGTTTTGATAAAACTTTTTCAAGTTCATTTATTCTTTTTAATGTTCCAGATAAAGATTTGTTTTTACATGTTATTCCATAAGCCATAATAACTACGCTCCTTAAAAAATATTTTTTTGTTTAATAATAATAACATAAAATTACACAAAAATCAACTAAACAAAAAAATCCAACTTTATAGTTGGATTTTGCTTACTAAATTTTTTTAACCTAAAGCTGTAGGAATATCAGGTGCAGAAACTATATTTTCACCTCTAACTTTTCTTTTATATGTACCATTTAATATTTGTGGTACATATGTTACAACTTTATAGAACAACAATTTTAGTTTTTTCCCTAAAATATAACTTCTTCTTAATCTTCTTGCAGCTACAGGAGCATCTGCTTTTTTTGTTATTACTAATTCATTTTTTTCTACAACAAAAGAATAGTTATGGCCTTCATTATTATCCCAGTTTTTATTATTATCTCTAAAACAACAATTAAATAAATCTGTTGAAGGAATATCTATTTCAGCTTCATAACCTAATTCAGTTTTTTCCATTTTAATTTCATTAACATCAGACCATAAAAGACCATATCCGTAATGAATATATACTTCTTCTGAACCATTTTGAAAAAGAGTTCCAGAATAAGATATTTTAGTTTTAGAATTTTCTACAATTTTGTCATTACTGAAAAATATATTTCTATTTATTAATTCCATTATTATTACACTCCTTATAATAAGTTTTATCTTTTGCTAGAAACATTATATTATTTAAGTCGATAAAGTTCAATACTTTTTTATAAAAAAATATAAAACTTTATAAATTGTAACAAAATTGTAATATTTTTGTAACATTTTATACATAAATTGACAAATTATGATAAAACAAAAATGCGCTATAATTAATATAACGCACTTTTGTTTTGTTAAATTGACTCAACAGGAGCAACAAATAAAGCCCATTTGTCTTTTTCAGGAAAAGTTTGCAATAATGCAAGTTTGCAAAAAACACCATCAAATTCAATATTTGATGTGTCAGCAGATTCAACAAGGTTGTCAAATTCAGCTTTATTTACAAGAACTACATCATTATCACTGTCAAGCACAAATGTTACTTCATCAAGTTCATTGAGAAAGCAAAAAGCATTTTCCTGACGTCTTAAATATGCGCCAAGTAAGGTTTCCACTATTGGTGGGTTTGTATCAAGAACCTCATTAAGTCTCCTTTCCTTAGAAGATAATTGCTTTTTTATAGCTTCACGATTTTTTATTGCTGATTTCATTTTAGCAATACCGTCCTTTCACCAAAAAATTTGGTATAATAGTACAATATTAAATTGTCCGATAATAGTATAACATAAACTTTAAGTTATGTAAACAAAAATATGCTATAAAATTATTTATAGCATATTTAAAATTAGATTATTATACAATTTCTTTATATCTTTTAATCTTTAAAGTTGTAGTTTTTTCAAAGTCTTTATCTCTTATTTCAATATTTTTAATATATTTATATATAACTAATTGTTGATTTACTTTTTTAACATCTTCCCAAATAGTATTTTTTATCTCTTCATCAGATTTATTAGGATAATCTAAATCTAGAGCATCTTTATCTAAAACTAATTGAGCATTTAAAACAATACTATTATCTATTTTTTTACCATAAACCATACTTTCTTTAATATATTTTGTATTATTTAATAATACTTCAATTTCTTCAGGATAAACATTTTTTCCATTATCTAATACAATAACATTTTTCTTTCTACCAGTTATATATACAAAATTATTTTCATCCATATATCCTAAATCACCAGTATATAACCAACCATCTTTGATGGTCTCAGCAGTAGCTTCAGGGTTATCGTAATAACCTAACATTACATGATTACCTTTTATTACAATTTCACCAATACCTTCATCATTTTTATCTACAATTTTAACTTGAGTATTAATTAAAGGTAGTCCAGCTGCATCATCATTGTACATTACATCTCTGTTTACAGCTCCAATAGGTGCACATTCAGATAATCCATATCCTTGAATAGCAAGTATTCCAATATCTCTATAACCTTGTGCAACTTCTGAATTTATTTTTGCAGCACCAGCAATAAATAGCTTAATATTTCCACCTAGTTGTTCAAGTATTTGTTTAAATACTTTTCGCTTTATATGTATGCCACATTTATCTAAAGTATTAGTAATTTTAATCATTTTTTTAACTAATTTAGATTTACCTTGTTTTTCTATACCATCCCATATTTTTCTATACATAAATTCAAGAATTGCTGGAACAGTTAACATTACGGTTATTTTTTGTTCTTTTAAATATTTTTGTATATTTCTTAAATTACTGCAGTGTGTAACAGATGCACCTCTATATATTGGTGTTAAAAAACCACAAGTACATTCATAAGCATGATGCAAAGGAAGTACAGATAAAAATCTATCTGTTGGTTCTATTAAAATCATTTTACATTGATTTTCAATATTAAATGCAATATTTTTATGAGATAACATAACTATTTTAGATTCAGCACTAGTACCTGATGTAAATAGCATTGCACTACATTTTTCTTTATCTATTTCACAATTAATAAATTCATTAATACCAGATTTAATTAAAGTTTCACCTTTTTCAATTAAACCTTGGAAAGATAAAATTCCATCTTTATCTTTTTCTAAATCCATATCTATTAAAATAGGAACATTAACTTCTTTATTAATTTCTAAAATAGTATCTTTTAATTTTGATGAAAAAATAATTGCATCAACTTTAACTCTTTTTAAACATTTTTCTAATTCATTTGTAGGTAATTGTCTATCTAATGGAATAACAGTATCATTTCCAGTTATAGTAGCAAGATAAGCAATTGACCATTCATATCTATTTTCACCTATAACAACTATATTTTTATTTTTTAGTTCTAAATCATAAAGAGCAGTTCCTAAACAGTCTACTAAACTTTTTAATTGCGAAAATGTAATAGTATCATAACCATTTTCATTTTCTACATAATATGCGACCTTGTTTTTAAACAAGTTAGCACTTTGATTTAACATATCTTTAATATTTTCAATATGTCTTGATTCATAATAAGGGTAATTTTTCATAATTGTCACCATACTTTCTTTAATTTATGGGAATATATTATCATAAATTAATAGATTTATCAAGAAAGTAAAAAATATATTTACAAAAACTTGAAAAGATGAATTACATATGGTAATATATCCACGAAGAGGTGAGAAAAATGTCAAATAAAACCAAAGTAATATGCCAGAAAGTGCTAAATACTAGGGGGGGGGGTGTTCTATAGAATAAGAACATCTTTAATTGACATGCCAAAAAATATAGAGAACTTAAGAATATATTACGACAAAACGTAATGTAGTCTTAGGTTCTTTTTTGTGCCAAAATTAAAAACAAATATTTTGGCAATAATAAAATAAAGAACTGAAGGAAGGAGGAAAAGGAAAATAAAAACAAAAAACTACAACAAAACAGCTTAAGTAAAACAAAAAGTGTTATACAATAAAATTGTATAATAGCAAATTAAAATTTTAAAGGAGGAAAAAGATTATGAAAAATTTAAGCAGTAACAAAACATCAGGTATATCACTTGTAGCTTTAATTGTAACAATAATTGTGCTAATAATATTAACAGCAGCAGTTATAGTTACGTTTATGGAAGGAGGCATAATAGAAAAGGCAAAAGAAGCAGTATTTAAAAGTGATATAAGAACATATCAAGAAATATTAGCAGTAAAGAATGCAGAAAAACAAATAGAATTAGCAACTGGAAATGGAGAAGGCGGATTATATAATGAAACAGAATATGACAAAATCAAAGAAATAATCCCCGAATTTAAAGAAGAATATAAAGATTTAATAGCAATAAGTAATGGCGAAATAGTATTAGGAAGTAGAACTGATGACCCATATAGCACATGGCTAGCAGACTTAGGGATAGGAGCAGGAAAAAATGCAATACCAGAGAATTCAGTAGTAACAAAATTAGAAGTAGGACATTATGTAAATTATGATGTGCCAGCAGCAAAACAAGGATCATATAATACAAAAACAACAAATGGTGATGAAACAAGTTGGATATTTAACGATACAGATGAAAGTTGGGTTTATCAAGAGGGCGAAGAAGAAATAGGATACCAAGATATAATGTGGAGAGTATTAAAAAAAGATGAAAATACAGTAACATTAGTAAGTGCAGAACCAGTAGAGAATATATCCCTATATGGAGCAAAAGGATATGTATACGGTCCAGATAGATTAGATGAAATATGCCGTGCAGTATATGGAGGAAGAAACTTAAAAATAGAAGATGTAAATGAGCTATTAAAAAATGATAAAACCTGGGGAGATGAAGAAACAAACTGGGAGTACTGGGGACCATATGAAGAAGTATATGATGTACCAGCAGGAGTAAGAACAATAGCACAGTTAGAAGCGAGTGGAGAAGAATTTGTAGGCACATTAGGAGAAAGAGAGGTTCCAGAAGAAGGAAAAGACTTAGGAGAATATGCGCCAAATTATTATGGTTATGGAAAATCAAGTTTAACAGATGCAACAGTTGCGACAGATATAGAAAAAGACTTAATCTTTAGAAGCAATGCATACTGGCTGTCTTCTTCTTGCGTCAAGGTGGCTTTCAACGATGATTGTGCTGTCTTCGATATGCGCTATGTGCGTAGCAGCGGCGTGTACGCGTGCCTTATGTTCGATTCTTGTGGCAACGGGGGCGACAACGTGTGTGGTTTGCGCCCAGTAGTTACTCTAAGCTCTAATATCCAAGTAGTAGATGAATCAGATGGAGGCACAACAGCAGAAACAGCATGGGAATTAAAGTAGATAGCATTGCGCGCAAAGGGTTTTTTTGTCACCTAGCGTGGCGCGAGAAATAGCAATATAGAAAAATATAAAATAATTAAACTGGTAAAAGAATTTATCAAAAGAGTATAAGGTACAGCGTCGCTGTATCTTTTTACATGTTTGGGGTGGGTGGTCGGGATTTTTTTAGTATAATAAAAAAAGAAATTATATTTTAGCATTAGCTATTATATAATTTCTTTTCTTCTTTGTTATACTAAATCATTCATTGAATATAATCCATTTTCTTTAGAAACAATAAATTCACTAGCTTTTAATGCACCATCAGCAAATATACTTCTTGAAGTAACATTATGAGTAATTTCTAATGTTTCATTTTCTCCAGCAAATAATACAGTATGTTCACCAACAATATTTCCACCTCTAATTGCATGAATACCTATTTCATTATCATTTCTTTTTTCTCTTTTTGCTTGTCTGTTATATTCATAATATACATCTTTAGTAAGTGTATCTTTTATTGCATTTGCCATCATTAAAGCAGTTCCACTAGGAGCATCTATTTTGTTCTTATGATGTTTTTCAATTATTTCTATATCATAATCATTTTCTAATGTTTTAGCCGCTTCACAAATAAGTTTAATCATAAGGTTTATACCAAGTGACATATTTGATGATTTAAATACTGGTAATTGTTTACTTGTTTCATTTATTATATTTATTTGTTCTTCATTAAAACCTGTTGTTGCAATAACTATTGGAATATGTTTTCCTTTCGCATATTTAAGTATATTCATACTAGCTTCAGGTATAGAAAAATCTATTATTACATCTATATTTTCAGTTATATTTTCAGGATTTGTATAAACAGGGAATTTATTATCTCCTAAGTCTGTTTTATCTATACCAGCAACTACTTTAGTATTTGCATTTTTTAAAGATTGTTTTACTATTTCTTGCCCCATTTTACCATTACAACCATTTAATAAAATATTAATCATAATTATTACCTCATTTCATATTAAATTAATTTGTGTTTCAACATACTATTTATTATTTTTTCTTTATTTTTCCCTTCAACATCACAAAGTGGTAATCTAGGTGAGCCTACATCATATCCAAGTTCTTTTAAAGCAGCTTTTACAGGCATTGGATTTACTTCAATAAATAAATCATTTATTAAATCTAAATATGAAAGTTGCATTTCTCTAGCTTCAACTACTTCACCAGCAAAATATTTTTCACACATTTCATTTGTTTCTTTTGGTGCAATATTTGCTAAAACAGAAATAACACCAATACCTCCAAGTGAAAGAATAGGTACAATTTGGTCATCATTACCAGAATATATTTTTAAACTATCTCCACATTTAGCAGCAATTTGAGCAATTTGAGATATATTACCACTAGCTTCTTTTGTAGCTACAATATTAGGAATTTTAGATAATTCATAATATGTATCTACAGATATATTTAAACCAGTTCTTGATGGAACATTATATAATATTATTGGAAGATTAACACTTTTAGCTATTGCTGTATAATGTTTTATTAATCCATTTTGTGTAGTTTTGTTATAATATGGAGTAACTACAAGTAAACCATCTACATGAATTTCTTCACAATATTTAGAAAGTTCAATTGAGTAAGCTGTGTTATTACCACCAGTTCCAGCAATAACTTTTATTCTACCATGTACTTTATCTACAACATATTTTATTGTTTCTCTTCTTTCTTCATCTGTCATTGTTGAGCTTTCACCAGTAGTACCACAAACAATTATTGCTTGAGTACCATTAGCTATTTGAAATTCAACTAATTCACCTAATGTTTTATAATCTACTTCATTATTTTTAAAAGGAGTAACAATAGCGACACCACTACCTCTAAATATTTCTTGTTTCATAACAATCCCTCCTAACTTTTTACATGACTATTATATTATAAAATTAAGAAAATAGGTAGAAAAAATATAAAAAAAACAAAATAAAATAAAAAAAATCAATAAACCAATTTACATAATTGACTAATTGTGATAAAATACGTACCAAAATAAATAAAAAATATAAATCTAAAATTATTTTAATTTATGGAGGATAAGTTTATGCAAAGAGAAGATAAAAAAATGATGGTGTTTCAAATAGCAGTGGATACGCTTATTGAAGGAAAAACAATAAATACATATGCTTTTTCAGATTTTCTTGAGTGTTATTCAGAAAAAAACTTTGAAACAATTGTTACAAAAAGAATAAAGAAATCTGGAAAGAAAGATGTAACATATCAAATGGTTTTAGATAAAATAACAGAAAGTGTTGTTTTGTCTGAAGCTGGGTATTATATAGTTAATTTTGCAAAAAGAGTAAAAGGTTTATCAATAGATAAGCTTGCAGTAGCAATTATTAAAACGAGAAGAACGGAATTAATTATAGATCTTGCTTGTATTAAAGGTGCTCCTGTTGAAAAATTAGCAAAAGTTATTTGTGAAAAAGGTTATATAAAAGAAGTAATTAATTTTGCTAAAAAAGTTCCTAATGCTCCAATTGAATTGTTAGAAAATGATTTAATAAAAAAAGCAAGCGAAACTGAAGAATATGATATGAGAAAATTTCTTGTTGATTTTGCTAAAACAATTAAAGAAGCCAATATTACAAAGCTTGAAGATGTTATTATATCTTTTAAACAACCTAATTTAATTTATGAGTTTGCTAAAAATGTAGAAAGAGCCAATATAAATAAAATGGTAGATGCAATAATTAAGTTAAAAGCACGTAATTATTATAAAACTTTTATAGCTGATATTAATAATATAAGTGAAGATAATATCAAAAAATTGGTAATTGATATGAAAAAAGACGGATATTGTGGCGACTTACTTGATTTACTAACATTGGAGAAATTTCCAGAAGATATAGCTGAAGATGTTATTAAATATGCTATAACTAAGAAATTAAAGTAAGTTAAGAAAGGAAAATATTTATGAGTGCTGGAATGACTACTTTCGATTTTTTTGATAAACTATTGAAAAAAGTAGTAGATAATCTAACTGATGGACGAATAATTGGAGAAGGAGCTTTAGATTTACTTCTTCACATAAGAATTCCTCAGGGATATGATATTGAAGAAAAAATTGTAAAAGAGTGTAAGAGTATTAATAAGTCTTATGACAAAGCATTTAATACATTAGTAGATTCTCTTGAAGAATGCAATAATGCAAAGCTCATATATGAGTATACAAGTGAAATAAAAAGATTTCAGAAAAATAATGGGTATAGGAAAAGACTCAGAGAAGCTATATTAAAAACTTATGATGTTGAAAATATGTCAGCATTTGTAATGCATTTTGATAATGAATATGCTGATGAGTTAATCGATTATTTGGTAAATTGCTTATAAGTAAAAAAATTCTGGTAGTAAATACTATCAGAATTTTTTTTATATTATTACTTCAATATTTTGTGCATCTTCATATCTTAATGCAATAAGAGTTCCACGTACTTCATATGCTCTAGGATCTCCACTAGGACTTTTAAGTACTGGAACAATTTTGGTATTTTTTACAATTCCTAAATCTAATAACCTTCTATAAATATTGCAATTACAATTTATATTATATACCATCCCACAAGTATTAAGTGGTAAGTCATTTAAACTCATTTTTTTTTGTTTCATAATTGCCTCCAATTAAGTTTTCTTATTAATAGTATATGTGTGTACTTTTTATAATGTGAAAAAACAAATATAAGCAAAAATTATATCAGAAATAAAAAACATATATATACAAATTAAACTAGTTTTATTGACTAAGGTAAAAATATTAATATAAAATTATAATATAAGATAATTTTAAAGTTATTATTTTTGTATATAATAAGGATATATATAATAAAAATGGAAGGAGCAGTTAAAATGTTAGGTGGATTAATAGGCTTTGCATTTGAACTAATATGGCAGTTAATTAAATTGGCTTTCGGAGTAACGCTTTCAGCTTGTTATCTTTTATTTTGTACATGGGGAGGTTGGCTTTTCTTAATATTCTGTTTTGTTATACGACCATTTTTTGATACAGAACCTTCAAATAGTGGAAGTGGTGGAGGATCATATTCTAGTTATCCAATTTACACAGAAGCATTTGTAGATGCATCAGGTGTATATCGGAGACCAGGGGAAGCATTTGTAGATGCATCAGGTGTATATCGACAGCCTGGAGAGCCATATGTAGATTATTCAGGAAAATATAGAATGCCAGGAGAGGCTTTTGTAGATGCTTCAGGGACCTATAGACAAGTAGGAGAACCATATATTGATTATTCAGGAAAATACAGACATTAAAAATTAGAAACGAACTAGTTAATAAATTATTGGCTAGTTTGTTTTTATATTATTATATTATTGTTTTTCAAATCTTAATATGATATATTGTATATGGTGATAAAATGGAAATAACAAGTGTTAATAATGAAAAAATAAAAAATATAAAAAAGTTATATAATAAAAAAGAAAGAATTAAACAAAATAAATATATAATAGAAGGAATAAAAATAGTTGAAGAAGCATATTTAGCAAAAGAGGTTATTGAATTAATTATTATTTGTGAGAGTATATATAATAATGTAGGAATTAATAAAAATGTTACAGATAAATTAGTTAAAGAATTAAGTGATAAAGTTATGTATGTTTCAGAAAATGTTTTCAATAGTTTGTCTGAAACAGTAACTCCACAAGGAATTATGGCTGTAGTAGAAATTAATAAAAAAAGTAATGAATTTTCAGAAGATATATTGTTTTTAGATAGAGTTCAAGATTTAGGAAATATTGGAACAATATTAAGAACAGCAAGAGCTTTTGGATTTAATACAGTTATATTAAATAAAGGTTGTGGGGATATATATAATTCAAAAGTAATTAGGTCAGCGATGGGAAATATTTTTAAATTAAATATATTAGTTTTAGAAGATTTAGGAATTGAATTACTAAATGAATTAAAAGAGAAAGGATATTCAATTTATGTTACAACATTAGATAATTCTAAAAGTATTTACGAAATTGAGTTTAATAAAAAGAAAGTTATTATTATGGGTAATGAAGCAAATGGTGTATGTGATGAAATAATAGAATTAGCTAATTTTAATATTACAATACCGATGCAAGATAATACTGAATCTTTAAATGTAGGAATTGCAACAGGAATAGTGTTATCTGAAATAAGGAGAAAACAAATATGAAAAAAAGTTATATAATGTTATTAATTATATTTGTGTTATTAATAATTGCTTTTCTATCTACTTTTTTAAAGAATTATAATATTAATACTAATGAATATATAGATATGAATGGTGATGAGGGGATGGAAACAGCATATAATGCTGAGCAAACACAAAAAGTAATAGAATTTCTTAAAAATGGAACAGGTATAGTTTATTTCTATTTTAATGAATGCGAGTGGTGTAAAAGAACTATGCCAGTATTTAAAGAGGCTTTAGAAGAAGCAGATTATGAAGGTGAAGTTATATATTTTAATCCATATTATATAAGAAAATATAATACTGAAGAATATAAACAAATTATTGAGATTTTAAAAGATATATTAAAAGAAGATGAAAATGGAAATAAAAAGTTATATGTTCCAGAAGTAGTTTTTGTTAAAGAAGGAAAAATAGTAGGACATCAAACTAATAATGTAGAAACATATACTAATAATAAAGAAGAAATGACAGAAGAAGAAATATGGCAATTAAATTTAATATATACTAGTTTTATGGATAGATTAGTAGATAATGAGTGTTCGACTTGTAATTAAGGAGGTATAATATGATAATAATAATGTTAGGTGCACCTGGAAGCGGTAAAGGAACATTAGCAAAAGGGTTATCTGAAAAATATAATGTACCACATGTATCAACAGGAGATATGCTTAGGGAGCAAATAGCTCAAGGTGATGAATTAGGAAAACAAATTGCTTCTTTAATAAATAAAGGTAATTTTGTTCCAGATGAAATGATGTATGAAATATTAGTAAAAAGATTAAATAAAAAAGATTGTTTAAATGGATTTATATTAGATGGTTTCCCACGTGATTTTAATCAAATTGAATTACTTAATGAAGCATTAGATAAATTAGGGAAAAAAATAGATATTGTTTTAAATATGGAATTAGCTGATGAAAAAATTGTTGAAAGAATTTTTAATAGATTAGTTTGCCAAAAATGTAGGGAAATATACAATCTAAAAAATAAACCACCAAAAGTTGAAAATATATGTGATGTGTGTGGAGCAAAATTAAATAAAAGAAAAGATGATGAGCCAGATGTTGTTAGGGAAAGATTAAAAATATATCATAATAATTGTGAAGAGATATTGAATTATTATGAAAAAAATAGTACAATAAAAAATGTTATAAGTATGGAAAAATTAGAAGATACTTTAGCTAATGCTATAAAGATTTTAGATGAAATAGAGGAGAAAAAATGATTTATATAAAAAGCGATAGTGAAATCGAGAAAATGAGAGAGGCTTGCAAAATTGTTGGATTATGCCATAAAGCAGTTGGAGAAAATATAAAAGTAGGAATGTCTACAATGGATATTGAACATATAGTTGTAGATGTAATAAAAAAACATGGAGCAATTGCTTCTTTTAAAGGAGTAGAAGGAATGGATGGGGCAGTTCCATATCCATATGCTACTTGTGTTTCTATAAATGATGAAATAATACATGGTATGCCAAACAAAAAAAGAATTATTCAAGATGGAGATATTGTATCAGTAGATATTGGAGCATATAAAAATGGTTTTCATGGAGATAGTGCAAAAACATATATGGTAGGGAATGTATCTGATGAAGCTAAAAGATTAGTTGAAGTAACTAGACAATCATTTTATGAAGGTATTAAATATGCAAAAGTAGGTTATAGATTATCTGATATATCTCATGCAATACAAAAATATGCAGAAGCTAATGGATTTAGTGTAGTAAGAGAATTCCAAGGACATGGTGTAGGAAGAAACTTACATGAAGAACCAGGCATCCCAAACTACGGAAAACCAGGAAGAGGGCCTAGATTAGAAAAAGGAATGACTCTTGCAATTGAGCCTATGATTAATGAAGGAGATTATGAAATAGATATATTAGAAGACAACTGGGGAATAGTAACTTATGATGGAAAATTGTCTGCACATTATGAACATACAATTTTAATTACAAATAATGAGCCAGAACTCTTGACAAAAGTATAACTTTAAGTATATAATATACTAGCTGTGTATATTGCACAGTTAGTATTTGTTATTTTTAAGAGGTGAAAAAATTTGCTAGTAAGCATTGGAAGTCTTGTTATCTCTAAGAATGGAAGAGATAAAGATAAATATTTTTTAGTAGTAAAAATAGAAGATGATTATGTTTATCTTTGTGATGGAGATATGCGTAAGGTAGATAATCCAAAAAAGAAAAAACAAAAACACATACAAGCAACAAAATATTTTAGTGAAGATATGGCAAAGAAGATTCATGAAAATGTTAAATTAACAAATAGAGATATTAAAGATTCTATTAATGAAATTGTTTGTAAGGAGGTAAAATAATGGCTAAAGAAGACATTATTGAAGTTGAAGGAATTGTTACAGAAGCATTGCCAAACACAATGTTTAATGTAGAATTAGAAAATGGACATAAGTTATTAGCACATATCTCAGGTAAATTAAGAATGAATTATATAAAAATATTACCTGGTGATAAAGTAAGATTAGAACTTTCTCCATATGATTTAACAAAAGGTAGAATTGTATGGCGTGGTAAATAAATTTAGCAAAAAAAACATTTTACAATTTAAGGAGGTGTTGTAAATGAAAGTTAGACCATCAGTAAAGAAAATTTGTGATAAATGCAAAGTTATCAAAAGAAAAAATGTTGTTAGAGTGATTTGTGAAAATCCAAAACACAAACAAAGACAAGGTTAATTTAATTAACCCAATAATTTAAGGTTTAAACAAATTAAGGTGCGGCTGTTAAGAATAATTTTTCTTAATTCTTTAATTTTGTTTATATATATAATATTAATTTATGGAGGTGTATTTAGTAAATGGCTCGTATAGCAGGTGTTGATATACCAAATGAAAAAAGAGTTGAAATTTCTTTAACTTACATATTTGGTATCGGTAGAACAAAATCAAATCAAATACTAAAAAATACTGGTATAGACCCAGATAAAAGAACTAAAGATTTAACTGATGATGAAATTAACAAAATCAGGGAAGAAATCGAAAAGAATCACAAAGTTGAAAGTGATTTAAAAAGAGAAATAGCTTTAAATATTAAAAGACTTACAGAAATAGGATGCTACAGAGGTATTAGACATAGAAGAAACTTACCTGTAAGAGGACAAAGAACAAAAACTAATGCTAGAACTAGAAAAGGTCCTAGAAAATTAGTAAGTAAAAGTAAGAAGAAATAAGGAGGGAAGATAAATGGCAGCAAAAACAGCTAAAAAAGCAACAACTAAAAGAAGAGTTAGAAAAAATATTGATCGTGGATGTGCACACATTCATTCAAGTTTTAATAACACAATAGTTACAATATCTGACACTCAAGGAAATGTAATTTCATGGGCTAGTGCTGGTGGATTAGGTTTCAGAGGTTCTAGAAAAAGCACACCATTTGCTTCTCAAATGGCAGCTGAAACAGCAGGTAAAGTAGCTATGGAACATGGATTAAAATCAGTAGAAGTTTATGTTAAAGGACCAGGTTCTGGAAGAGAATCTGCAATTAGAGCTCTACAAGCAATAGGATTAGAAATAACAGTTATTAAAGATGTTACTCCAATCCCACATAATGGTTGTAGACCACCAAAAAGAAGAAGAGTATAATTAATGGAGGTGTAATAAATAAATGGCAAGATATACAGGTGAAGCATGTCGTATTTGTCGTAGAGAAGGTCAAAAGTTATTCTTAAAAGGACAAAGATGTTATACAGATAAATGTGCTGTAACTAGAAGAGCATATGGTCCTGGACAACATGGACAAAAAAGAAAGAAAATGTCTGAATACGGTATGCAATTAAGAGAAAAACAAAAAACAAAATCATTTTATGGTGTTTTAGAAGGTCAATTCAGAAAATATTTTGAAATGGCTTCTAATAAAAAAGGTGTTACAGGTGAAAACTTATTACAAATCTTAGAATCAAGATTAGATAATGTTGTTTACAGATTAGGTTTTGGTTCATCTAGACCACAAGCTAGAATGTTAGTAACACATGGACATTTTGAAGTTAATGGTAAAAAAGTCAACATTCCATCATATTTATTAAAAGAAGGGGATGTTATTACATTAAAAGAAACTAGCAGACAAGATGCAATATTCAAAGAAAACATTGCAGTAAATGCTAAAAAAGCAATGCCATCATGGTTAGAAGCTGATATAGAAAATTATGTAGGTAAAGTTGTTAAATTACCAGCAAGGGATGAAATAGATTTACCAGTTGAAGAACGTTTAATAGTTGAGCTTTACTCTAAGTAATAAAATAAATTTTAAAGATTATTTAGGAGGTTATATTATTTATGAAAAAATTTGAAAAGCCACAAATCGAATGCGAGGAAATTGATTTAAAAGAAAATTATGCTCGCTTTACATGTAAACCATTAGAAAGAGGTTATGGTTTAACTTTAGGTAATTCTTTTAGAAGAATACTATTATCATCATTACCTGGTGCAGCAATATCAAAAATCAAAATAGATGGTGTAATGCATGAATTCACTACAATTCCAAATGTAGTTGAGGATGTGTTAGAATTAATTTTAAATTTTAAAGAAGTAAGATTAAAAATACCAGATGAAGAATCTAAAGAATTATTAATTAATGCAGTAGGTCCTTGTGAAGTAACTGCAGGAGATATAATAGTTCCTGGTGATGTAGAAGTATTAAATCCAGATTTACATATTGCAACAGTTAGTGAAGGTGGAACATTACATGTTGAGATTAAGGCAGATACTGGTAGAGGTTACACTCCAGCTGAAAGAAATAAATCTGATGAAGATGCTCTTGGCGTATTAGCAATTGACTCAATATTTACTCCAGTTAAAAAAGTAAATTATAGAGTTGAGCCAACAAGAATGGATTCAGCAGAAGATTATGACAAATTAACAATTGAGTTATGGACAGATGGAAGTATAAGTCCTGATGATGCTTTAAGTTTAGCGGCAAAAATAATGAACGAACATATGATGTTGTTTATTGATTTATCAGAAACAACTAAAAATATGGATGTTATGTTAGAACAAAGAGAAAATGAAAAAGAAAGATTGTTAGAAATGACAATTGAAGAATTAGATTTATCAGTTAGATCATATAACTGTTTAAAAAGAGCTAACATTTCAACTGTTGAAGATTTAGTTAATAAAACAGAAGCTGAAATGTTAAAAGTAAGAAATCTTGGTAGAAAATCTTTTGAAGAAGTTGTACATAAATTAACTTCACTTGGATTAGCATTTACTGAGGAAGAAGAATAGTCATAAAGGAAGGTGAGAATATTGGCACAAAGAAAATTAGGTAAAGTTGCAAGTCATAGACAAGCTATGCTTAAAACATTAGTTGCACAAGTTATTTTAAATGAAAAGATAGAAACTACTGTTGAAAAAGCTAAAGAATTAAAACCTATAGTTGATAGCTTAATTTCATTAGGAATTAAAGAAAGCAAAAACTTTGAAGTTGTTAAAGGTAAAGTTAGCAGAGCAAAAGTTGATTCTGATGGAAGAAAAGTTACTGAAAAAGCAACTAGCAAAAATGGAAATACATATTACAAAGTAGTAAGAGAAGTAGTTGAAGAAGATGTTAAAAAAGATATGCCATCAAGATTAGCAGCTAGAAGAAAAATGATGACTAAGATGGATAAAGTTAGAGATGAAAAAGGTAACACTATCGATTTAACAGCTAAATTATTCGATGAATTAGCTACTAGATATGAAGGTAGAGTTGGTGGATATACTAGAATAATCAAAAAAGGACCACGTAAAGGGGATAATGCAGAAATGGCTATATTACAATTAATATAGTTCATGATTAGGAGGTATATTTATGGAAATATTAAAAATTGTATTATTAGTAGTTGATGCTATAATTTGTTTAGCATTAGTTGTATTAATGTTATTACAATCAGATAAAACAGAAGGTGCAGGAACAGTTGTAACTGGTTCAAGCAGTAGTGATGGTTATTTAAATAATAATAAAGATAGATCAAGAGATGGTGTATTAAGAAGATTAACTATTTTATCAGGTGCATTATTTATGATAATTACTTATGTTTTAGGTTTAATATATATTGTTCCTAAAACAGAAGCACCAGTAGAAGAACCAACAACATCACAAACTGAAACAGTAGAACAAATAGAACCTACTACTGAAACAACAGATGCACAATAATAAGATATATTAAAAGGAGTTTAACAGGAAAATGTTAGATTCCTTTTTTGCATGGTTCAATTTGCTAAACAATAAAAAATATGGTATAATATATATATCTTAACCAATATTTTTTAGATTTTAATGAAGTAATTTTTACTTTATTGAAGAGATTATTTCATTGGAATTGTGAAATAAGGTTGGGGTAAAAATATATTTTTTTATTATGGAAGGAGTCATGAAAATGACAAGAGTAAGATTTGTAGTAACGAGCAAAGACAGTGTAGAGGAAAGAGTAAACGAGCAACATGAAACATACTTGGAGATGGAGCTCAAGAAAGCTAAAGTTCTCGTTGATGATGCATTGGTTGATATTGAAAACCAGATGGCATTGGCGAAGAACAAAGGAATTTTCTATGATCAGGCAGATGTAAAATTGGAGGTTGATCTTTCTGACTTTGATGAAGTAGTCAGAAAAGAAGTAAATAGAGCCATAAAGTCTGCCGGTTGGGAAATCTATTATGGAGTTAAACCCGGAAGTACTATTATTAAGCCTTATTAATCAAGCGACTACATATTCTTTGGGGAACGAGTTATTCGTTCCCTTTTTCTTGTTTTTTGATATAATTTACTGTATAATATTTATGGTGATTAATTTGAGAAATATAAAAATTATAATAGAATACGATGGAAAAAAATATTTCGGTTGGCAAAGGCAACCAAATAAGACTACTGTGCAAAGCGAAATAGAGAAAGCAATATACAAAGTAACAGGTGAGGAAGTAGTTATATATTCATCAGGTAGAACTGATGCGGGTGTTTGTGCATATAACCAAGTAGCTAATTTTAAAATTAAGTCAGATATAGATATAAAAAAGATACCATTAGCTTTAAATGCACATTTAAAGAAAAGTATAATAATTAAGAGTGCAGAAGAAGTTGATGAGCGTTTTCATTCAAGATATTGTTGTGTTGGTAAAAAGTATATGTATATAATTAATAATTCAAAATATGGTAGTGCAATAAATAGAGAAAGAGAGTTTCATATGCCAAAAGAATTAAATATTGAAGATATGAAAAAAGCTTTAAAATTTTTTGAAGGAACTCATGATTTCAAAGGATTTAAATCATCTGGAACAAGTAGTAAAGATACTGTAAGAACTATTTATGAGGCTAATTTAGAATATAAAGATGAAAAAATATATATAACATTACATGGCAATGGATTTATGTACAATATGGTTAGAATAATAGCAGGAACAATAGTTGATGTTGGATTAGGAAAAATAAAGAAAGAAGATATACCAGATATAATTAAAAGTGGTGTAAGGAAAAATGCAGGAAAAACACTTCCAGCACAAGGGCTATATTTAATGGAAGTTTATTATTGATTTTACCAATAATTGGTTGACAAAAATAAAATAAGAGAGTATAATATATATGAAATACATGTAAATATTTCTCAGGAACAAAAAAGAGTAAGGTGTGCTATACCTTACTCTTTTTACTATGTAATTATTTAAATAATTTTAGAATTAAATATATAATTAGCATAGCCATTATCATGTGAATATTTCTCATAATATCCCTCCTTTCAAATAAAATTTTAGGAAAGATGGAACGATAAGATTATATATCAATTGTTAAAATTATACAATAACAAAATGGAAAAAAATGTAATAATATTTCTTTTAGGTATTGATATATTTTTATTGATATTGTATACTTTATTTACAAAAAAAATAATCACCTAATAAAGATGATTATTTATATTTTAAATATTAAATTTTAAATTAACTTTATTTTTCTTCTAGCACTGATGTACAATGAGGGCATCTAGTTGCTTCAATTGAAATGCTTTCCATACAATAAGGACATTTTTTAGTTGTAGGAGCAGGGGCTTCTTCTTTTTTCTTAGACATATCACTCATTTTCTTAATAACAATAAATATAAAGATTGCAGTTATGAAAAAGTCTATTATTGTTTGTAAAAATTGTCCATAATTAATTGTTGAAGCACCAGCTGCTTTTGCTGCTTCTAGTGTTGCATAGTAATTTCCATCTAATGAAACAAATAAATTGGCAAAATCTATTTTGTTTGTAAGTAATGATATTACAGGTGTAACAATATCTGTTGTAAATGAAGTAACTATTTTACTAAAAGCACCACCTATAATAACACCAATAGATAAATCTATTATATTTCCTTTAAAAGCAAATTTTTTAAATTCTGATACATTTTTCTTACCCTTTTCTTTTTGTTTTTTTAATTCAGCTTTTAATTTTTCTTTTTCTCTTTTTTGTATTTCTTTAAGTTCTTTTTTGTTCATATATTCCTCCTAATCTTGTTTAGCCCTTCTACGAGGACCATTACTTCTTTTTCTTTTTCTACGTTTTTTTCTAGTAAGTATAACAAATATTCTGAATAAAACTACAATAGCTATAAATATTAAAATTATATAGAATATTATTTTAAATATCC
Source organism: Clostridiales bacterium (assembly GCA_015056545.1). Taxonomy (GTDB): domain Bacteria; phylum Bacillota; class Clostridia; order TANB77; family SIG350; genus SIG350. The sequence continues at coordinate 117,960 of SVGE01000003.1, read as the reverse complement.
ATTTGAAAAAGTTCATTATAGTTTCAAAAATACTATCTTTTACTTCAACATTATTTTTGGCAACTAATGTGTATTCATATACTTGATCATTAATATCAAAAATAATTGTACCTATTTCATCTCCTTGATTGATAGGTGCCATAAGCCCTTGTTTTTGCACCATTCTATAATTTAAAGATGAAGCATCAACAGAAGTAGTAGATAATAGATAACCATTATCCTTTATTTGAACTTCAAGTTCTTGACCTTTTTTAGCATTAGATATTTCTATATTTTTAATTGGTGTTGTTATTTGTGTTAAGAAATAATTATTAAATCCATAAGTAAATAATTTTTTAGCATCTAAATATCTATTAGCTGTTTCACTTGAATTACGTACACCTAATATTACACATATTAGCTCCATATTATCCTTTTTAGCTGACGCAACTAAAGTTTTACCAGCTTGAGATGTTTGACCTGTTTTTATACCTGTTATGTATTCATAATAATAGTTAACACTATTTCCAGGCATAGCTTTATCAAATAACATTAGGTTTGTATTTGTATAAACTCTTTCTTCATCTGTATATATTTCAGTATTTGGCATAGTATATGTTTGTGTTGAAACTATTCTTCTAAATACTTCATTACTCATTGCATATTTTGCTATTAAAACCATATCTTTTGCAGTTACATAATGTTTTTCATCATGAAGTCCATGAGGATTTACAAAATTTGAAGTGGTTGCACCTATTTCAGTAGCTTTTGTATTCATCATAGTTGCAAATGATTCATTTGAACCTGCTATATGCTCAGCCAAAACATTAGCAGCATCATTTCCCGAATTAACAAGTAATGCATAAAGTAATTGTTCAACAGTAAATGTTTCACCTGATTTTAATTCACCAGTACTTGAACCTTGTGGAAGTGATGATACAGCAATTTCACTTACTGTTACAATATCTGTTAAATTACATTCTTCTAATGCAATTATAGCTGTTAAAATTTTAGTAATACTCGCTGGATACATTTTTTCTTCACTATTTTTTTCATAAAGTACTTGACCAGTTGTTGCTTCTATAAGTATTGCACTTTCAGCAGATAATTCAATATCTGGTGTAGCAAAAACTAATGTAGATAATAGTAAAACAAATACTACTAACATAGAAATAATCTTTTGTATTTTCATAGGCTTAGCCTCCTTAATATTATTTTACATATATAATATACATAAAATTATGGAAAATAACAAGAGGAAAAGTCAAATTTTAAGAAAGGAGAGAAGAATTTTGGAAGATGATATAGATAAACTTTTAAGAAAAATAAAAGCAATAGTTATAAAATATAAGGTTATAGTTATTTGTATGGTAATCTTAATTAGTATTATTACAATATATAGATATATAAAAAATGATAATGATATAATTAACATTTCTAATGTATATAAAGATAAAGAGACTAACAAAGAGGAGGAAGAAATAGATAATGAAAAAGATAAAAAGAAAATTGTCGTACATATTGATGGACAAGTTATAAATAAAGGTGTTTATACAATAGATAGTGAATATAGGCTAAATGATTTAGTTAATTTAGCAGGGGGATTAACTAATGAAGCTGATATAAGTAAAATTAATTTAGCTAAGAAATTAACAGATGGAGAAAAGATATATATTTATGCAATTGGTGAGAGTGTGAAAACTAATCAAGAAAGTGAAAACTTGAATAGTGAAGCAAGTGGAAAAATAAATATCAATACTGCTAGTAAAAATGAATTAAAAACTCTTCCTGGTATAGGTGATGCAACAGCAGATAAAATTATACAATATAGAGATAATAATGGAGAGTTTGTGGACATACAAGATATACAAAAAGTAAATGGAATAGGTGAGTCAAAATATAAAAATATTGAAGATTTAATTTGTATTTAAGGAGGTATGAATATGGAGAAATATTGGATTTGGTTTAAATTATTAAATATTGATTTAAAAAAGAAATTGAAAATATTAGATTATTATAAAAATATATATGATATATATAATATAAAAAAAGAAAAACTAATAGATATTTTTGAGTTAAATAAAAAAGAAATTAATATTTGGTATAGTAATACATATATGAAAAAAGCAGAAGAGATAAACAAAATAAATAAGTTAAAAGGAATAAATATATTAACTATATTAGATAAAGATTATCCAGTATTATTAAAAAAAATCTCCTATCCTCCAATATTAATCTATTATTTAGGAAATAAGGAAATATTAAATAAAAATTGCATAACCATTTTTCAAGGATTACATATAGATAAAAGTGGTATAAAACTTTTAAAATATTTATCTAAGGGATTATTAGAAAACAATATAAAAATAGTATCAAGATTTAATAAAAATGATAAATATATATATATGAATAATATAGCAAATGAGGATAATATTGTTGTTCTAGCAGGAGGATTTAATGACAAGATTTTTCTTAAAAATGGTATTATATTAACGGAAAATGAATATAATGTAAAAAGCACAAAAGAAAATATTATAAAAAGAAATAGGATTTTAACAGGAATTAGTAGCAACGTTATTTTAATTCAAGCTACAATAGATGATGGAGTAGGATATATTGTAGATAATGCAATTGAACAAGGTAAGGAAATTACAGTATTCCCTAGCGATATATTTAATATAAAAAACACGTATACTAATGAGTTAATTAAACAAGGAGTAAATGTAATTACAGATTATAATGAATTATTAGTTTACGAACAAAATATAAATATGTAAACTGGTAATAAAAAATGCTTAAAAAAATAAAAATATGTGGGAAATGAACCACACACCTGTGGAAAACTGTGTGGATATGTGGATAACTGAAATAAAAACATAATAATATATAAAAAATTATTTTCAATAAATACTAGGGTTTTAGATATTCATCAAATCGAACAAAAGTTGACATAAAAGTATAAAGAAATAAGAAAAAAATATTTGCTTTTTATAAAAAATGTAATATAATATATATGTTAAAATATATAAAGAAATATTACGGAGGTAATTATGAAAAATAATTATAGTGATGAAAATATAAAAAGAAGAAGAGTTAATAATGATAATAGAGAAAAAACAAAAAAGGTATCAAAAAAGAAAAAGGGAAAAAGAGTATTTAAGAGAATATTTTTAACAGTAATAGCACTAATAATTATATGTATGTTAATTGGTGTTGGCCTTATATTTGGAATAATGAGAGGAACAGAAAAATTAACAAAAGAAGATTTAATATATCAAAATTTAACAACATTTATTTATGATAAAAATGGAAATGAGTATTATGCTGTACATGGTGAACAAAATAGAATAATTGCTAGTTTAACAGATATGTCACCATATTTGCCAAAAGCGTTTATAGCAATAGAAGATGAAAGATTTGAAAAACATTTTGGTATAGATATAAAAAGAACAGGAAAAGCAGTATTAGAATATGTATTTAATAAAGGAAATTCTAGTTTTGGTGGTAGTACAATAACTCAACAATTAGTTAAGAATATAACAGGGGATAAAGCTTCTAGCGGTGTAGAAGGAGCTATGAGAAAATTAAGAGAATGGGTTAGAGCAGTAGAAGTAGAAACATGGCTTACAAAAGATGAAATTATGGAATTATACTTAAATATAATATATTTAGGAGATGGAGCTTATGGTGCACAAGCAGCTTCATATACATATTTCGGCAAAGATGTTAAAGAGCTAACACTAGCTGAATGTGCAATTTTAGCAGGAATAACTCATGGCCCAGAATCTTATGATTACAATAAAAATCCTCAAAGAATAAAAGAAAGACAAGAAGTTGTTTTAGCAAAAATGTATGAGTTAGAAATGATTACACAAGAAGAATATAATCAAGCTGTTGCACAAGAGATAATATATAATAGAGCAGTAGTTACTAGTTCAACACCATATATTGTTGAAGCGGTTATAGACCAAGTTATTGAAGATTTGCAAGAAGAAAAAGATATATCTAAAGAATTAGCTAGTAAGATGGTATATAGTGATGGTTTAAAAATCTATACTAATATTGACCCAGATATTCAAGCTTCAATAGAAAAAGTATATGAAGATGAAACATTTTTCCCTTTAGATAAATCATATAACGAAAGACCACAATCTGCTATGGTTATTATGGATTATAAAACAGGAGCTGTTGTAGGATTAGTAGGTGGCGCTGGAGATAAAGTAGAAAGAGGATTAAATAGAGCAACACAATCAGCAAGACAACCAGGTTCAACTATTAAACCAGTAGCGGTATATGGACCAGGTATTAATGAAAAAGCATTTACAGCAGCTACAGTTTATGATGATGTGCCAACAACAATTGGAGGAATTAGTTTTAAAAATTCAGGTGGAGGATTTGGAGGCTTAACAACAGTTAGAAAAGGTTTAGAAAAATCAAATAATATAGTAGCAATAAAATCAATGCAAGATTTAGGTGTAAATACTTCATACAAATATTTAGAAAAAATGGGAATAACTACACTTGATGAAAGAGATAAAGGTTTAGCTACTGCATTAGGTGGTGTGACAAATGGAATAATTCCACTTGAAATGTGTGGAGCATATGCAACAATAGGTAATAAAGGTGTATTTATTGAACCTATGTTATATAATAAAATTGTAGATAAAAATGGTCAAACAGTTATACAAAAACAAGCTAAAACAGAAAGAGTATTTACTGAACAAGCAGCATATATTACATTAGATATGATGAGAGATGTTGTAAGAGGAGCAAATGGTACAGCAGGATATATTAATATAGGCGGAAATCCAGTTGCAGCTAAAACAGGTTCAACAGATGATTATAAGGATAGATGGTTTTGTGCAATAACACCATATTATGTTGGTGCAGTATGGTATGGTTTTGATAATCCAAAAACAATACATGCAAGTGGTCAAAATCCAGCAGCTAAAATATGGAATGCTGTTATGAAAGATATTCATTCAGGACTAGAAATAAAAAGTTTTGAAAAACCTGGAGATATTGTAACAGCTACAATATGTATTGATTCTGGTAAGTTAGCAACAGAACTATGCTCTCAAGATCCAAGAGGCAGTAGAACAAAATCTGAAATGTTTTTAAAAGGGACTGTTCCATCAGGTAGTTGCGAAACTCATGTATCTACATTAGTATGTAGTGAAAGTAATGAATTAATTTGTGAATTCTGTCCAATTGAAAGTCAAGTAAGTAAAGTATTTATACAAAGAGCAGTAGATGATGGAAGTTCAGAAAGTGCAAAAGATAATGAATATTCAGTTCCTAAAACAATATGTAGTATTCATACAAATATGGTATTACCTCCTGTAGAGGATCCAGGAAATATAGATAATCCAACAGGTGAACCAACAGAAGAACCAGAAAACACAGATAAACCTAATAATAATGAAGAAGAAAATAATACAAATACATCAAATGAAGGATATGTTACAGAATAAGGAGAAATAAAATGAAATTAAACATAGTATTAGTAGAACCAGAAATACCACAAAATACAGGAAATATAGCTAGGACATGTGCCGCAATAGGAGCAAAATTACATTTGGTAAAACCATTAGGGTTTGAAATAAATGACAAAACTTTAAAAAGAGCGGGCTTAGATTATTGGGATAAATTAGATGTAATTTATTATGAAAATTTTCAAGAGTTTTTAGAAGCACACAAACAAGATAAACTATATTTTGTCACAACAAAAGCAAAACAAGATTATACACAAATAGATTATGCTATTGATGAAGAAATATTTGTTTTATTTGGTAAAGAAACAAAAGGATTACCTGAGGATGTATTAAAAGAAAATATGGAAACATCAATTAGAATTCCTATGAGAGAAAATATACGTTCTTTAAATTTATCTAATAGTGTAGCAATTGTGGTATATGAAATATTAAGACAAGATGATTTTAAATTACTAGAAAAAGAAAGTAAATATTTTGATTAATATATAAAATGAAGTAGAAAAGGTATTTTATCTTTTCTACTTTTTCTATGTAACAAAATTCGTCAAATAATTCAATAAAAATATTGACAATGTGAAATAATAATAATAAAATACAGTAGGAAATATAAAGCAAAGGAGTATATGAAATTATGAAAAAGGTAGCTATTTTATGCAATGGAGGAGATGTTGCAGGATTTAATGCTGTAATAAGAGGAATAATAAAAACAGCGGAAAACAATGGAATAGAATGTTATGGTTTTATTGAAGGATATAAAGGATTATTAAAAAATGAATATGTAAAATTAAGTACAAAAGATAGTACAGCTTCAGGAATACTACACAAAGGTGGTTCTATAATTGGTTCATCTTTAAATTCAAATGTATTTAATTATAAAGTTGAAGAAAATGGAGAAGTTGTATATAAAGATTTATCAGATGTTTGTGTTGAAAATGTAAAAAAAGATGGATTTGATTGTATATTTACTTTAGGTGGAGATAGTACACAAAAATCTGCTAGAGATTTTTCATTAAAAGGTTTGAATGTTATAGGTATTCCAAAAACAATAGATAATGATGTAGCATGTACAGAAATTACATTTGGATATAATACAGCTGTTACTGTTGCAACAGAAGCTATAGATAGACTTCATACAACAGCAGAAACACATAATAGAATTATGGTATTAGAAGTAATGGGGAGAAATGCAGGATGGATAGCTTTAGAATCAGCAATAGCTGGTGGTGCAGATGTAGCATTAATTCCAGAAATACCTTATGATATAGAAAAAGTTGCACAAGCAATAAATAAAAGAAAAGAAGAAGGAAAAAAATTTAGTATTGTTGTAGTTGCAGAAGGAGCATTTCCTAAAGGTGGTGGATTAACTGTTAAAGATACAAGAGATGGTGGAAAAGGAGTTATTAACACACAATTAGGAGGAATTGGAGATAAAGTAGCTAAAGAATTAGAAGAATTAACAGGTTTAATTTCTAGAAATACAACATTAGGCTATATGCAAAGAGGAGGAGTACCTACTCCATTTGATAGAGTATTATCTACTAAATATGGTTCAAAAGCTATGGAATTAGCTCTTGAAGGAAAATTTGGAGTTTTAGTTAGAATAAATAATGGCAAGCTAGACAGTGTTTCATTAGAAGATGTAGTAGGTAGAGGCGCTGAAGTAGGAGCAGTTTCAAGTAATGTAAGAACAGTAAATATGGATCATGATATGGTAAAAACAGCTAGAAATATTGGAATATGCTTTGGAGATTAATTAATATATAATAAAATTAAAGTATGACATCATTGAATAGATGTCATACTTTTAAATATAAGGATAATGTATGAAAAATATAGATGAAATAAAAGAAAATATTAGAAATAAAAATTTTGATAAACAAGATAAGATTTTACTATATAATGTAATAGATAAAATAAAAGAAAGTTATGAAAATAATGTAATTGTTTTCACTAATTTTTTAAATCTAAATGAATTAAGTTTAATAAAAGAAAACATATTAAAATATACTAATAATATACAAATATATGGTGGATATGATAATTTTGATAGAAATGTTTTAATAATTTGTCCAGATGAAAAGATTAATTATATTGAACAAAATATAAATGATAATATTAGTACTATAAAATTTATTTATGATAAATATATAAATACAAAAATTTCTCATAGAGATATTTTAGGGACAATATTAAGTTTAGGAATTAATAGAAATTTAATAGGAAATATATATGTAAAAGATGAGTGTGCATATGTTATTGTAAAAAAAGATATTACAGAATATATAATAAAAAATATAAATAAAGTAAAAAATACAAAAGTTAGATTAGAAAAATTGAGTATTAATGAAAAAATTGATATAATTGATGATGGGATAGAAGACAATATTTTAGTTAATTCTTTTAGATTAGATAATATACTTTCTGTTTATTTAAAAACATCAAGGAGTATTGCTAATGAATATATAAATCAAGGGAAAATATTTATTAACTGGCAACAACAATTTAAAACAGATAAAATTGTTAAAATTGATGATGTTATATCTATTAAAGGAAAAGGTAGAATAGTTATTAAAGAAATTAAAGGAATAACTAAAAAGGGAAAGAATATATTAAATATTATAAAATACGAATGATGAGGTGAAATTTTGAAAGAGATTCAAAAAACAATAAGTGAAAATATTTTAAAAAAAGAAAACTATTTATCTGAATATGCTTGTAAAAGTATTAAAGGGCTTAGGCTAATTGAAGAAAAAGAAGATATTAGACCAAAGTTTTTTAGAGATGTAGATAGAATTATACATACAAATTCATATGCGAGATATATGGATAAAACTCAAGTTTTTGTTTTTTCTTCAAATGATAATGTAACTAGAAGAATGCTACATGTACAACTTGTATCTAAAATTGCTAGAACAATAGGAAGAGCATTAAATTTAAATGAAGATTTAATAGAAGCTACTAGTTTAGGACATGATGTAGGGCATGTTCCTTTTGGACATTTTGGAGAAAGAGTGTTAAATGAATTAAGTAAAGAACATAATGAAGGTGTATTTATGCATAATGTTCAAAGTGTAAGAACTTTTATGGATATTGAAAAAAATGGTGAAGGTATTAATTTAACACTTCAAACATTAGATGGAATATTATGTCATAATGGTGAACTTTTACAAGATGTTTATGAACCTAATTGGAATAAAACATGGGATAGTTTTATACAAGAATACAACAATTGTTATAAAGATGAAAAATATATAAAAGAATTAAGACCAATGACATTAGAGGGTTGTGTTACTAGAATATCTGATGTTATTGCATATATTGGCAGAGATATAGAAGATGCCATAAGATTAGGACTTATAACAAGAGCGCAATTGCCTGAAAGTATAATTGAGATATTAGGTAATCAAAATACAGATATAGTTCATGAATTAATTATGGATATTGTAAATAATAGTTATGGGAAGAATTATTTGGCCATGTCACCAAGAGTATATAATGCTTTAATGGATTTAAAAGAGTTTAATTATAAAGAGATATATTTTCCAGCTATTTCGCAAACAAACAGACAAGAATATTCAGATATGATAAAATACGTTTTTAATAAATATCTATATGATTTAAATAATAATACTAATAATACAGATATAAACAGAGCTTTTTTAAATGATATGTCAGATAAATATAATAATAATAATTCAAATACAAGAAAAGTATTAGACTATATTTCAGGAATGACAGATACGTATCTAATGAAACAATATATAAGGTTAAATAATTAAAAAACTAAAAAGGAATAAATATACAAATGTATTTTATTCCTTTTTTGTTTTAACAATTAAAATTAGGATGTTTAATATTTTCATAACTATCACATACAGTTTCTTCAATTTTTGTAGGATGACAGCCTTTCATACATCCAACTTTTATTTCTGCTAAGGAACAAAGAGCATTGTTTTGATTATATTTACAACTACTTACATTACATTTTATAGTTTGTTGATTATTATTCATTTCAATTCCTCCTTACAAAAATATTATTTGCAAATTAAATTAAAATATTCAATAGCAATTTACATAAAAAATACTAAAAATGTAGATATTTAACAATATTTGTGATAAAATATTTAAACAATTTAATATTTTGAAATCTAAATTTATTTTAAAGTAGGAGGAAAGAACATGAAATGTTTAATTACAAGTTATTCAAAATGTAAACAAGAAGTTTGTAGAAGTTATGAAATAAAAATGTCAGACTTAGAGAGTGAAGAAAAAATATTAATTGGTGTTGCATATGTGTTTCCAAATAAAAAGAAAATTCTTTTTGATATGGAAGAAAATTTTAATTTGGAAATTGCTCAAAAAGAAAAAGTAATAGAAGCAATTTGGAAAATTGAAAAACAAGTAATAGAGAAAACTGGATTAAATAGTGAGACAATAAATATTGATTAAATAAAGGAGAAAAGTTTATGAAAAAGTTGTCATTAAAATTAAATTCAGAGCAGAGGTTTCATTGCAAGGTATTCGAAATTTTTTTAAAAGAGAATGAAGAAGGAAAAATAGTATTGAAACCATCTGGTAAAGCAGTTGTTATACAAGAAACCAATGAGGTCATACTAATGCTTAATGCAAATATAAAATTGACAGAAAAAGAGAGGGCCTTTATTGAACATGAAATTTCTAAAGTGTACACAACAGCACAGGAAATTGGTTTTGTAGTTAATTTAGTTTCTAGAGACATAGAAATCAGTATGGAATAAGGAGAGAAAAAGATGTCTAATTATTCACCAGTTTTTCGGGGATTTTTAAAAGAATGTAGTAGCAGAAAAACAGATTTAGCTCTATTTGACATTATTGAAGTTGGTCCTGGAGTAATGTCAAATGGTGCAGTAGTTGGCTGCTTGGTTGTTCAAGAATTTACAACTCATGATAGAGGGTTATATCAATTAAATACAGGAGTTAAAATAGGGGAACTTCAAAAAGCATTTATAGCAAAAAGAGCGATTCAATTTAAAAAGCGTATACAAGAGGGCCTTTTGAGCAAAGAATTTGATCAAAATAAAGAAATAAGAATATACGATGTTTAACAAATTTAAGGAAGATTATATTATTAATTAATAGTATAATCTTCCTTTTTAAATTTACATAATGTTTACATTTAAGTGGTTGACATTAACATTTTAATTGCTTACAATTAATAATGTAATTGACTTTTTGCATTATTAATCACTAATTTGTGAAAAGTCCTAATGATAAAAAATATTAGATATGGAGGGAGAATTATGAAAAATACAATTAAATCAACAATTTGTTATAAACAATGGGATTTATCAAGACCAGCAGTTATGCATGGTTGTATTTTGTCATATCTTTATATCAATAAAAGTTTTGAAGAAGAAATATTAAGTTAAAATTAGGTAAGTTTAAAGTGATATTATAGAATTCAAGATGTGTTGATATAAAGTCAGCACATCTTTTTATATATAAATATAAAAAATATAATTAATGTATATATGAAAGGAAGTGCTAGTATGACTATAGCAAAAATTGATAATCTTACAAAGGTGTTTACAATCAAGGAAAAAAAGAACAAGGTGGAAAAGATTGCAGTTAATAATGTTTCTTTTGAAATAAAAAAAGGTGAAATAATTGGATTTCTTGGGCCAAATGGTGCAGGAAAATCTACAACAATTAAGATATTAACAGGAATACTTCATCCAACAGAGGGAGAAGCGGTTGTTTGTGATTATGTTCCTTGGAAACAAAGAATTGAACTTACAAGAAATATTGGCTGTTTATTTGGACAAAAAAGCCAATTAAATCAATTTTTACCTATTATAGATAGTTATAGGTTACTTGGTGCAATATATGACATAAAAAAGGAAGAATTGATAAAAACAATAAATGAATATGCTGAGTATTTTGGAATAAAAGATTTAATCCAAAGAAAAGCTAATTCATTATCATTAGGACAAAGGATGATTTGTGAAATAGTAGGTGCTATACTTCATAAGCCACAAATAATATTCTTAGATGAACCAACAATAGGTTTGGATATTATTATGAAACAAAAAGTAAGAGATATGGTACTTAAATTAAACAAAGAATATGGCGTAACAGTTGTTTTAACTAGCCATGATATAGAAGATGTTAAGTATTTATGTGAAAGAATTATTATTATTAATCATGGTGAAATAGTTCTTGATGAAAATATGGCTACGATAAAGAATGAATTACTTACACAAAGAAAAATTACTGTAAACTTTGATAAAAAAGTAACAGATGAGATTAGCCAATATATTAAAAATGCAGAAATTATTGAAAAAACAGATAATGCTATTAAGCTTAAGTTTGATATTAAAGAAGTAACTGTATGTAAATTAATAGACAGCTTATCTGAATATTCTAGTATTGAAGATATTGATATCGAACATGCAGATATTGAACAAATAATTTTTAAAGCATATAAAACAAAGAAAGGATGAAGCTTATGAAAAAGTATTTATATTTTGCAAAATACTATTTTAAAAATTTAGTATCAAATAAGTTTGCATACATTACAGAATTTATTTCATATGCTGCATATATATTGGTAATAACTCAGTTGTTTAGTTATATATTCAAAGATAAAGTAATTGAAGGTTTTACAGTAAAGGATTTAATGTGGTATGTAATTATAGGTGAATTAATATTAAAAGGTTTCCATTATAGTTGTAGAATTATTGGAAATGATATAACAAATGGAAATATTGCATATAATTTATCTAAACCATATAATTTCATGAAAAGAATTATTGCTGAACATTTAACTACAATTATTACAGTAGCAATAATTACAATATTTTCAATTCCATTAGGATTAATTGTTGCTGGTAAAATTGAGATTAATGCAGTAGGAATATTGTTAAGTGTATTAGTAACATTGTTAGGATTATTTGTATTATTACTTATTAATTTAATAGTAGGAATATCTGCATTATGGGTGGGTAAAGATATATCATCTATTTGGCTTATTGTGTCAAAAATGATGCTTGTATTTGTATTTACACCAATAGATTTTTTACCGAAAACATTACAAAGTATTGTAAAAATATTGCCAACAACACATGTTACATATACTCCTTCACAATTATTTGTACATTTTTCATATTCAAATTTTATTCAATCTTTAGGATATGAAATTTACTCAATAATATTGTTATTAATTGTATGTGTAATTATGTACAAGAAAGGAGTGAAAAAACTCAATGTTAACTCTATTTAAAAAGATTTATGCATATGTTAAGTATATATTAATATGTGTAAAGCAAAATATATGCTCAAGTGTATCAAATAAAACTAGTTTTGCATTTCAGACATTAATGATGGCACTTAATAATTGTACATGGTTAATAATTTGGTTAGTACTATTTAACAAAAATGATGGTAATATTAATGGAATTGTATTAAAAGACATTTTATATTTATGGTCAATACCTACAATTTCATATGGTTTATCTTATTTTTGTTTCGGAGGAACTGAATATTTAGCACAAAATATTGCACAAGGAAATTTAGACCTATATTTAACACAACCTAAATATAGTTTGATTGGACTCATAACTTCAAGATGTAAGTTAAGTGCAATGGGTGATGTAGTATATGGATTAGTTATTGGATTATTTGCAACAAATTTTGTAATTTTAGATTATTTGTTTTTATTATTAATATCTATAATTGCAACAATAACTATTACTAGTATAGTTATACTCGTATATTTGACAGCTTTTTGGTTTGGGGATACTACCAATTTAGGAACTACATATATAAACTCATTACTTATTAACTTAACAATTTATCCTGAAAAAGTATATGGAAGTTTTGTTAAATTCTTAATATACACAATAGTACCAGCTTTTTATTGTGCACATTTGCCAATAAAGGTTTGTACTCAGTTTAGTATACCGACCTTATTATTCTTTATTGGTATAACTATATTTTTAGCTACAACTGCTGTACTTGTATATAATATAGGTTTAAAAAGATATGAAAGTGGTAATGGTTTTAATTTAAAATAATTACCCATTAAAGAATAAAGAGATGTTGATTTTTTATTAAATTAACATCTCTTTTGTTCTTATTTTGTTACTATAAAATTTGTAGCAAATTTATATTTATCACGATTTTTAATATATAAGTATCCTATAGTACTAAAAGAAAGTGCTCCAATAAAATTTACAAATAAATCTTTCATAGTATCATGTATTCCTATATCTAAGTATCCACCATTAATAGTTATAACTTCGTTTTCTGTATATATGTTAGTATAAGTTATATTATCTACAATAACTGCTTTATTTTTATTATTTGGATGTATTGTTACAGAAGAAATTGAAGAAGATAATGTATCTTTTTGCATATCATATTTTAAATATATATCAGCTCCATATTCAAAAAATTCCCATAAAACACCTATTGTCATTGAAAAACAAAAGGCAACAATTGCTACAAAAACAGGTGATAAATTTATATTTCTACTATTTTCATTTAATAAATCCACTAGAGAAAAGCCTATTCCAGCACATAGAAATCCATTTATTGTATGCAAAATTGTATCCCAATAAGGAATAATTCCATAAAAATTATTTATTTCACCAAGTATTTCTGCAGAAAAAATGAATATGTATACTATACTTTCTAATAAAATAGGTATTTTAATTTTAAATCTATATTGTAAAAACATCGGAATTGTAAATAATAATAAAGAAAGCAAGCATAAAAAAGCATTATTCCAATCACCTCTTAGTAATTGTAGAATCATACATATTATTACTAAGATTCTTAATATTAAATATACCAATAATGATTTCCTCTTGGTTTGTTTATAATATTCTTTAACTTTATTTATGAATTTAGACATTGGAATCACCTCTTAAATATTTATTTAAATCATCTAATGCATTTTTGCAATCCTTTATACCTAAATCATACATTTCTTGCAGTTTATTAATATCTTTTTCTATTCTTTTCATTTTTATAGTTTTTGAAGGCCTAATTACAAATATTTCTTTTTTGTTTTCCATATCAATTATTTTTTCAACAGTATTATTATATTTTATGTATCTATTATTAATTGCATTAACTAAATTAGGATATTTACCATATTTTAATTTAGCTAATAAGGTATTTCCTTTCTTTTTTCTATATTCAATAGGTCTAGTTAAAATAACAATAATTTTATCATAACCCATTTCAATACATTTATCTATGGGAATACTATCTGATATTCCTCCGTCAAGATATTTACCAGTATCTAATTCAACAAATTTTGAAACAAAATGCATTGCAGAAGTTGCTCTTAAAACTTCTATTTGTTTATATACATCTGTTAATTTTACATATTCAGGTTTTCCAGTTTCAATATTAGTAATTGTTGCATAAAAAGGAGTATTAGATTTTGCAAATGTTTCTTGGTCAAATATATCTAATTTAGTAGGAATTTCATAAAATGCAAAATCCTTATTAATAATATTACCTGTTGTAATTAATGATTTAAATCCCATATATCTTTTATCATTTATATATTTTTGGTTATATCTTATAACTCTACCACGTTGTTTGGATAAATAATTCACACCAAATAAAACACCAGCAGATACGCCTATAATTCCATCTATTCTAATATTATTATCTAAAAAAACATCTAATACACCAGCAGTATACATTCCTCTCATTGCCCCGCCTTCTAAAACTAATCCAACACTCATTTTTTACCTCCAAAATAAATTAATTTCAAAGATATTATATCTTATTAAAATAAAATATACAATAATTAAATATATATCAAAAAATAATTATGTATATTTACAATTAATGGAAATTATGATATAAATATATCATAATAATTATTATATAAAATCTTAGTAACAAATCGTTACATTTATTCCATAAATATGTAGAGATACTATAGTATAATATTAGTTTAGGCAGTATTCATTTGATGATTTTAGTACAAAACAATTATGACATATTGACAAAAATGAAGAGCGGTGTTAAAATTAGAGAAAGATAGGTGATATATTATTAAATATGATAGAAGTAAAATAAAGCATGATATAAAATATGATGTAATATTTAAAAATATCTTTGGAAAAATAGGAAATGAAAAATATATAAAAAAGTTAGTAGAATTAATATTAAAAATAAAGGTAGAAAAAATAGATGTAGGACATGATATATCAATACAAAAAGCTACAGAAGAAGAGAAAGCAGGTGTATTAGATATAATGGCAGTAGTAAATGATAAAATTATTATAAATATAGAAATGGAAAGACAAGACAAAGGAAATATAATATATAGAACAGAAAAATATTCATCAAGCATATATACTAGAAATATAAAAAAAGGAGAAAAATATGAAGATTCAAAAGAAGTAATATTAATAACCATATTGGATTACAAGATAAATGAAAATGAAGATTATATAACAAATACAATGACAGTATTACAGCAAAATAAAGAAATAGGAATACAAACAAAAATAAAAAGATATTTTATAGAGTTACCAAAGATAAAGAAAGAAAAAGTAGATATGGAAAATGAATTAGAGCAATGGTTAATATATATAAGTGGAAGAGAAAAGGAGATGATTAAAATGGCAATAGAAAAAAATAAAATGATAAGAGAAATAGATGAGCAAGTATATTATCTGCAAGGTGAAGAGGCAGAAGCAAGAATGCAAGAACTTAGAGATAAATGGGATTACACATATATGCTAGGAATGGCTAGTGCTAGAGAGGAAGGTGAAATAGAAGGAAAGAGAGAAGGAAAGATTGATATAGCCAAAAAATTATTAAAGATGAAGATAGAAAAGAATATTATAATGCAGGCAACAGGATTAAGTGAAAAAGAATTAGAAAGAATATAGGAATAAAAGGTGCATTCAAAGTAAAAATGCACCTTTTAATAACTAAACATCAATATTAATAGAATATCCACCTCTACCAAGTTTGAAAGTATAACTAATTATACTAGATAACATATCTGCAACACCTATTTTTTCAACATTATAATATGTTACAATATCTGTTCTTCCAATTTCAGCATTATTTAATGTATAAACAACTTCACCTACTTTATCTCCTTTATTTACAGGAGCATTTATTGTATCATGTAAAATAATATTACTTTCAATATTTTTATCTTCACCTTTTTTTAGTAAAGCATTTACATCTTTACTATATACAACATCTATTTTGTTAACTTTTCCTTTATTTACATTTATTGTTTGTACAATTTCATCTTTTTTACATAGAGTTTGTGATGAATAATTAGCAAATCCTATATCTAGTAATCTTTTAGCTTCATTAAATCTAATTTGAGAAGTAGGCCCCCCCATAACAACAGAGATTAAACTTAAATTATTTCTAGTAGCTGTTGCTGATACATTAAATAAAGCAAGTGAAGTTGAACCAGTTTTTAAGCCAGTTATTCCTTCATATGAGCGTATTAGTTTATTTGTATTTACTAATTCTGATTTTCCTCCTCTAAGAGAATCCATCCAAATAGTAGTATATTTAGTTATATCAGGATGGTTATTCATTAATTCTCTAGACATCAAAGCAATATCCTGCGCAGTTGTTAAGTGTCCATCCTCATCAAGACCATGACAGTTTTTAAATGTAGTATTATTCATGCCTAATTGTTTTGCTTTTTCATTCATTAAACGAACAAATTCATCGGTTGAGCCAGATATAAATTCTGCCATAGCTACACAACAGTCATTTGCAGAAACAACACAAATTGCTTTTAGCATTTCATCAACTGTTAACTCTTCTGTTTCATCAAGCCATATTTGTGAACCTCCCATATTTCGTGCATTTTCACTACAAGATACTTTATCATCCAAATGAATTCTTCCATTATCTATAGCTTCCATTATTAAAAGTATTGTCATAATTTTGGTTACACTAGCTGGTCTTAATTGTTCATTCGAATTATGTTCAAATATAATTTTTCCTGTTGATGCTTCCATAAGAATTCCTGCTTTTGATTCAAGCGAAATCATATTATTATCTACTTCAAGAGAACATGATACATTATCATCTTTCCATACTGGAATATTATATTCATTGTTAATACTGCAAAAAGATATTGTATTAAAAATTAGTATAAAGCAAAAAATAATACTAATATATTTTAGATATTTATTCATAATCAAACCTCCTAGTAATGTATATTTACTTTTATATTAAATTATGCATACATAATAAAATGAGGAATAAAGTATATTGACAGTAAAAAAGTAAAAATATATAATATGTTAAATAGGAGGAGATATGGAACAATTTATTATTGAAATTATAAATAGTTTTGGATATATAGGAATATTTCTATTAATTACAATAGAAAATATCTTTCCACCAATTCCATCTGAAGTGATACTTACATTTGGAGGTTTTAGTACAATAATTACTGAACTAACAATAATAGGAGTTATTGTATCTTCTGTACTAGGTTCAGTTATAGGAGCTGTAATCCTTTATTCAATAGGAAGATTGTTAAATAAAGAAAAATTACAAAAGATAGTAGATGGAAAAATAGGAAATATACTTAGATTAAATATAAATGATATTGAAAAGGCATTTAATAGTTTTGAAAAACATGGCAGAAAAACAGTATTTATTTGTCGCTTTATTCCTGTTTTAAGGAGTTTAATATCTATTCCAGCAGGAATGACAAAAATGAAGTTTATTCCATTTATTACATTAACAACATTTGGGTCAACGATTTGGAATATTGTTTTAATTAAGTTAGGTCAAATGGCTGGAACATCATGGAATAAAATATTATTTTATGTAGAGAGATATTCTACACTAGCAATAATAGCACTAGTTTTGATAATATTAATAGTTATATATAATAAATATTTTCAAAAAGAAAAAATATATAATATTAAAATAAATAAAGAGGGGGAAATATAATGGAAAAAAAGATAACATATGAAATAGTAGAAAATATAGGAGTAATATCTGAAAATAATATGGGATGGACAAAAGAGATAAATTTAATTAGTTGGAATAATGCAAAACCCAAATATGATATTAGAGATTGGGCACCAGATAAAGAAAAAATGGGAAAAGGTGTAACACTTTCTCAAGAGGAGTTTGAGAATTTAAAAGAAATTATAAAAAATATCTAAGAGTTAATTCTTAGATATTTTTTCTATAAATTCTTCTAAACACAAATTATTATCATACATATATTTTGCAGCATTATATCCGACAAACCTATAATGCCATGGCTCAAATGATATATTTGTTATATTACTTTTATCTTTAGGGTATCTTAGAATAAAACCAAATCTATATGAATTATTTTTAAGCCACCTAAAAGCATATGTATTTTCAAAAGATATGTTATCATAAAGTCTAGTTTGATTAGAATAAATATCTATAGCTAAACCAGTATGATGCTCACTAAAACCAGGTAAAGCAATAGTTTTTAGTGATAATGATTGTGCTTCATTTATATTTCTTTTTTCTTTTCTATGTTTTTTTATCGAATTATTTAATAAATCTATTTGTTTAAAAATATCTCTATATCCAGAAAATATATTTAAAGTTATACCGCTTCTTTGTGCAAAATTAAACATATTAAATAAATATAGAATAATACGATTATCCAAAAGGTAAGTATTTCCATTATCCATATTTTTAATTTCTTTTAATTCAATTGAGAAGTTTTTTGGTAAAGCATTTTCAGAGTTTACTAATATTAAATTCCAATCATTTATATTAAACATAATAATCACCAATATCAATATATGTAATTTTATTAATATTGTTACAAAAAAAGAAATCTTCAAAACAAATTGAAGATTTCTAAGCTCAATTAAGCAATTATTAAATAAGAAAATAAAATGAATGCAGTAGCAATACAACCAGAAATAATATTGACGTTGAATAATAATTTTGGATTTACTGTTTCAACATTTTTGATTTTCTTATTGTAAATTATTAATAATATAAAGACAATTACACCTAATATGAATAGTATAGGTGACAAAATATTCCGCAACATAAACGGATACCTCCCTTATAAAAAATTTTATTCTTATATATTATATCAAAAAAAACAGTGAAATTCCACTATTTATAATAAAGTTTTCTAAAAATTCATAAAAATAAAAAGAAAAACCCTAGCTTTAAGAAAGCTAGGGAAAAAACTTACCATGGAAGTTTTTCGAGAATAACAGATGCAAGAATTATTCCTAAAGCAACTGTTCCTATCTTCCAAGCATGCTTGGAGAACTTCTTGTTTACTGCACCAAGCATAATACATATGCCTAATACAATTACAGCAAGATAAGCAAATGGAGCCAATAATGCTGCTGTGAATTCATTCATAATCAATGCAATTAAAGCTATGGCAAATAATATAATGCCAAGCAAATGTTTGCTAGCCCATTTGCCTAATGCATTAAAAGCATTTTTGATAGCGTTCCTTAAAGCTGGAAAAGCTATAAGTGCTACTATAAATAATCCAATTAGTGCACCAAGGGTTAACATGAGTCCAATAGTGTTTACCATAAAATTTTACCTCCAAAATATTTTTTAATGCAATGGTATTTGAAAAACAAAATAACTGATGGCGGCTACTATTCCACCAATAAGACACATCCTTTTTCCACTTTTGCTAGTTAGACTAAAAATCCCTAAGCAGAATGCTATCATTCCTATCATGGTTAAATTAAAGTTGTTATTCCAGATAGCAAAACCAAGTAAGATATAAAGAAGCCACATAAATAAACAAACATCCTTTCATAAAAAATTTTTTATTGAAATACAGTATATAAAACTACTGTTAACATAATTATAACATGTAAAAACATATATTACAAATAAATTAATTATAAATATATATTAAATATTTAATTTATGTTATAATTATAATGAATGAAATATAATTAATCGGAGGAGCTTTATATGAAATATGATGTTTGTGTGTTTGGTGGTTGTGCATTAGATATGATATATTATCAAAATAGTGATGGTACATATAATGATGAGCCAACAATTAAAGAACCAGGAGGAAAAGGAGCTAACCAGGCTGTTGCAGCTTCCCGTGCAGGAGCAAAAACTACAATAATATCAAGAGTAGGTAATGATGAAATAGGAAAAAGTATTATTGAAAACTTGTTATTAAATAGGGTAGATGTTTCAAATGTTGAAATAATTGATGGTATACAAAATGACTATTCTAAGATAAGAATTAGAGTAAAAGATAAAGATAATGAAATTGAGAGATTTTCTGGTGCAATAAATACATTTACACCAGATATGGTTGATAAATATTCAGAAGTATTGTTAAATTCTGCTATAATTGTTTGTCAATTAAAAATACCTAAAGAAACAACTGAAAGATTGATTAATTTTTGCCACAAACATAATAAAGTATTAATATTAACGCCATGTAGGCCGGAAAAACTTTCTATTACTGATAAAGCAAATAAAAAACTTCTTGATAAAATTACATTAATTACATGTAATGAAAAAGAATGTAAAACTATTTTTAATACAGATAATATTGAAACCTGTATTGAAAAATATCCTAATAAATTAATTGTTACTTTAGGTAATGAAGGCTTAATTTATCATAATGGAAAAAGAGTTGTAAAAATGTCATCAATTAATGTAGAAGTTATAGACACTATAGGTGCAGGAGATACGTTAAATGGTAATTTAGTAGCTTTTTTATCTAAAGGTGTAGATCTACAACATGCATTAAGAAAAGCTATGTATGCTGCAACAATGAAGTTACAAGTAAAATCAGCTCAGAAGGGTATGCCATATTATAATGAACTTGAAGAGTTTATATTTAGAAAAAGAAATAAAAACTTTTCATATTCAGAAGAACTTGATTTTGCAATTAGCATTGTAAAAGAAGCATATAATCAGATAAAAGAAAATACCAATTTTAGAATTTTTTCTAAAGAAGATAATACATTAGTTACAGATATAGATATAGCTATTGAAAAATTTTTAATAAAAAATATAAAGAAAAAATTTAAAAAAGATGTTTTCTTAACTGAAGAGAGTTTTCCTGATACTAATCTGCAAGATAGATGCTGGATAATAGATCCTATTGATGGTACAAATCATTTTATAAAAGGCAATCCTTATTGGGGAATACAATTAGCATTTTATGATAAAGGGCATACTAGATTTTCAATAATATATTTACCTAAATTAGATGAATTCTACTATGCTGCAGAAAATCAAGGTGTATACTTAAATAATAACAAGATTTTAAATATACCAGTTGTACCATTAAATCAAACAGTTGTTGAATTTGGTGGTTCAGTATACAAAGAATTGGACAGTAAAAAAATATATTTCAACAAATTAATAAAACAAGATAAAATGTTAATCGGAAATATATTACATATTAATTCATGTGCAAGGTCTTTTACAAATCTTGTTTCAGGAAAAACAGATGCATTAATATTTGCAACTCGTAAATTATGGGATATAATGCCTGGAATGTTTTTATGTGAAGAAGCTGGAATAAAAGTATATGCATTAGATTTTGAAAAAAAATTAAGATTATTAACACTTAATGAGGAATTAAAAAATATAATCTTAGATTAAAACAAAACTACTAATATTCAAATTTTGAATATTAGTAGTTTTAATATATTAAATATTAATTTTCAATTGCTATTGCATGTGCAATTCCTGGGATAGATTCACTTTGCTGACAAGTTGTGGCATTCATCAAAGCACCTGTACCAACAATAAGTAATTTATTAATTTCTTTATTTTGTAATTTATTAAATAAATAACCTGCTAAAACAGTTCCACAACAAGCACAGCCACTTCCTCCTGAATGTGTATCTTGTTTTTCTTTATCAAAAATTAATATTCCACAATCAGTATAATTATTATTCAAATCATAATCATCTGCTTTCAAACTATCAATAACTATTTGATGACCTATATATCCTAAATCTCCAGTTACAATTAAATCATAATAATCAGGTTTTCTACCAGTATCTTCGAAATGAGCTTTTAGTGTATTAATTGCAGCAGGTGCCATAGCTGCCCCCATATTATTTGCATCTGTTATTCCCATATCTACAATTTTTCCTATTGTAGTATGAGTTATTTTAGGTCCATTTCCTTTATTACTAATTATAGCAGAAGCAGAACCAGTTACTGTCCATTGTGAAGAAGGAGCTCTTTGATTTCCTAATTCGAGAGGAAATCTAAACTGTTTTTCTGCCGAACAAAAGTGACTAGAAGTACTACATACTATATTATTTGCCATACCACCATCTATTAACATACTACCAACAGCTAGTCCTTCAATAATTGTTGAACAAGCACCAAATAATCCTATAAAAGGTATATTAGTTTCTCTTATTGCAAAACTAGAAGAAGTACATTGATTTAATAAATCACCAGCTAAAATATATTCAAAATCTGAAACAGGTATTTTAGATTTTGCAATACAACCATTAATACTAGATAAACAGAATTTACTTTCTGCTTTTTCCCAAGACTGCTCACCATAAAAAGCATCTTGAACAGAATTATCAAAATATTTTGCTAATGGCCCTTCAGATTCTTTTGGACCTACAATAGAATATGTTGAATTTATATATATAGGGTTTGTTAATTTTACTGTTTGATTTCCAATCCTTTTATTTTCCATAAATACCTCCAATTACATAAAAAGTAAATAATAAATTAGTCCATAAATGATGGAACTACTTATTCCAAAAACTAAAACTGGACCAGCTACAACAAACATTTTAGCCCCAACTCCTAGAACATATCCTTCACTTTTATATTCAATTGCAGGTGATACAATAGAATTTGCAAAACCGGTAATTGGAATAATAGAACCAGCACCAGCTCTTTTACCAATTTTATTATATAAATTTAATGCTGTAAGAAAAGCACCTAAAAATATTAAAACAACTGAAGTTAAACTTGCAGATATTTCTTTTGAATATCCACTAGATAACCAATAATTTGTAATTATTTGACCTATTGTACAAATAAGACCTCCAACTAAAAAGGCAATTAATATATTTTTAAATGTCTTAGAATTTGGAGTTATTTTATCTACATAACTTGAATAATATTCTTTTGACTGTAATGGATTTACCATAAAATCACCTCTAAGCTATTATTTACATTAAATAAAAAAAAATACAATAAATTACAAATAAAGCAATTTATTGTATAGAAAGTTTATGCAGGATTAACATGAACTATTACATCATGTATGTATTCTAAATCTAAAAGTTCAGATTTTACTTTGCCAACAATATTATGACTTTCTAAAATTGTCATATTACCATCCATAGATACTTTAACAATTATTATATATTTATTTCCACATGGTTTAGATGTTATTTTATCTATATGATCAATTTCAGAATAATTATTTATAATATTGGTTATTTCATTTTTATTTAATTCATTTATTGATTCATCCATAAGTATTTTAGAACTTGAATATATTATTTTTATACCAGAATAAATAATTAAAATTGATATTGCCATACCAATAATTCCATCTAATATATATATGTTAAAGAAACCAGCTAAAATACTTATTAAAGTTGAAATAGTTACAAATACATCATTTAAATGGTCTTTTGAATTAGCTGTTATTAATATACTATTATATTTTTTACCTAGTTTTGAAGAATATATGTATAAAGCTAACTTTGAAATAATTGTAATAATACATACTATAACAAGATACCATGAAAATGTAAAATGTTTATAATTTAATATAGAAGAAAAAGCATTTATTGCTACTTTTGCAGATAATAATACCATTGTTAAACCAATAAACAATGAGAAAATATATTCAGCTTTTCCATGACCATAATTATGGTTATCATCTGAAGGTTCACTTGCAATTTTATTCCCTATATATGTCATAAGAGATGCAACAATATCACCTGCACTATTTATTCCATCAGCTATCATTGCCTGACTATTAGCAATGATACCAATAATTAATTTAAGTATAAATAAAAAAGCATTTGCAACAATACCAATAATACTTATTTTTTTAGTTACAACTGTTCTTTCGCTATTAATATTATTCATTTATATATCACCACTAATATTATATTAAAACGAAAATATAATGGCAAGAGAAAATATAAAAAACTGTTGAAAAGATAATTTTATTGTGATAATATACTAAAAAAGTATTTAGGAGAGTGAAAAAATGAGAAAAATAATAACTATTTCAGGAAATTGTGGAAGTGGGAAAAGTACAGTATCTAGTTTGGTTGCAGATAAATTAAAATATAAATGTTATGTTATGGGAGATGTAATGAGAAAATTAGCAGCTGAGCATAATATGGATATAGTTACGTTTCAAGAAAAAATAAAAAATACAAAAGAATTTGATCATAAAGTAGATAATATGATAATAGAACTTGGAAAATCTAATGAAGAAATTGTTTTTGTATCAAGAACAGCATGGCACTTTATACCAGATAGTTTTAAAGTATATTTATATGTTGATGAAGATGAAGCGGCTAAAAGAATATATAATGATAGTGTAAGAATTAATGAAAAAAAATATGAAAGTATTGAAGAAGCAAAAGAGTTTACAATAAGAAGAAATAAATTAGAATATGATAGATATAATAAAGTTTATGGAATAGATGTTACTAATTTTAATAATTATGATTTAGTAATTAATACATCAAATATGGAAATAGAAGAAGTATTGAATGAAATAGTAGAAAAATATAATGAAAAATTAAAGAATGGTATGGCCTAATGAAAGCCATACCATTCTTTGACGAGAAACGGAGAAAAAGAATAAGATTTTTACTTAAATAAAAGGAAACCGATTTTTTCGTTATTATCTTTTGTATAAATAACGAAAAGACTTTTAAGCCATTTTGTTTTTTCCATCGATTCTCTGAAACATGTTTTTGTAGTATTGTTAAAAAGAGGGAATGTGAAATCGGAAATTCCGTCTGCGATTATTTCCGCATGTCTCATATGACTGAAGGGCCATAAATGGAAATAATTAATTGTATCCGCAACTGTATCAAAATCTGAAAAAACTTTGGACATTTCAATTTTGGTTACATTATCAGGTAACATCGTATCGATTTCGTTGTTTTCGCCGTTATCAACGATTATATCTGTTAAAAATTTGTCACGGTAAAATACCGGACCTTTTTCAGTGCACTCAACAAATACATGGTTAAATGCCTTAGGGATTTCAAAAGAAACTTTCTTCATATTGTTTGTACCTCTTTCCTAAAAAATTTAAAAAGATTATGAATAAAAATATTTTATTCTACATTATTATATATTATGTTTACATAAAAATCAAGAGTAATATAACATTTTTTTCGCTTACCTTGACAATAGTGTAATAAAAGTATAAAATTATTAGGGGTGTAAGCTGTGCTTAATACAAATGTAATAAGAAATATTAAAGATATAGAAGATATTAAAATTAAACTTTTAGAAAATATAACTATATTATTTAAATCAGCAGAAGACAAAGAAATTAATTTAAAAGAAATTTTAGAAAACAATATTGAACTTAATAAAAACTTAGCAGATAAGTTAGGAATAGATATAGAAAAATAGGAGATTAAAATGAAAACAAATAATTTTTTAGAAAAAGTAATGTCAAAGGTTACTGTATATTTAGTAGTTATAGCTTTTTTATTAATACTTTTAATAGTATTAAGACCTAAACTATTAGTTATGTGTTTAGCAGTATTTTTATTTGTTGTTGCATATGCTTTTTTCGGAAATTTAATAAGAAAAAATGAGATAGAAGAGTATATAGCTAATTTAACATTCAATATTGATGCTGTTACTAAAGATACATTACTAAATTTTCAAATGCCACTTGTTATTTTAGAAAAAAGTGGAGATATTGTTTGGAGTAATTCTAATTTTGATATTTTATTTCAAAGTATAGAAGGACAAGAAGGTTTAAACAACATTATTAAAGAATTTAAACAAGTACAAGACAGTAAAAATGAAAAAAGAATTTATACACAAACAACTATAAATGAAAGAATATATGATGTATATGCAAATGTTCTAAGAGTAGAATCAAAACATGGAAAAGAGCAAGATAATGTTTTAATGGTATATTTTTTAGAAAAAACAGATTATGTTCATTTAATAGATGTTTATGATAAATCTAAATTATGTTTAGGAATACTTGCAATAGATAATTACGATGAATTAATACAATCAGTATCAGAAGAAAAAAGAAGTCAAATTAATCCTATTATTGGTAAGCTTATAAGAAACTGGATTAGTAGAGCAAATGGTATGGTTATTGAAAAAGACAATAATAAATATATTATTGCTTTTGAAAAAGGATATTTAAAATCATTTATAGACGAAAAATTTAGTATTATTGAAGATGTTAAAAAAATAGATTTTGGTGTAAAAATGCCAGCTACAATATCTGGTAGTATTGTTGTAAGTGATGAAAATATAAATGAAAAATATAATGATGTATTTTCTTCATTAGATGTAGCTTTAGGACGTGGTGGAGACCAAATTGTATTAAAAAAAGATAATAAGTTCGAATTTTTTGGTGGAAATACAGTTGAAGTTGAAAAAAGAACAAAAGTAAAAACAAGAGTAGTTGCACAAGCATTAAAAGAGTTTATGGAAACTTCAAAAAATATAATTATAATGGGACATAAGCAAACAGATGTTGACTGTATTGGTGCAGGCCTTGGATTATATAGAATGGCTCAAACATTAGGTAAAGAAGCATATATAGTTTTAGATGATAAAGGAGATATGCTTAAAAATTTATTAAATAAAATTGAAAATAGTAAAAAATATGAAAATGTTTTTGTAAATAAAAATGAGGCATTAAGTCAAATAACTGCAGATACTCTATTAATAGTAGTTGATACACACAAACAAGATTATACAGAATGTCCAGAATTATTAAATGAAACAGATAAAGTAGTAGTTATAGACCATCATAGAAGAAGTACAGATAATATTAAAGATCCAGTACTAACATATCATGAAGTTTATGCTTCATCAACATGTGAATTAGTTACAGAAATAATTGAATATTCAGATGAAAAAATTAATTTAGATGTATTAGAGGCAGAAAGTCTATATGCAGGTATAATGGTAGATACAAAAAACTTTACTTTAAAATCTGGGGTTAGAACTTTTGAAGCAGCAGCATATTTAAGAAAACAAGGTGTTGATGTTGCAAATGTTAATCAATTATTTAGAACTAATTTCGATAAATATGTAATAATTGCAGATATTGTTAAAAACATGGAAGTAGTTAATGAAAATATAGCTATTTCAATATGTCCAGTTGAAGATAATGATACAATGCTAATTACAGCACAAGCAGCAGATGAATTATTATGTATTGAAAATATACAAGCTTCATTTGTACTTTGCAAAAATCAAAATCAAATATGTATAAGTGGTCGTTCACTTGGAAGTATTAATGTTCAGGTAATATTAGAAAAATTAGGTGGTGGGGGTCATATTAATATGGCTGGAGCACAACTTGATGATATAACAATTGATGAAGCAAAAGAAAAATTAAAACAAGTGATTTTAGGAAAAGAAGAAAATGCTTAAATAAGGAGTGATATTATGAAAGTTATTTTATTAAAAGATGTTAAAGCACTAGGAAAAAAAGATGATGTTGTTAATGTAAATGATGGATATGCAAGAAATTATTTATTTACACAAAAATTAGCAATAGAAGCTAATACATCAAATATGAAATTATTAAATGATAAGAAAGAAGCAAAACAATATAGAAAAGATAATGAAAAATCTGATGCAGAGAAATTATCTAAAGAATTAGAAAAAATGGAAATAACTTTTAATATTAAAGCAGGAAGTAATGGTAAAGTATTTGGTTCTGTTACTTCAAAAGATATTTCAGATGAACTAATGAAAAAATATAAAATAGATATAGACAAAAAGAAAATCATATTAAATGAGCCTATTAAAATGGTTGGAATTAAAAATGTTGAAATTAAATTATACGAAGGAATAATCGGAAAGATAAAAGTAATAGTTAATCAAGAGGTGTAATATGGAAGAAAATTCTATTAATAAAATACCGCCACATGATATTGAAGCAGAACAAGCTGTTTTAGGTTCAATGTTGGTAGATAAAGAAGCGGTAGCAACTGCAATAGAATATTTAAAACAAGAAGATTTTTATAGGAAAGACAATGAAGTTATTTTTTCAGCCATGATGGAATTATATTCACAAGGTAAGCCTATAGATATTTTAACAGTAAAAGATGTTTTAACATCAAGACAAATGTTAGAAGCCGTAGGTGGAATTGAATATTTATCATCTGTTGCTTCATCTGTTTATACAACAGCAAATATTGAAATGTATGCAAAAATAGTTGAAGAAAAATCAATACTTAGAAGATTAATTAAATCTTCAAATGAAATAGTTAAATTAGGTTTTGATGCAAAAGATGATGTTGAAGATATATTAGATCAAGCTGAAAAAAAGATTTTTGATATTCTAGAAAAAAGAAATACAAAAGGCTACACACCTATTAAAGATGTTTTAGTAGATACATTTGCTAAATTAGAAGAACTATATAATCAAACAACAACTGTAACAGGTGTTCCTTCAGGTTTTATAGATTTAGATAATAGAACATCAGGTTTTCAACCAGCAAATCTTGTATTAATTGCAGCAAGACCTGCAATGGGTAAATCAGCTTTTGTATTAAATATAGCTCAAAATGCTGCAATAAGACATAATACAGGTGTTGCAATTTTTTCATTAGAAATGGCTAAAGAAGAACTAGTAAACAGAATGCTTTGTTCAGAAGCTATGGTAGATAGTAGCAAAATAAGAAATGGTAAAATGGAAGATGAAGACTGGGTAAAACTAGCTAAAGCATTAGGACCACTTTCAGAAGCTCCAATATATATAGATGATACTCCAGGGCTTAGTACAATGGAACTTAGAGCAAAATGCAGAAAATTAAAACTTGAAAAAAATATAGGGTTAGTAATTATAGATTACTTGCAATTAATGAAAGGTAGTAAATCAGAAAGTAGACAACAAGAAATTTCTGAAATAAGTAGATCTTTAAAAATATTAGCTAAAGAATTAGGTATACCAGTTATAGCTCTATCACAATTAAGTCGTGCTCCTGAGCAAAGACCAGACCATAGACCTATACTTAGTGATTTAAGAGAATCTGGTTCTATAGAGCAAGATGCAGATATTGTTATGTTTTTATATAGAGATGATTATTATAATGAAGAATCTGAAAAGAAAAATGTTGCAGAAGTTATTATAGCAAAACAAAGATCTGGTCCAACAGGAACAGCAGAATTATTATGGCTTGGACAATATACTAAATTTGCTAATCTAGATAAGTTTAGATAAAAAAGGAGTTGGATATATTAAAATGAAATTACAAGAAAAAGTAGATTTTATAAATAAAAATATAAATATATTACCAAAAGAGATTATAGAGAAAATTAATAAAGCTTTTGATATAGATTTTACATATAATTCAACTACTATTGAAGGAAATACATTAACACTTATAGAAACAAAAGCAGTATTGGAAGACAATATAACAATAGGTGGCAAAGAATTAAGAGAAATTTATGAGGTAATAAATCATAACAAAGCTTTTAATTATATAAAAAGATGTATTGATAATAAAGAAATTCTTAATGAAAAAAGTATAAAAGATATGCATGAAATATTAGTAGAAAATATCATGCAAGGTGGTATTTATAGAGCAACTGATGTAATTATTACAGGTACTAAACATACTCCACCAACACCAAATGAAATGTATAATCAATTAAGATTTTTTTATGAGGAGTTACAAGAAAATATAAAGAAAATGGATGCATTAGAGCTAGCAGCTTGGACACATGCTGAATTTGTAAAGATACACCCATTTATAGATGGTAATGGAAGAACATCAAGATTAATAATGAATTATCAACTAATGATAAACAATTATTTACCTATAAGTATTAAAGTTGAAGATAGATTAGAATATTATAAAGTGTTAGATTTATATGCAACAACTGGTGAGTTAAAACCTTTTATAGAATTAATACAAAACTTAGAAGAACAAAGATTAGATGAAATAATTAAAATAATAAAACAACAAATGGAAGTAATAAAATAGAGGAGTTATTAATGTTAAAAGAAAAAGTATTAAATACAATAAATAAATATAATATGATAACAAAAGAGGATAAAAATATATTAATAGCAGTATCAGGTGGATTTGATTCTACCTGTTTATTGTATTTATTAAATGAATTAAAAACAGAATTGAATATTAATTTATATGTAGCGCATATTAATCATGGCCTTAGAGAAAATGCCATTTTAGATGAAGAGTTTGTAAAAAAAACTTGCTGTAAATTAGATATTCCGTTTTTTGTAGACAAACCTAATATAAATGAAATTGCAAAAATTGAAAAGATGTCTATTGAAATGGCTGGTAGAAAAGCAAGATATGAATTTTTTGATAAAATTGCAAAAGAAAACAATTGCACCAAAATTGCATTAGCACATAATGCAAATGATAATGTTGAAACAATATTATTAAATTTATTTAGAGGAAGCGGATTAAATGGTTTAAAAGGAATTAAAAAAGTTAGAGATAATAAATATATTAGACCTTTAATTGAAATAACTAGAAAAGAAATAGATGAATGGTTAAAAGAAAATAATATTACAGCTAGATTAGATGAAAGTAATAATGAAAGTGAATATACTAGAAATAAGGTTAGAAATGAATTATTGCCATATATTCAAAAAAATTTCAATGAAAATGTTATCGCAAATATTAATAGAATGTCAGATAATATTACTGAAGATGATGAATATATAAATAATGTTGTTGAAGATTTATTTAATCAAAATGTAATAAATTGTGAAAATGACAGTATAGTAATAAATGGGAAGAAGATTATAAATTATGAAATAAATATACAAAAAAGGTTAATACTAAAATGTATAGAGAAATTAAATGGAACTACTATGCAAATAGAGCAAGTTCATATAAATGATATATTAAAAATGATTAATAAAAATGTTGGAAATAAATTTATATGTCCAAATAAATATTTAAAAGTATATTTAAATAGAGGAAAAGTATATTTTACAAAACAAAATATTTAATAAAATTTATTTTTGGTGTTGTATTGATAAAAGTTTTATGATAGTATAAGTTAGTAAAATATATGTAAATATAAGGGGGAGAATTTTTGTGAGAAAAAATTTAAGTGGAATAGCAATATTAGGTATATTGTTGATAATAGTAATAACTATGATATCAAGTATAAGTGATAGTGAAGATTTAAAAATGAGTTATAGTGAAATGATGGATGCGATTAAAAATGATCAAGTTCAATCAATAGAATTATCAACAGAATCAGGAAAAGCAAGTGTACAAATCAAAAATACAAAAACACCAAAAGAAGTTAATATTCCAAGTGTGCAAGAATTTACAAATTATATACAAGAACAAAAGATAGCTGGTGCAACATTTGAATTTAAAGAAAAAGGAACATCAATGCTTACAACATTTATTCAATATATTTCACCAATTGGTATGATAATTATATTAATCCTATTTTGGGTATTTTTACTTCAACAACAAGGTGGAGGAAAAGCAATGTCTTTTGGAAAGAGCAGAGCAAGACTTCAAACAGATGAAGATAAAAAAATTACATTTAAAAATGTTGCAGGTGTAAAAGAAGAAAAAGAAGAATTAGAAGAAATAGTTGAGTTTTTAAGAAGTCCAGAAAAATTCACTAATATGGGTGCAAGAATTCCTAAAGGTGTATTATTAGTAGGGCAACCTGGTACTGGTAAAACATTACTTGCAAAAGCTGTTGCGGGTGAAGCAGGTGTACCATTCTTTACAATAAGTGGTTCAGACTTTGTTGAAATGTTTGTTGGTGTTGGTGCATCAAGAGTTAGAGATTTATTTGAACAAGCTAAGAAAAATGCTCCATGTATCATATTTATAGATGAAATAGATGCAGTTGGTAGACATAGAGGTGCAGGTTTAGGTGGAGGACATGATGAAAGAGAGCAAACTTTAAACCAATTACTTGTTGAAATGGATGGTTTTGGAACTAATGGTGGTGTTATTGTTTTAGCAGCGACTAACAGACCAGATATATTAGATCCAGCATTATTAAGACCAGGCAGATTTGACAGACAAATTATTGTTCCAGCTCCTGATGTTAAAGCAAGAGAAGAAATATTAAAAGTTCATGCTCAAAAGAAAAAATTTGATGAAGATGTTAATTTTGAAGTAATAGCTAAAAACACAGCAGGTTTTAGTGGAGCAGATTTAGAAAATGTATTAAATGAAGCAGCATTACTTGCAGCTAGAGCAAATAAAGAGTCAATAACAAATCAAGATGTAGAAGATGCAATGATAAAAGTTATGATGGGACCTGAAAAGAAAAGTAAAGTAGTAAGTGAAAGAGATAAAAAATTAGTAGCATATCATGAAGCAGGGCATGCATTAGTAAGTAGATTTTTACCTACACAAGATGCTGTACATCAAGTATCTATTGTACCAAGAGGTATGGCAGGTGGTTATACAATGTATAGACCAAGTGAAGATAAATCATTTATGTCTAAGACTGAAATGGAAGAAAAAATTGTTTCATTATTAGGTGGTAGAGTAGCAGAGAAAGTTGTATTAAATGATATTAGTACAGGTGCTTCTAATGATATAGAAAGAGCTACAAAAATTGCTAGAGATATGGTTACTAAATATGGTATGAGTGAGCACTTAGGACCAATAACATTTGGAACAGGTCATGAAGAAGTATTCTTAGGAAAAGATTTTGCTCAATCAAGAAACTATAGTGAAGAAATAGCTTCAAAAATAGATAATGAAATAAAAGTTATAATTGGTGAAGCATATACAAGAGCAGAAAAAATATTAGTAGATAATATGCATAAACTTCACAGAATAGCAGAAGCTTTAATGGAAAAAGAAAAAATTGAAGGAGATGAATTTGAAGAAATATTCCAAAATTCATAAAAAATATAAGCAAGTAGAAAAACAAAACTACTTGCTTTTTTTTATACAAAAACTATTGAAAAGATAAAACGCATATGATATATTACAAACAAGAAAGAAGGTGTAAAAAATGTCAAATAAAACCAAAGTAATATGCCATAAAGTGCTAAATACTAGGGGGGGGGGATGTTTATAGTATAAAAACATCTTTAATTGACATGCTAAAAAATATAGAGAACTTAAGAATATATTACGACAAAACGTAATGTAGTCTTAGGTTCTTTTAGTTTGCCAAATTATATAAAAATATATTTTGGTAATAATAAAATAAAAAGAGCCGAGGAAGGAGGTAATAAAAAACAAAAAACTACAACGAAACAGTTGAAGTAAAACTGAAAGTGTTATACAATAAAATTGTGTAATAACAAAAGATTAAATTTTAAGGAGGAGAAAAGATTATGAAAAATTTAAAGAATAGTAAAAAAACATCAGGTATATCGCTAGTTGCTTTAATCGTAACAATAATTGTGCTAATAATATTAACAGCAGCAGTTATAGTTACGTTTATGGAAGGTGGAATAATAGAGAAGGCAAAAGAAGCAGTATTTAAAAGTGATATACGAACATATCAAGAAATATTAGCAGTAAAGAATGCAGAAAAACAAATAGAATTAGCAACCGGAAATGGAGAAGGTGGATTATATAATGCAACAGAATTAGCAGAAATACAAGGAATAATCCCCGAATTTAAAGAAGAGTATAAAGATTTAATAGTAATAAGTAATGGAGAAATAGTATTAGGAACAAGAACTGATGACCCATATAGCATATGGCTTTCAGACTTAGGAATAGGAGCAGGAAATAATCAAGGTATAACATTAGCAAGTATTGCAGAAGTAGGAGACTATGTAATATATAGCATACCAGAAGGAGAAAGAAAGACATATAATATAACAGAAAAATTAGGAGCAGATGCGACTAGTTGGATAAGGAATGAAAATGGAGAAGATGAAACATACGATTGGGAGTATGATGCAGGAGAAGAAGTAATAGGATATAACGAAGGAATAGAATGGAGAATACTAAAAAATAATGGAAGTACAGTAACATTGGTAAGTTCAGAACCAGTAGAGAATATATACCTAGATGGAGCAGATGGAGTTGCATACGGACCAGGAGTATTAGATGCAATATGTGGAGAAGTATATGGAGGAAGGAACTTAAAAGTAGAAGATGTAAATGAAGTATTAAAATACGAACCAGTGCCATATTATCGTAATAGTGATTATGAGACAGTATATAAAACAATAGCAGATAATTTTACATTGGGGGATGCAATAGTAGAGGATGGATATGATGTAAGTGAATGGAGTAAACCAGACAATTACGAAGAATTAGAGTTATATTATGACTATTCTAGAGATGACTGTACAGAAGCAAGTGACATAGCAAAGGAATTAGTATTTAGAGATAAGTACTACTGGCTGTCTTCGTCTTGCGTTTATGCTCGTTTCGGCAGTGACAATAATAAATTTGATGTGCGCTATGTGGACGATGGTGGCGTGTATGCGTGCGAATTATTCTATTCATATGGCAGCGGGAGCCGCGCCGTGTGTGGTTTGCGCCCTGTAGTTACTCTAAGCTCTAGCATCCAAGTAGTAGATGAAGAAGCAGGAGGAGATACACTAGAAACAGCCTGGGAATTAAAGTAGGATGAAAGCGCGTGGGGAAAGAAGGTAAAAAGATACAGTTTTGCTGTATCTTTTTGAACATAAAGGGATGGAGGGAGTGCGTTTGCACGTTAGAATTGCTACTCAGTTCTATTATATAATATAAGAAGATAAAAAAAGATGGGGAATGAAAAACTAATTAGTGACAGAATAAGGTACAGTGAGAGATGTACCTTATTCTATGTCTGGGGTTGGTGGTCGTGACTTTTTTGAAGGCAGGTAATATTTTTATATAAATAAATATTATGTAAAGTATAGAAAAAAGTATTTTTATATGATATAATAAAATAGTATTAAATAATACGAAAACTTATTAAAATTTTTTTAGAAGGGAAGTTATAATAGTATGAAATTCAAAATTATGTATGAACGGAATTTCAATTCGATGAAAAAGGCATTTTCGGTATATTGCCAGTTAAGGATGGGTGGCATTGAAAAACAGAAGATTATATTTAATGGCTGTGAAGATGCGAAGATTGTGTTTAACTGTAAATTATCTGATAAAAAAGTTCTTGCACAGTGGGCACCTAATAAGTCAGATATAATTAACTATAAGCGTGTTTTAAGCTATTTCTTTGTTGATGTAGGGTATAAAGGAAAAATTGACTTAAATCCTAGATTTAAAAGCTAAAATAAAAAGTATGCAGATTTTTTAATTTGCATACTTTTTTTGGTTGTAAATATATTAAAATAAGAGGTGTTATATGGGGAATATACTAAAGGTTTCTTGTTTAATTATAGCTACAATAATTGGGGCTGGTTTTTCTTCAGGAAGAGAAATATATACTTTTTTTAATATATATAAAGATAATATAGTTTTTATATTAATATCCACTTTTTTAGTTTTTTATTTTACTATTTACTATACATTAAAATTATCATATAAAAGTAAAATATATAATTACAATCAGTTAACAAATAAATTATTTGGAAAAAGAATAAATAAAGTTGTTGATAAAATTTTAAATATATTTTTACTTATAATATTTTCAATAATGGTAGCTGGATTTGGTGAATTTATGTATACAGTATTAGGGATACCAAAGATTTGGGGAAGTTTAGTATTACTTATCATATGCTTTATTACATTATTAAATAATATAGAGGGAATAATGAAAGTAAGTGTTTTTATTGTACCAATAATTATATTATCAATAATTGGGTTATTTATATTTGAAGTAAATAGTAATAATATTTTAATTAAAGAAAATATAGAAGCTATTAATTTTTTTTCAGGAATTATTTATGCTAGTTATAATCTTGTAATAGCAATTCCTGTAATAGTTAGTAGTTCTAAAATAATAGAAAATGTTAGGGAGATAAAGTATATAAGCTTAATTTCAAGTAGTATATTATTAGTATTAATAATATTGATATATTTAATACTGGAGGAATATATGTATATAATAAAAAATATTTCAATGCCTTTATTATATATTGCTAGGCTGGTAAATAATAGTATGTATATACTTTATTTAATAGTTATAGCAATATCTATATATTCAACAGCTGTTTCAACTCAATATAGTTTAGTACAAAAATATAATAAAGAAAGATATATATTAGCAATATTAGCTACGGGAATACTGAGTTTAATTATTAGTTTTATATCTTTTAATAAGTTAATAGATATTTGTTTTCCAATTATAGGATGGATAGGAATAATTCAAACATTTTATATAATTTATATACAAAAAAAGAAATAATAATTGATAAATAATTAATAATGATATATACTAATCAAGAGGAGTGATTTTTATGATTAAAATAATAGATAAAAATGAATTTGATGAATTATTAAATAAAAAAGACAAATTAATAATAATAGATTTTTTTGCTCAGTGGTGTATGCCTTGTAAAATGTTAGCACCCGTAATTGAAACTGTTAGTGAAAAATATGCAGATGTAGAGTTTTACAAAGTGGATATTGATTTAAATGAAGAACTTGTTTCAAAATATGAAATAGAAGGAGTACCAACACTTATATTTATAAAAGATGGAAAGCTTATTAATCAAGAAGTTGGATATAGGTCTGAAAGTGAATTAAATATGTTAATAGAAAAATATAAATAATAAAAAAGAGTAGCATTTTTATTTGTAGTGCTACTCTTAATTTATGTTTCGAATTAATATCTAAAATCCATATTTCTAACTAAATATTGAGTATCTTCAATTCTTTCAAAACCATTTATTTCATAAAATTTGATTAGTTTTTCTATATCTTTTTTATTTGTATTACGTATTGTTTCATCATTTTCAATGTCATAAGGATTTGCTAAAAGTACTAAAGCCCCAGGTCTTAGCTTTAAAATATCTCTAATTAATCTAGGTAATTTTTCAACTATAAGACTACCGATTCCATTATTTCTATATTTTTTTTCTATAAATATTCGATCAATATACAAAATATCTAAATCTGCACCAACATAATCATCGTTAAAATCATCACCATCATATAAATATTCACATATACCTTGTTTTTCACTATCAATTAAATCAAATAAGTCATATATACTATAGTCCATATCTGTAGCCATATTTACATCCATATATGTCATTTCTATATATCCAATTTTTTCTTCTTTATTATCATCTTCATCTGTTTTATAAATTGTTAAATAATAAATGCTGTTCATTAATTTTTCGTTAGAATAAGAGTAATTAATTTCATTATTATCAATATAACCAATTGCACTATTTAAATTATTACCTTCTACTAAAATGTTTTTTATTTCCATAATTAACCTCCTATTTTTATTATATCATTAGATAAAATATATATCAATTAAACCATGAAAATTACAAAAAATAAAACAATTATTACAGAAATATTACAGAAAAATTACAGTTATATTAAATTTTGATAAAATAATAAAAAAATATACAAAAAAATAACGTAATATGCTAGAATGTATTTGTAAAATTATATAAACAAAAGGTAAAGGGGTGAACACATGGGAACATATTTTATTCCAAGAAATACGAAGGGTGAAACAAGGTTATTTAAGATATTTTCAGTTAAAGCATTAATATATACAGTTGTAATGGTAATACCAGGATTATTATTAAAATTATTAGTATTTGATACTTTAGGTTTTGGTTTAGCAGGATGGATTGCAATGGGGGTATTTGGTGCTATAGGATTTGTAGTTGGAACATTTAAAATACCTAATCTAACTCTTGCGCCAATTTTTAAAGTATGTGCTGGTGAAAATATTGATGATATTATTTTAAGATACATAAAGTTTAGAACTAAAGATAAAAAAATATATATATACGGAAAGGAGAAAAAATAGGTATGGAATTAAGTGTAGATACTATTATATTGATAGTAGTAGGATTAATAATTATCTGTGCTATTATCTTAATTGTGGGTGTTGTTGTTTTAGTGAAAAAAGGGAAAGAAGAAAAACAATTAAATGCCAAAGATGAAAAAGGAGAAAAACAAGTTAAAAATGCAAAACAAGTAGAAAATACAAATGATGCATATAGTAAAAGTGATGTAAAGAACTTGAAAGTTGAGTATACAGAAAGCTTTTTAGAGTTTGATGAAATATCAGATAATATGATAGTTCAAAAAAATGGAGATAAATATTTAATGGTTATTAAATGCCAAGGTATTAACTATGACTTAATGTCAGAATCAGAAATGATTGCAGTTGAAGAAGGTTTTATACAATTCCTTAATACATTAAGATTTCCAATACAATTTTATGTACAAACAAGTTCATTAGATTTAACAGATAGTTTAAAAGAGTATAAAGAAAGAGTTGAAGCAGGAGCAGATGATTTACAAAAATTAAAAATTGAATTAAATAGATTAGAAGATTTTGATGAAGATAATTTTACTGCAATAAATGCTGTTAAATATGAAATCAACAAAAAACAAAATGTTTATGATTATGGTAAAGATGTAATAGGTACAGTTGAAAAATTAAGTAAAAGTAAAAATATTCTGCAACAAAACTATTATATAGTTGTTCCATATTTTGCAAGTGAATTAGGTTCAAATGAATTTAACCAAAAAGAAATAAAGGAAATGGCGTTTGAAGAATTATATACAAGATGTAGAGGTTTAATTGCTTCACTTGCTATGTGTAGTGTAAGAGGAGAAGTTTTAGATTCTTTTGAATTAGCAGAATTATTATATATAGCATATAACAGAGATGAAGGTGAAATTTATTCATTTAGAAATGCAATAGAAGCACAATATGATAGATTATATCATACTGGTGAAGATATAATGAAGAAGAAAAAGAGAAAAATAGAACAAGAAATGATAGAAAAAGCAGCACAAGCAGCAAATGAAGAAATAATTAAAGCAAGTGGAAATGAACCAGGTGATGTTTATGAAAATAATGAAATGATACAACAATTAGTATATAGACATACTAAAAACTTTATTAAAGAATATAGCGGAATGATAGATGATGGAATTCTTCAAAAAGCAGCAGGAAATGTTACTGAAAAATATAAGGAAGAAAGAAGAAAAATGAGAGAAGAAAGATTAGCTAATATTAGAAAACAAAAAAATGAAGAAGTAGGGGAAGAAGAAGTTGCTGCTGTTGAAAATAAACCAGAGAAAAAAGTAGCAACTAGAAAAACAGCAACTAGAAAAACTACTTCAACAAAAACTAAAAAATCTGAGGAAGGAGGTAAATAGATATGTTTAATAAAAAACAAGAAAATACTATAAATAAACAAGAGGTAAGTGAAGAAAAACAAGATGTTGATATTTTATCAGAAGAACAAGGTGAAAATATATTATTAAATAATATAAAAGATGTAAAAGATTTAATAGCACCATCAGGAATTGATGCATCAAATACAAACCATCTTGAAATTGTTTCACATGTTTCAAGATATGCTAGAAGTATGTATGCAGCAGCATTACCTAGAATGTGTACATTCCCTAATTTTTTAAGAGGAATGTATGGCTTTGGAGATGTTAACTCTTCTGTATTTATTAAACCAATACCAGAAGCAGTATCACAAACTCAATTAAATAGAATTATTAATGACCTAGAATCAGAAAGATTAGTAGCCATAGATAGTGGTGATATAAACAGAGAAAGATTAATAGCAGATAAAAGGGTTGAAACAGAACAATTAAGAGACGAAATAGCAGCAGGTTTTAATAAACTTTTTGAAGCATCATTTATATGTACATTATTTGCATATGATTTAGAAACATTAAATAAATTAAGCGAATTGTTTGTAATGAACATGTCAAAATCTTTAATAGATTTTAAAAGTGCATGGGCAATGCAAGAAAAAGCTTTTAAATCTAATTTACCTTTAATGGACAATAAGATAGGAAAAACTCATACATTTGACAGAAGATCAATGTCAACTGTATTTCCATTTATAACATCAGATATTGGTCATAAAACAGGTGTACCATTTGGTATAAATAAACAAACTGGGCTTCCAATATTATTTGATAATTTCCATCCAACATTAACTAATTACAATTTAGTTATATTTGGTAAATCAGGTGCTGGTAAAGGTGTTACTATTAAAACAATAACAGCAAGATCATCAATACTTATGGGTATTGAAAGTTTGGCACTAGATGCGGAAGGTGAATATGGACCAGTTGCTGAAGCACTTGGTGGAATAAATGTTGTAATAAGTCCAACTTCTAAAACAATAATCAATTTATTTGATTTAGAAGAAGAAAATGTTAAAGATGAAATAACAGGAAAAGAAAGAAAAGTTTTAAATGTAGAAAATAAAGTTGAAGACGTTACACAAGCACTTCTTACTATGGCAAGAGGTAGTACAAGAAGTACAGAAGTTAATGAGTTAACAAAACAAATTATAGCTGAAACAGTTGCTGAAGAATATGCAGAATTAGAAATCAATTCTAATCCAGATAGTTTATATGTTTCAGGTGAAACAGAAGTAGTAAATGGAGAATTAGTTAAAAAGAAAAAATTATTACCAACAGTAGGAAGTTGGTATGAAAGATTGCTTAGAAAAGCAAAAGAAAATGATAATGTTGATTATCAATTCCATTTCAGTTATTTAGTAAAAGTTATGAAACAATATGTTAGAAAATATGAAGGACAAATGGCATATTTTGATGGACAATCAACATTTGAATTATTGGATGGTTCACCATTCATAAACTTAGATATTTCACAACTAGAAGAAAGATTTGCAAGACCACTTGCTCAACAAATTCTACTTTCTTGGATTTGGGAAAAATATGTTAAGAAAAATAGTGAAGATAAAGAAAAAGCTAGAAAGAAAAGAGTTTTAGTTGATGAAGCATGGATGTTGCTTCCATATCCAGAAGCTGTTGATTTCTTAAATACAATGGCGAGACGTGCAAGAAAAAGAAATGTATCATTAGCAGTTATTTCACAAAAGTTCCAAGACTTTTATGAAAAACCAGAAGCGCAAGCAGTTTTAACATCATCAGATACAAAATTATTCTTAGCACAAGATAAAGCAGAAATTCAATATTTAAAAGAGGTATTTAAATTAAGTGAAGGTGAAACATATTTCTTATTAACATGCCAAAGAGGTGAAGGGCTACTAAAAACAGGTTCTGAAACAGCAATTATACAAATAAGACCAACAGAAAAAGAATTTGAATTTGTTGAAACAAACTTAAGTAAATTAGCTGCAATGAGACAAGCAAAAAATGATGAAGAAAATGAAGAGTAGGTGATGTAATGAAACTATTAAATAAAATAATGAATAAAAAATTTGTAGCAATATTATTAGTAGTAGTTATACTATTTAATGTGGCATCACCTAATGTTGTTACACCAAAATCATATGCACTAGATATAGGAGGAATTCTTTTATTCCCATTATCATTTTTGGTTAGTGTATTGGCAGAAGGTGCTATGGCATTACTTGATACGGTAGCAGCAATTACTGGATCATCGGTTGATGTATTAGGAGGTAATCATCTCTTCATAAGCCATATTGTTTTAAATCAAGTTCCAATTTTCAACGTAAACTTTTTTGAAGATGAATTTAAATTTTATGATAAAGATGGAGCAGAACAAACAATTGCTCGTACAGACCTTCCTATAGGGACAATGCAACCAACAATTGCAAAATGGTATGCTATAACAAGAAATATCGCTATAGCAGCGGCATTTGTAATATTAGTTTATGTTGCAATAAAAATATTTTTAAGCACAGCTGCAGGTGATAAAGCAAAATACAAGTCTTTATTAAAAGACTGGGTATTAAGTTTATTATTAATATTTGCAATGCATTATATAATGGCATTTATATTATATGCAACAGATGCACTTACAGAGGCTATTGCTGGAATTGCAACAGAGGCAATTGGAACAACAGATGTTTATGATTATTTATTAGATGAAGCATTAGCAGCTAATAGTGATAGTATTCTTTATGCATTAATAATATGGGTATTATTAGCTGTAACTCTAGCATTTATAGTAATATATGCTAAAAGGGTAATAATGATAGCATTCTTATCTGTATTTGCCCCTTTAGTTGCATTATCTTACTCAATAGATAAAATAAAGGATGGTCAATCACAAGTTTTAGATAAATGGATGAAAGAATATATATATAATGCTTTAATGATGCCATTAGATGCAATATTATTTGCTGTTATGTCAGATGCAATGATAAGTAATTTAGCAGGTGGTAACTTTATATTTGGTTTAGCATTAGTAATAGGATATTTACCACTTAGAGGATGGTTTAATGAATTCCTTGGAACAGATAAAGCAAAACACGGAATGTCTGGTGTGGCAGCAGGAGCTATTGCAGGAAATGCTATATCAAATTTAGTTAGTTCTGGTGGTAAGAAATCTTCTGGAAAATCAAATGTTCCTTCAAATGAAACACCAACTGGTATAGATGGTGGAGGTAGTGGAGGAG
Organism: Clostridiales bacterium; assembly: GCA_015056545.1. Taxonomy (GTDB): domain Bacteria; phylum Bacillota; class Clostridia; order TANB77; family SIG350; genus SIG350. The sequence continues at coordinate 74,802 of SVGE01000003.1, read as the reverse complement.
GACATGAAATTGAGACTAAAAGTAGTCCTAATCCAATACTAAATGGTGCAGCTGAAAAAGCAAAAGTTACATCTCCATCAAGTGCTGCAGTAGCAGCAACAGCAACAGCGGCAACATTAGCAGGTGCAACAGCAGGGCCAGATACAGGCTCAGTAAATGAGATATCTCCAGGTCAAAGGGCTCTACAAGAAAGACAAAAAAGGTTAGAACAATTGAAAAATGCTACTAGAAATTTACCAAATAATGCTGTTAAGGCATATGGTAAAGCAGCAGGAGTAGTAGGAGGAGCAGCACTTGGAATGATGACAACAGCTCTTACAGGTAAAACAGCAACAGGTCTTGGCGTAGGAATTGGAGCTACTAAACTTGCTAATAAAGGTAATGAATATGGTTTAGGTGGAAAACTTGTATCTGGCACAGCTAGTGTAGCAGCAAGAGCAAGTGATGTAGCAAGTAATATAGGTGCAGGAGCAAATAATATGCGTGATAGGATGATGGTTGGTGGATTAGTAAATGCAATGGCAGAAAATGGTAGCTTAAGTGATATCGAAGATGAGGATGAAAGAGCATTAGCTTTAAGTTGGGCAGAAGATTCATTAGATGAAGATGAGAAAAACGCAATATATAGTGCAATGGCAGATAAAGAACTTGATGAAATTAATGACGAAATATTTAGGACTGCAATAAGTCAAAACAAAGGAGAAGTAAAACAAAGCTTAGCAGATGAAAGAATGGCAACAAGAGTAGAAAGAAAAGCTGAATATAAAGCACATGCTTCACAAGCCAAAGCGCATGCAGAAGTAGCAGCAAAAAATAAAGTATCAGGAAAAGTTTCTGGTGCAACAACATATTTAGCAGATGCAAAAAAAGGAAGAGCAGATTTTAAAGAAAAAAATGCAGCAGATAATGCTTCAATGCAAGCAAAGAAAAGAGAGATAAAAAATAGGGGAAAATAATTTTATTTCAGAGGTAAAGATATGGGAAAAGAGTTATTTAATAAATTAAAAGAAAAAATAAAATCAGGAAGAATGACACTGCAAGAATTAAAAAAAATTAATCCTAAATTATTATTTAAAATGCTTTTAGATAAAGTATTAGTAAAAGTTAAAGCAGTAGCAATAGGTATAGGTATTAAAGTTGTTATTTGTTGTTTAATTGTAGGTGTAATACTATTAATTTTTGCAGGAATAATGGCATTAATAATGGCAATTTTAGCAGGTTTGCAAGCTGTTGTTGATGGAATACAATATGTTTTCATAGGAACTGATGCTTATGTTAATGATGGTGATATAGAAGATGTTAGGAACCAATTAGATGAAATGGGAGTTGATTTTGAAGAAATAGGATATATTGGTGCAATTAAATTAATGGGTGGAGTAGATAGTTATTCTAAATACAAAAATAAACTTTCAGGAATTGAAGATGATATTGTAGATGAATTTGAAAAACTTGATACTCAGTATCAAGCTAATATTGATGCAGCTGAAGAAGAATATAAAAAAGCACAAGAACGTGGAGCAGACAGAAGTGAATTAGATGATTTGCAAGAAGATATAGATGATGCAAAAGAAGAATTAGCTGACTATGCAGATGATAATATAAATTATTATATAGAAGAATATTTAGAAGCAGAAAAACAAACTAGTGCACAATCAAATAGATTAACTTTTTCAGACAACAAAGGAGCAGTAAGAATTAAACATACTGATATAGCTGATGATGTAGGAACCTCATGGTGGGATTGGTGGGGAAATGTGTTACAAGGAAGCTATGATGTTCATCTTAGTGATGATGGTAAATTTACAACAGATTTTGGTGGTAAACAGGTAGATATTACAGATCCAGTTTATGATATGTATATGCCATGGAAATATCCTTTTACATTCCATAATGAAACATTATCTCCAGATGTGGGATATTTAGTTGCGCAATTAAAAAAATACCATTATACAACTATATATATTGATGTAGATGATATATTAATTATACATGTAAAATATACTGAAGATGATGATGGTGATGTAACAGCTCATTTAAAAAAATGTAAATGGATACCATCAGATGATTTAAAATATGAAATTGAAGATGATGATGATAATAAAAAAAGTGTAAAAAGGAATGCTATGGTTTTGCCATATTCTGTAACAACATGGGCATCTACAGTTAAATATAAATATTATTATACAGGTGATTTTAGTGAAGTATTAAAATATGATTGGAAATTAAATGATGCAGAAGAATCTAAATTTAATAGTGCAAGTAAAATCGAATTAGCAGCTTGTTTTAGTGCTTCAGGTGATGATATTATATATAATAATCCTGCTTCAGTAGATGATGGTGAAACAATACAAAGTCTTGGATTTAAATATTTAGGACAAGATGGGGATCAGGATGTATATTATAAAAGATTTACTTTAGAAGGTGAAGAAAATCATGATGTTGAAGAAGTAATTTCTAAAAATGATGAAGGCTATGATGAAATGAAGAGTATATTATTCCCTGTACCTCAAGGTGAGGTAGATGGAACAGTTTCAAATTATGATGAAGTACCTAAATATTATACAGCAAATGCAGGAGAAAAAGATGAAGATGGTAATTACACTGGAAGACCAGCATTAATAAATATTAAAACTAATGCAGAAGCTATAATAGAAGGAGTAGATGAAATATATAGAAATGATACTGATCAAGAAATGCTTAAAGGAGATACAGATTCAGTTACAAAAGATGAGTATAAAGAAGTGTCACAAAATACAGCACCATTTGTACCTGATATGAGTATAAAAATGGTAGCAGATATCGTAGAGTTATTTAATGATGAAGGTGTTATTGATATGGCAACTTACTTTGGAAATGGTGTAACAGAGATGTTTGCTAATATGGATACAGTATGGTTTTTACAACAAGATGAAACAAGACCAGATTGTTATACATTATCTGGAACAGTAGCAACAATATCAGCTGATGCTGGAACAGTTGTTGTATCGCCAATAACAGGTGAAGTAGAAACTATTACAGATAATGGAGATGGGACAAAAACAATAATATTAACTAAGTATGGTAAAAGTGATCCAGATGATCCAAATAGTGAAACTGTACCAGTTATGAAAATTGTTTTAGGGAATGTAACAGGTTCAAGTTGTATAGTTGGGCAAAAAGTAACTGCTGGTTCAACACGTTTAGGAACAGTTTCAGCTTCAGGGAAAATTACATATGAACATCTTGAAGGAAGTGGTTCTCCAATAAATCCAAAAGATGAGTTGGATAAAATGATTGCAATTATAAACTTAGAGTTTGCACCAGCATTACCATCAGAATATAACAGTATAAGTTCATGGTTTGGACCAAGAAAACCACCAACTAGTGGTGCAAGTTCATGGCATAAAGGTATAGATTTAGGGGCTCCAACTGGAACACCAATTTATGCTATAGCAGATGGAGTAGCATCATCACATTATCAACAAGGTGGTTATGGAAATTATGTAGTTGTAGACCATGGAAACGGATTTATAAGTGAATATGGTCATATGTCTAAAATAATTGTAAGAAGTGGTGATGTTAAAAAAGGTGATGTTATTGGATTAGTTGGAAGTACAGGAGCTTCTACAGGGCCACATTTACATTTAACAATAAAAAATAGTAGTATGAATAGAGACTTAGATGGAGATGGAAATAAGGACAAACAAATTAATCCATTAGAAGAAGCAGGATTAAATATATTCTATGGTGAAACAAAATCAAATTATTAATAGGAAGGTGACATATTGTGAATAAAGAAAAAATAAAAGATTTAATATGTTATACTTTACTAATATTTTCAGTTTTAGTATTTATATGTACATATGTATTTGTAAAGCCAATTCAATTATCAAGCGAATTGGAAGATCATGATATGATGACAGAAGAGTCATACATAAAAGAGGATATTATTGAATATGGAATAGAAAATGTAGATGAAGTAGAAGAAAAATATATTGGTGAAATTGTACTAGAAAAAAAATGGGTATATGTTAATTTATTATTTACAAATTACAGAACAGATTTTATTGAAGCATATGATAAATATAATTTGGCAGAAGATAGTGAAGAAAAAACTCAATATGAAAAAGATATATATATGAAATATGGAATAAACTCGCAAGAAGAAAGAGATAAATTATATAATGCTTTTAATGAAATATATGTAAAAAATAATATAAGTAAGCCAGAAGAAAAATTAACTGCATTTGAACAAAGAACAGTAATAGTAAAAGCTGAGGTTGAAAAAGATACTATAAATGTTATAGATGAAGGTATTAATTTTGATATAAAGGCAACACAATTTGATAATACAGAGATAGTATTTAATTGTACAATATTTAATAATTATATAGAAGAAGATGTTTTTATAAAATTATTGCCAAAAGAAATAACACAAGATATTGTTGAAGGAGAATAGAATTATGAAAAGAATTATATTGATAATGTCATCAGTAATATTGTTATTGTTAAGTTTTTTATCTATAAATCAAAAAATAATACAACCTTATCTAGAAAATAAAAGATATGAAAAGGAACTAGCTCAATTTGAACAGAATATGATACAAAAAGCAGAAGAATATAACAATAAAAAAGAAGAAGAATTACAAAAAATTCAGGAAGAAGAGTATGTAAAAATACCTCTTCCTGAAACAGAAGAAGAAATCTGCAAAACAGTTATTGGAAAATATTTTCATTATATAAATAGCAAAAAATATGAAGATGCTTATGCTATGTTAGATGAAAAATTTAAACAAAATTATTTTGCTACATATGAAGAGTATCAAAAATATTGCACTGAAAAATTTGCAGATTACAAAGTATTAGAATATATAAAATATGAAAGAAGAACAGATTTTATATTAGTAAAAATTGTTGTTAAAAACTTAGCTGATAGAAATATTCAAGAAGAAATGCAAATAAATATTGCTGAAAAAGGAAATTATACTTATACTATATCATTCGGAATAGAGGGGTAGTAAATATGTTGATAAAAAGATATAAGATTAAAAGAGTATTTAAAAAGATTATAGCAGGAGCAGTAATAATTGGATTACTTTATTTAGGAATTAATTTATTTAATAATATATTTAAAGATATTCAAAAAGAAAAAACACAGCCTACACTTAGAGAACAAAGAATAGAAAAATATAATGAAGCGATGTTAGGTACAAAAGAAATTCCTGAAAAAGATGTGCCTAAAATTATAGAAGTTATTGATACTTATTATAATTATTGTAATGATAAAAATTATGAACAAGCTTATTCTATGTTAGATGATATGTGTAAAAAAGCTGATTATCCTACTTTAGATGAGTTTAAAGTAAGAGTAGATGAGTCTTTTGATAAGTTAAAATTATACAGATATAAAAATGTTACTAATTTAGAAAATCAATATTTATATAAAGTTACATTATATGATGATGTTATGGCATATGGATTAAGTGAATTTCCAACAGAAACAGAATATTATATAGTAATAAATGATAAGGGAGAAGGAAAATATACAGTATCTTTAAATGGACTTTTAGAACGTAAAGAATTAAATTATAAAATAACAAATGAGAATGTTCAATTAGTATTAAATTTTAAAGAAAAATATTATACAAAAACAAAAATAAATTATACAATTACAAATAATTCAGATAAAGTTGTAGCATTAAATACTACAGATATTAGACTAATATCTAAACAAGGAAATGCTGAAAAAGAATATAGAAATGGCTTTGGTGATAATATTATACATATATTACCTGGTGTGACAAAAAGTTATATTTCAGATTTTAAAATAAGCAATATATATGATTATATAGATGACAGAATAGAATTTTCTACTTTATATACTGTGGAAAATATAATAAATGATAATGAAGAGTTTGAATTTACAACAGAATATGTGGAAAACAATTATATTTCAAAATTTAATATGCAAATTCCACTATAAAATTAAAAAAAATGTTGAAAAACAAAAACTAATGTTATATAATAAATTTACACAGTGAAAAGGATGTGTTTGCATTGAAATTTATGAAAATAATAATAATGCTAATAATTATATTAAGTGTTACATATGTAAATGTATTTGCTTTTAATATAGGTGATGTTATTCAAGGAGCTAGAGATTTTTTAACAGATGCAAATAATGCAGCATCAAGTGCAGATGTTGATACTAAAATATCTGGAACAATAAAAAGTCTTGCTTCAGCTGGACTTGCAATAGGTACAATTGTTGCAGTTTGTTCAGGAATTGTAATAGCAATAAGCTCTATGGCAAATGGAGCATATGGTAAAGCACACTTAAAAGAAGCATTAACACCATATATAATAGCATGTGTAGTTTTATTTGCAGCATGGGGAATATGGGCTGCAGTAGTTGAAATAATGGAAAATTCGTTACAATAGAAAGGTGGTGCAAAGATATGAAAAGAATATTAATTTTAATTACAATATGTTTATTGTTTGCAACACTAACGATATATGCGGCTATACAGCCAAGTGATTTAAATCCTCATATAGGAGATCCAGGTGGTACAACAAGAATGGAGGAACTTGGAAACAAAATTACAGGAGCAATAATTGCAGTTGCAATAGTTGTTTCAGTAGCAGTAATTATGTATATTGGTATAACTATAATGATAGCAGCACCTAGTGAAAGGGCACAGGTAAAAGCTAAATTAGTACCTTATTTGGTTGGTGCAGTAATTTCATTTACAACAGTATCATTAGTACAGATAATAGCCAATATTTCAAATAATATAACCTATTGATAAAAAGGCTATAATATTATTAGATTAGAATAATTTAATAATTTATAATATATATAGTAATAAAAAAATATATTTTAGGAGGAGGAAAAAATATGAAAAAATTTTTAATAATGGTAATGGTAATAGTTTTAACTATGAGTACAGTAGTATTAGCGGCGCCTGGAAATATTTCAGTTAATGTTAGTCCAGTACAACAAGATACAGGAAATTTTGGAAATATTATTACTGGTGCTATTCAAGCTGTAGCTATAATCGTTGCGGTTGCAATATTAATGTATGTTGGTGTTAAATTTATGTTAGCTTCACCAGCTGAAAAAGCAAACTTAAAAGGTGCATTAGTACCTTACATAGTTGGTGCAATACTAGTATTTGCAGCTGTACCACTTGTTAATGTAATAGTAGGTATGACTAATAATATGTCTAACTAATATTATGACTAAAAGGTTGTGTGTGTGCAATGAGTAAAATTTTAAGAATATTAATTGTATCAATAGTATTATTAAATATTGCATTTATTTCAGTATTTGCTTTTAATGTAGGAGCTTATGAGCCAACAGATCCATTAGATGGAGATTTGGCTGCTATAGGTGGAAAAATAATATATGTTTTTCAAAGAGTAGGTACTTTTTTCGCAGTAGGAGTTTTAACATATATAGGAATACAATTTATGATTGCTTCACCTAGTGAAAAAGCAGATATAAAAGGAAGAGCAGTACCATATTTAGTTGGTGCAGTTATGGTATTTGCAATAGTTAACTTATTACAAATTGTATATAATTTTTTAAACTAAAAAAAATGGATAGAATTTATTCTATCCATTTTTTTTATTTCATTTCAACAATAGTAACACCATTTTGACCTTCAGAATAATTGCCTAATCTAAAGCTTTTTATATATTTGTTTTTCTTTAGATAGTTGTGTATACCATCTTTAAGTTTGCCAGTACCTTTTCCATGTACAATTGTTACAATTCCTATTTTAGAGATATATGCATCATCCAAATATTTATCTATTTCTATTATTGCTTCTTCAATATTTTTACCAATTACATTAATACTTGAACTAATTGTTTGAGCTTTATTTTGTATTTGTATTTTAATATTAGTATTTTCCTTTTCTTGTTTTTCTGTAAGTTCAATTTCATTTAATTTTATATTTGTCTTAATTATACCAATTTGTACTTGGATATTATTTTTATTTTGTATATTTAGTATAGTAGCTTGTTTATCTAAATTTGGTATATAAATAGTTTGTCCTATTTTTAAATCTTCTAATTTTATACTGTTTTTTACTTGTTTTTTTAGTTCTTTTTCGTTAGAAAGGTTAGATATCTTATCATTAATTTTTTTATTAGATTTAGCCCTTTTTGTTTGAATCTCAGATACATCTGATTGTTTTATTTCTTCTATCATATCATTTATTTCTTGCTTTGCAGATAAAAGTAACTCTCTTGCTTCTTTTTTAGCTTTATCCAATATATTTGTTTTTTGTTTTTCTATTTGTTCTTTTTCTTTTTGAATTTTATCACTTTCTAATTTTATCTTAGAATATTCACTTTGAGTATTTCTTTTTATTTTTTCAATTTCATTTTTTTCAGCATTTATTTTAGCAAGTAAATCTTCAAAATCTACAATATTTTTAGTAATATATGTGCTTGAATTATCTAATATATTTTTATCTAAACCAAGTTTTTGACAAATAGCAAAGGCATTACTTTTACCTGGTATTCCAAGTATAAGTTTATATGTTGGTTTTAATGTTTTTATATCAAATTCCATACAAGCATTTAATATGTTAGTTTTAGACATTGCATATGTTTTAAGTTCACTATAATGAGTTGTACATAATGTTAAAGAATTTTTGGTATTAAGGAATTCTAATATTCCAATAGCTAAGGCTGCTCCTTCTACCGGATCTGTTCCAGAACCTAATTCATCTATAATTACTAATGAATTATCTGTTATTTTCTTAGTTATATTAATGATATTTACCATATGTGAAGAAAAAGTACTTAAGTTTTGTTCAATACTTTGTTCATCACCAATGTCTGTAAATATATTATCAAATACGGCTATATGTGAACCAGATTTTGCAGGAATATGCATCCCATATTGTGTCATTAAAGTAAGAAGTCCAACAGTTTTTAAAGTAACAGTTTTTCCACCTGTGTTTGGACCTGTTATTATCATTGAAGTATAATTATTATCTATTTCTAAACTTATTGGAATAACTTTATTTTTATCTATTAAAGGATGTCTAGCATCAATTAATTTTATATATTTATTATTATTAACTATTGGTTCAAACATGTTATTATCTAATGCAAAATTAGCTTTTGCTGAAATATAGTCTATAATTCCAATAAGATTAATATTGTTTAATAATTCTTTTGAGAACTTATCTATTTCTGTGCAATATGAATATATTATTTTTTCAATTTCATTTTTTTCTTCATTTTGTAATTCTCTAATATTATTATTCATTTCTATAATATTATTAGGTTCAATAAATAGGGTAGAGCCAGATGCAGATGTGTCATGAAGCAAACCTTTTATATTTGACTTATATTCTTGTTTTACTGGAATAACAAATCTACCATTTTTTATTGTAATTACTGTGTCTTGTAGATATTTTATATATAATGGTGAAGTAATATAATTATTTAAAGTATTTCTAATTTTATCTTCTATTTGTTTGATATTTTTTCTAATATCATATAGTTTAGTAGATGCTTTATCATTTATATTTTCTTCATCTAATATATTATCTAATATCAAATTTTCAATTCTAGGATTAGAATACATATTTTCAAAATACTTTATTATTAAATTATATTCTTCTAAATTAAGGTTATTTTCATTAAATACATATTGTTTAATTTCTCTAGAAATTTTTAGAACATGTGCAATTTCTAATAATTCTTTAAAAGAAAGTATACCACCAATTTCTATTTTTTTTATATGTTTTTCAATATCTGAAATAGGGGAAAGTGGAACATTTCCTAATCTTAGAATTAAGTTTTGCATCTGAGTTGTTTGAGAAAGCCTTTTTTCAATTTCTTTAATATTTTTAGATAGTTGTGTATTATGGCATAAAGCTCTACCTATATAGGTAGAGCTTTTAGTAGATAACATATCTAAAATTTTATTAAATTCTAATGTGTTAATTACTTTACTATTCATAAATATTACTCCTAAATTTTTAAAATACCACCAAGTACTTTATTTAATCTATATTCACCTTCATTTGAATTATCGTTATATCCACCGCTAATAACCACTAAATCATTTTTTTCTAACAATCCAAATTCTATACATTTATTTATACCAACTTCAACAGCTTGTTCCATTGTGTATGTGTTAGGTATATGTATAGGAGTTACGCCCCAAGATAATGTTAATTGTCTATATATTTTTTCGTCAGGTGTAATTGCATATATAGGGATTTCAGGTCTAAATCTAGATAAAACTCTTGCTGTTTCACCAGATAATGTAAATGCAAGTATTGCTTTAGCATCCATATGCATTGCTGTTAAACAAGTAGAATAGTTAATAACAGATTTATCATTTGAATGTATTTCTGTTTCTCTTTCTTTAAATCTATTCCAATAACGTATTCTAGATTCTACTTCTGTAGAAATATTAACCATTGTTTTTATACATTCACAAGGATATGAACCAACAGCACTTTCACCAGATAACATTATTCCACTAGTTCCATCAAATATGGCATTTGCAACGTCACTAACTTCTGCTCTTGTTGGTCTAGGATTTTGTATCATTGATTCAAGCATTTGTGTTGCAGTAATAACTGGTTTTCCAGCTTTATAGCATTTCTTTATAAATTCTTTTTGAATTACAGGTATTTTTTCCATAGGCATTTCAACACCTAAATCACCACGTGCAACCATTATACCATCTGCAACTTCTAAAATTGCATCAAAATTTTTTAATCCTTCGCCATTTTCAATTTTTGCAATTATTTTTATTTGATTGGCATTATGCTCATTTAAAATATCTTTTATTGCTAAAATATCTTCAGGTTTTCTAATAAATGAAGCAGCAATAAAATCAAAATCATTTTCAATACCAAATATAATATCATCAATATCTTTTTCAGTTAAACTAGGTAGCCCTAGTGAAATATCTGGAATATTAATGCTTTTATTACTTGAAACTTCACCACTATTTATTATTTTGCAATGAATATCTTTATCTATTATGTTAGTAACTTTTAATTCTATTAATCCATCATTTAATAATATAGTATCTCCAATTTTTAAATCTTTATATAAGTCTTTATATGTTATTGTTGCTTTTTCTTCATCTCCTACAACATCTTCATACATTAAAATAAAGTTATTACCTTCTTTTAACATAACTTTACCATCGAATAAGCCAAGTCTAACTTCTGGTCCTTTTGTGTCCAACATTGTAGCAACTGGAATATGTGTTTCATAACTTGCTTTTCTTAATTTTTCTAATTTTTCTTTATGAAGTTCATGTGAACTATGTGAGAAATTAAATCTCGCAACATTCATACCACAAATTAACATATTTTTTAAAACTTCAATATCGTCATTAGCAGGTCCTAATGTACAAACAATTTTTGTTTTTCTCAAAATTATTACCTCCATTTTATATATTTTTTTTCATAAAAAATTGTATAATAAAATACTGTACTTGTCAATGTTTTGCCTCATTAAACTATTACAAATATATTACAGAAATATTAAGTTTTTTTCTTTTCTTATTAAAAATATATTTATACATTGAAAATGAAATACAAGAATAATATAATATATATATAGTAATTATTAAGTGTTTTAGGAGGAAAAATATGAAAAAAAATATATTAATATTAGTAACATTATTTATTGTGGTATTAACTAATATTTCGTTATGTAGTGATTATGAAAATCACTGGGCAAAAGAAGCAATTGAATTGCTAAAAGAAAAAGAAATAGTACAGGGGGATGAAACAGGCAATATTAATCCAGATGCAAATATTACAAGAGCGGAATTTGTTAAGATAGTTAATAAAGCAATGAATTATGCAACAAAAGGAAATGAGCAATATAATGATATATCAGGTGATGAATGGTATGCAGAAGAATTTTTAATAGCAAAAAAAATAGGATATGTTCAAGGCGATGAAAATGGCAATGCTAATCCAAATACAAATATCACAAGAGCTGAAGCATGTGTAATTTTAGCAAGAATATTTAATATAGATAATGAAAAAAAATTAAATTTCTTTGATGAAGAAGCAATACCAAGTTGGGCATATACAAGTATAGCTGGTTTAATAGAAAAAGAAATAATAAAAGGATACGATGGAAATGTATTTAATGCCAATAATAATATCACAAGAGCAGAAAGTTTTACATTAATAAATAAAGTAAATCAAATGAAAGAAAATGGAGAAATAAAGGATATTGTTTCTGATAATTTAGTTATTGCAACTGGTAAGGATATCTATGGTAATACAGTTAGTTTTTATGTTGTGAAAAAAGATAATAAGTATTATCTATCTAATAATAGAACAGAAATAAGAATAGCATTAAATATGGATGAAGTTAAAGATGAGAAAACATATCCTATTACAACATTAGATAATAAATGGGAAGGAAACTTAAATAGTTACATTGATTTTTATGGGGATAGATTGGCATCAAATGCAATAACAGTATATATGAATGAAAAGAAAGTATATGATTTTTATAAAAATGTATTAAATACTGAATATGATTTTGAGTATAAAATTTATATGACATGTGATAAAAATGATCCTGGTCAGGCATCAGCATATACATGGGTTATAGATCCTTGTATTAATGTATCTTATTATGAAAATAATGATGCAACAGTTGATTCAGTAGGAGCTTATTTAGATATATTAGCACATGAAATTACACATATGGTACATTTTAAAACATCTAGTTATGAGAATGTAAGTCAGTCAGGGGCTATAGTAGAAGGATATGCAGATATAATGGGAGAGTTAATAGAAATATATTATGGAATAGATGATAGTTGGATACATGGAAATACTAGAGGAGAAATGAGATCAATGATTAATCCGAATGATACTTCTAATCCAGCAAAAATAGGAGATGCATACTATTGGGATCCTAATTTTCTGTTAGATGAAGGAGGGATTCATAGAAATTCAACTATAATATCACATGTAGCATATTTAATGTATAAAAATGGAATTAATGATATAGAAAGATTAGCTAGGTTATGGTATGGTTCTATAAAATATATGAATGGATATTCTACATTTGGAGAATGTAGGTATGCAATATTAGAATCAGCAAAAGAATTAAAAATGACTAATAAAGAAATAGAAATTATAAAAAATGCTTTTAATGAAGTAGGAATTATTAATGAAACAGGTGAAGGGTACACAGTTATAATTAATAATGTTGAATATAGTAATTTAAATATAATAAAAGTAGATGATATTATATTAGAACATGAAAATATTAGATTACATTATAATGGGGATAAAATAGTTAAAGGCTGGTATATTATTTCTAATAATGAAGAAATTATAGAGATAGGAGATGATAAAAAAGAAGAAGTTGTAATTGACACATATATTAATCCTGAATATATTTTTGAGAATAACTTAGTAAAAATACGTTTAGTATTAATCGATAATTCAGGGATTGAAAAGATAGAAGATATTAATATATTTTTTAAAACAGTAGAAGATGGAATAGCAATGATATTAAGTGGAAAAGAATATGAAGCAACAGAAGAAAATCCAATATATACAGGAGCAATATTTGATGGAATAGTATTAGAAAATAGAACAAATAAAAATATAGAAAAATGGGAAATAATGAATGAAGTAACAGGAAAATATGAATTATGTAAAGAAGGAACAAATAATAAACAAGAGATATTTACAGTAATGGATAATTATGAAGAAGTAGAAGAAAATAAATATAAATTAACAATAAGAGCAGAATATGAAGATGGAACAGAAGAGATAAAAGAAATATATTTAAAAGTATTACATATAACAAATATAGCAAACAATGATATAGTAAGTGCAAATGAAGACTTAAAAATAAAATGGTCAGGAGAAGCAGGAAAAGAGTATTATATAAGAATGGTAAAATTATCAGAAGCAGGAGATGAATATAATACAGAAATAGAACCAGGAAAAATAGTAACAGGTTCAGAATATATAGTATCAGCAGAAAAATTAGAGAAGAATTGCAAATACAGAATAGCATTAAAAGAAAGTAATGCACAATATTATCATATAATAGTAGTATCAACAATGGAAGTAAATAAAACAACAATAGAAAATTATAATGAAATAAAGACACATACAGCAGGAGAAGAATTAAAATTAAAACTATCAGGAAAAGAAGCAGGAGATATGTATCAAGTAATATTATATGATACAGAAGGAAGATTAATGTGGGTACAAAATTCAGCAGAAGATGAGATGATAATAATGACAGCAGAAGAAGCAGTAAGAGGACAATATAAGATAGGAGTAAGTATATCAAGACAAGGAATATCATCAGAGAAAGAAATGTTTGATATAACAATTAAGTAAAAATACTATAATTAATAGTAAGATAAAAAGTTATTAACTTTTTATCTTTTCTTGTTTATATAAAACTTAAAGATAGTGAAGTAAGCTATTGGGGGTTTACTTCATATAAGCTGGTGGCAAGTTCTTTTAAATTTATTATTGATATATACACAATCTAGTGATATAATATGCTTGAAATAATAATGTGGGGTGAGACAATTGGACGAGTTAGTTGAAATTATATTAGATTATGTTAGAAGAGACTATACGGATTACGCTATTATGATAAATGGTGAATGGGGTAGTGGTAAAACATATTTCTGGGAAAATAAAGTAAAAAATAAAATTGAAACATTAGAATTAAATGGAAAAAGATATAAAACAATATATATGTCATTATATGGAATATCTAATTTAGAAGAAATAAGTAAAAAATTATTCATGGAAACAACACAATTAATGAATAAATCTGTTAAAAAGTTTGTAGACAGCAGGGCAGGAACAACTATTCCTGAATATGCGAAAACAGGTTTTGATATGGCAAATTTATTTGGTGTAAGCCAATGGAATGATAAAATAGATTATGGCAAATTATTAAATGTTGAAGATAAAGTATTATGTTTTGATGATTTAGAAAGAGCAAATGTTGATGTTATCGATGTACTTGGATATATTAACAATTTTGTTGAACATGACCATATAAAAACAATAATAATTTGTAATGAAAAAGAGCTTGCAAATAAACTTAAAAATTCAAATGTTGAAATGAAAACATTTATAGCTACATATATATTAGACAAAGAAGGAAAAATAGGTAAAAATGATAAATTAGAAAAACCTATGGTAGAAATGATACAAGATAAAGTTGAATATATTTTTGATAAAGCAAATGATTATGAAAGAATAAAAGAAAAACTTATTGGAGAAACTTTTGAATATATTCCTGAGTTTAGTTATATAATAAATGGGCTTTTGATGAGATATGAGCTTAATCCTGAATTAATGCAATTTTTAAGGAAAAATACAGGACTTATTATTTCTACATTTAATAAAACAGGAACTAGAAACTTAAGAATTTTAAAACATGCATTAAATGATTTCCAAAAAGTTTTTGAAAATGTAAAAAAGGCAATGCCTAATGTTGAAGATGATATATTAAAATCACTTTTAATATTTACTATTGCAGTATCATTTGAAATTAAAGCTGGTAAAGTTACGAAAAATAGATTTACAGATATTTCTTCAAATGAAGAATATAAATTAATATTAACTGCTTCAGACAACAAAAGAGATGCAAAAAAATTCTACTTGAAAGAATTTGATAATAACTATTATTTTAATGCAAAATATACATATAGATTTTTTAAATTTGTAGAAATTTATGTACGTACAAGAATTTTTGATATGAAAATATTTAAACAAGAAATGGATGAAATAGAAAAATTAACTAATAAATCTAATCTTCCAAGTTATAAAAGAATTCTTTATGAAGAGTATTGGAAAATACCAGATATTGAATTTGAAAAAGTTGTATATGATACATTAGATGCTGTAAGAACAGGTAAATTAGAGTTAATTGAGTATCTAAAATTATTTATATATTTTAACTATTTTACTAAAAAAGGATTAATTAGAGAAGATATAAATAGTTTAAAAAATCAATTTATGGCAGGTATGAATTTAGCTTCAATTAGGGCATCATATTATAGTAATATTGAAGAATATTTAGCAGATTTAAAAGTGTTAGAAATGGATGCAATTGTTGAAGAAGTATTTGCATATTTCTATATAATAAATAATCAATTAAAAGATAAAATGAATAAAGAATATGCAGATATATTATTTGGAGATATGTCTACAAAAACAGACAAATTCTTTAATGAACTTACTACAAAATATAAAAATATACCTGTATTTGCATATTATGATCCATATATGTTATTTGAAAAAATGCTTAGAATACCAAATCAAGATATAGTTACATTAAAGGAAATAATTATAGACAGATTTGAAAATGAAGAATTAGGAAAAGAAGAAGTAAGAAATATTGCAACATTAAAACAAGCAATAGATGAATATATTAGTGCAAAAGTTAAAACTGTAAAAATAGTTCTTTTAGATGAATTTTCAGATGCAATGGAAGAAATAATTGAAAAATATAAAAAAGAATTAAAATAAAATGAATAAAAAAGAATAATAAGAAAATAATAATAATGAAACACTTATTTTATATAAAAATTAATTTATATATTTAAGTGTTTTTTATTTTGAGAAATTTTACTTCTAAATTATATAAAAATATGAAAAAAATGAATAAATTTGTAAATAAAATAAATACTAATAACATGATAAAAATATAAGGAGGTAAAAAAGTGAAAGCAACAGGTGTTGTAAGAAGAATAGATGATTTAGGAAGAGTAGTTATTCCTAAAGAAATTAGAAAAACATTGAGAATAAGAGAAGGTGATCCTCTTGAAATATTTACAGATAAAGAAGGTGAAGTTATATTAAAAAAATATTCACCGATTGGCGAATTAAGTGAATTTGCAAGTAAATATACAGAAACAATTGCTAAAACTACTGGTATGGCTTGTGTTATAACAGATAAAGATACAGTAGTTGCATTATCTGGAGCACCTAAAAAAGAATATATTGAAAAAAATATAAGTAGTGAATTAGAAAGATTAATTGAAGATAGAGTATATTTTTTTACAAAAGATAAAGGTGATAGAACTATACCTATTACAATTTATGATGATAATACAAAATATAATTCACAAATAGTTTATCCAATAATTGCAGATGGTGATACAGTAGGTTCAATTGCATTACTTTCTACAGAAAATAAAAATAAAATTGGTGAGACAGAATTAAAATTAACTCAATCAGTAGCAATGCTTTTAGGTAAACAAATGGAAAATTAATTACAAGTTAGGAGGCAATATGTTAGTCATATTCTTAAGAACAATAATAATATACTTTGTAGTTTTAATAGGAATGAGAATAATGGGAAAAAGCGAAATAAGTCAATTTCAACCATTTGAATTTGTTGTAGCTATAATGATAGCGGATATGGCAATAATACCTATGCAAGATACAGGGATATCTATTATGAATGGAATAGTTTCAATTATTGCTCTCCTTATTGTTCATATATTAATTTCTGTTATTAGTATAAAAAGTAAAAAAGTGTATAAAGTAACATCAGGAAATCCTTCAATATTAATTAATAGAGGAAAAATAGATATGAAGGAAATGGAAAAACAAAATATGACTATTAATGAATTAATAGAAAGATTAAGACAAGCAAGTTATCCATATATAGAGGAAGTATATTATGCTATATTAGAAACTAGTGGTGAACTTTCAGTAATTGAAAAACAAGATAAATCAGGGAAAAATGGCAATAGTGAAAGAGGGCTTCAAACTAGTTTGGTTATTAATAAAAAAATTGAATATAATAATCTTAATAGAATAGGTAGAGATGAAAAATGGTTAAGAAATAAACTAAGAAAATTAAGATTAAGATTAGAAGATATTATATTACTTTCAATTGATGAGCAAGAAAATATTGTAACATATATGGAGGAATAATATGAAAAAATTAGTTTGGGCAGTTATTGTTTTAATAATATTTGTTGCATCCTCTTTTGCAATAGAAGCTAAATTAAAACAAAGTGTGGATAGTATGCTTTTAAAGATACAAGAACTAACAAATAATTTAAAAAATGAAAATTGGAATTATGTTGATACAAGTTTTGAAGAGATGGTTAATATTTGGGAAGAAAAAGGAAAGGTCTGGAGTGTTATTATAGACCATAATGAAATTGATCAATTAACTATTGCATTGTATAAGTCGAAAACATTTGCTAATTATAGAGAAAAGGAAGAAGCTCTTGCAGAACTTAAACAATTTGAATTTATGGTTGATCATATTCCTAAAATTCATAAGCTTGAATTAAAAAATATATTATAAAAATAGAGATGGTATAATTACCATCTCTATTGGCGTACCTGAAGGGATTTGAACCCCCAACCTTCTGATCCGTAGTCAGATGCTCTATCCAATTAAGCTACAGGTACAACTGCTTATATAGTATACATTAATTTATGTAATTTATCAAGTAAAATTTACTTTTTTGTATAATCTTATAAAAAAATAATGACAATTTAAATCACTTGTGATAATATAAAAATAAGCAATAATAATGGGGGAATAATTATGAAAGAAAAATATATATTTATGGGAATAATATTAATATTAGCATATATAGTTATAAGTATGATAGAAAAGGCATTTAGAAATAGTTCAAATGGTAATTCAATTAAACAAGAGGAAAAACTTGCTTTTGAAAAATATTCTTTTTTAATTGAAGGTATATTTTGTATTTTTTCTATATATTTAGTAAGTAAATTTGAAGTAGAATTAAAGATGCCTCTTTTTTATATACAAATAGGTTTAACATTAATAATTTTTTTAGATTTTTTAAAAAATTTTATAAAAGCAATTGGTGGTTATGTAGCATATTCATCAGCAGGAAGTATGTGGAGTATTATTGGAGCACAGTTTATAAAAGTTATAGTAATTGCATATTTAGTATTTAATTATTTTACAATATATATTCAATAATATTTTTTGTAAAAAAAACCAAAAAAGTAAAAATCATATAGTATATGATTTTTTTTTGTGCAAAAAATAAAAATGTATAAAAATATAGAAAGGAGAAAATCATGAAAAAGATTTTAACAATAACTTTAACATTATGTTTGATTTTTTCTAGTTTAATATATGCAACTGAAGTGGAGGAAATAGATTATAGAGAAAATATAACAACATTAAGAGATACAACATATACGTTTGCATTAACAGATTTTACAACTAGATTTAATCAATTAGATGTAGGTGAACTTACTAAAATAACAATTACATCATTACCTACTGAAGAGCAAGGAACATTTTCTATTGGAGATACTGCAATTGAAGAAGTTCCAGCAGAAGTAACAGCAGCACAGATTCCAACATTAAAATTTACTCCTGTAGAAGGATTTACTGGAACAGTGCCATTTACTTGGAAAGGTTCTACAGCAACAATTGATGTTGCCGAAAGTTATACCACTAATTTAATAGTAACAGCACCTGAAAATACAGTGGAAATAACTATTACTGATGGAGAGTCTTATACTTTTAAAGTAGAAGATTTTAAGACAATTTTTGATACTTTAGGTGTAGGTGATTTAACAAGAGTGATACTTGTATCATTACCATCAGAAACAGCAGGTAACTTGCAAATTAATGGTACTAATATAACAACAATACCAAGAGGTATTGAACTTAGCAATATTTCAAGTTTAACATTTGTTCCAAAAGCAAATTATACAGGAACAGCAAGTTTTACTTGGAGAGGTAGAGTAGGAGATACAACAAATGATACAGTATTTACTACAGTATTAGATATTACAGCAGGAGCTCCTACAGTAACAATTACAGTAGATAAAAATACAACTTATAGATTTAAAAGAACAGATTTTAGTGAAAAGGTAACAGAATTAGGTTTAGGAGATATAAGCTCAGTAAGTATTCAAACATTACCTACAAGTGCGACAGGTACTTTAAATTTCAATACAGCTAGAATTGAGTTAGTACCAAGAGAAATAGATATTAACCAAATAGGGTTATTAACATTTATTCCAACAACAGATTATTTAGGAACAGCAAGTTTTACTTGGAAAGCTAAAGTTGGTGATGAATTAAAAGATACAGTAATAACAACAAATTTAGTTGTTAGAGAAACTGCTGATATAACTGTAGAAGATATTAGTTATACAATAGACAAAAATATGGCATTAACAGATACTTTAACTAATGTTCAAGGATATGAAGCAGTTTATACTATAACTGAAGAGCCAACTAGTGGTACAATAGAAACATTTGATGCTCAAACAGGTGAATTTAAATATGTACCAGCAACAGATTTTGTAGGAACAGTAACATTTAAATATAAAGCAACTAGAACAGTAGGTGAAACTACTACTGAATCAAATGAAGCGACTGTAACAATTACTGTAAATGAAACAGAAGATGTAATACCATTTTATTATGCAGATATGCAAGATCACTGGGCTAACTATTCAGCATCACATTTAGCAGCAATGGATATATTAGTTGGTGAAAAGATTAATGATGACTATTTCTTCTATCCAGATAAAAAAATAACTAGAGCGGACTTTGTATTAACAATGTTAAGTGTATTAGAAATAGAAGAACAAGATAAAACAGTATCATTTACTTTTGCAGATGATGCATCAATGCCAACATGGCTTAAAAAATATGCATATACAGCATATGAAAAAGATATTATAGATGGTTCATTAGAAAATGGTAAAGTATATTTTAATGCAGATTCATATATTACAAGAGCAGAAGCGGCTAAAATAATTAATAGTGCTATGAACTTCAAATACCAAAACACAAATACTTTAACATTTAAAGATTCATCTTCAATACCAACATGGGCAAGATCAGCTATACAAAATATGATTGGCTATGAAATAATTTTAGGTTATGAAGATAACACATTTAGACCAAATGAAACAATAAATAAAGGTGAACTTGCAGAAATGTTATACAAATCAGTTAAAGAAAAAGAAATGGAATCAAATGTTGATCCAGTAGAAGAATAATAAATAAAAAGGAAAGAAAAAAATTATTTCTTTCCTTTTTTTAATAATTTAAGTGAAAAATTTGTGAAAATTATTGTCAAAACATTTTTTTTGATTTATTATATAAACAGAAATGTTACAATAACTGTTGCTGTAAAAGTACTTGATATTAGAAATAATACCAAGTACTTTTCTTTTGTTGTTTTAAAAAGTATTGTAAGTTAGTATATATATTATAATTTTTAATATAAGAAAAACTTATATCAGATTTAAGTTTATAATATAAGTAATACTTATAATATAATTGAAAATATAAGCAAAACATGCTAAAATATTTTTGTAGGGGGAAGAAATATGAGTAATATTAATTTTGAATTATATAAAATATTTTATCAAGTTGGATTATATAAGAATATAACAAGAGCAGCAAAAGAATTATATATATCGCAACCTGCTGTAACACAGCATTTAAGAAAATTAGAAGATGAATTAGGATATAAGCTTTTTTACAGAACTAGACAAGGAGTTGAATTTACAAAAGAAGGGGAAGAATTATTTAATAATATTAAATATTCAATGGAATGTTTAGAAAATATTAAAGTAGGAAGTAATGAAGATAATCAAGTAAAAAGAATTTCTATAGGTGGTTCGCATAGTATATTAATGGCTTTAATAGTACCAGTATTAGAAAAAATAAAAACAGAATTTGAAAAATATAACATAAAATTATTAAGAAATTCGAATGAACCATTAAGTAATAAAATATTAAATAATATAATAGATATTGGAGTTACTACATCACCTAAAAAGTTTGAAGAGCAAATAGAATATATAGAATTAAAAGAGATAGAATATCTATTAGTATGTGGGAAAAAATTAGAGATAGACAAAAACAAAATTATTAAGTTAGAAGATTTAAATCAAATGCCACTAATATTACCTGAAAAGGAAACAAGTATTTCAAATGAATTAAATAATTTATTTAATAGAAATAATATAAAGCTTAATCCAAAATATGAAATATCTTCATTTGGATTAACAATAGAAGCAATAAAAAGTGGTTTAGGTATTGGGATAGTAAATAGACAATTTGCTAAAAAAGAATTAGAAGATGGAGAATTTATTGAACTAAAAACTAATTTTGAGATACCAAAAAGAAAAATATATCTTATGATTAATAAGAACAACAAAAACAGAAAAGATATTTATAAAATGATAGATATTATAAAAGAAGGAATGATAAGTTAGAACAATAAAAAGTATTAATAATTAAAGTGAAAAATTTGTGAAAAGTATTGCAAAAATATATTGTGGATTTATAATATAAACATAAGTGTAACTATCACTGTTGCAGTAAAAGTACTTGTTATTAGAAATAACAGCAAGTGCTTTTTTTATTTAAAAATAAAAAAAAACTACTTGCAATGTTAAATTACCTATGGTATATTACAAACAGAAAGAAGGTGTGAAAAATGTCAAATAAACCTAAGCAAAACTGTCAGAAAGTGCTAAATACTAGGGGGGGGGGATGTTTATAGAATAGCAACATCTTTATTTGACATGCCAAAAAATATAGAGAACTTAAGAATATATTACGAAAAAACGTAATGTAGTCTTAGGTTCTTTTTTTCGCTTAAGAACCTAGGGAACCATTACCCAATAATGGAAAAATTAAAGGAGGAATTTTTATGAGAAACAAAAGAACATCAGGTATAAGCTTAGTTGCACTAATAGTAACAATAATTGTGCTAATAATATTAACAGCAACAGTTATTGTTACGTTTATGGAAGGAGGGATAATAGAAAAGACAAAAGAAGCGGTATTTAAAAGTGATATACGAACATATCAAGAAATATTAGCAGTAAAAAATGCAGAAAGACAAATAGAATTAGCAACAGGTAATGGAGAAGGAACTGAGTTTAATGCAACAGATTTAGCAGAAATACAAGCAATAATCCCAGAGTTTAAGGAAGAATATAAAGATTTAATAGCAATAAGTAATGGAGAGATAGTATTAGGAATAAGAAATGAAGAAACATATAGCAAATGGTTAGCAGACTTAGGGATAGGAGCAGGTAATAATCAAGGTATAACATTAGCAAGTATTGCAGAAGTAGGAGATTATGTAGCATATAGTATACCGGAAGGAGAAAGAAAGACATATAATATAACAGAAAAGCTAGGAGCAGAAGCGACAAGTTGGATATTAAATAATGGGGATGACGACTGGAATTATGACTCAGGAGAAGAAGTAATAGGATATAACGAAGAAATAAAGTGGAGAGTGCTAAAGAATAATGGTACTACAGTAACATTAGTAAGTGCAGAGCCAGTAGAAAATATATACATATATGGAGCACAAGGTTTTATACAGGGAGCAGCAACATTAGATGCAATATGCAGTGAGGTATATGGAGGAAGAAACTTAAATATAGAAGACGTAAATGAAATATTAAAAGAAAGTAGCAACTGGGGAGAAGATGAAACGAACTGGCAATATATTGGAAATGATTGGGAGGTACACAATATACCAGCAGGAGTAAAAACGATAGAGCAGTTAGAAGTAAGTGGAGCAACAGGAGTAACTACAATAAGTAATAGAAACACACCAGAAAGTGGAAAAGAATTAGGAGAATATGCACCAAATTATTATAATATTAAAAAATCAAGTTTAACCGGTGTCACTGTTACAGAAAAAGAATTGATATTTAGAGGAAGTGGTTACTGGTTATCTTCGACGTGTGTTGTCTTAGAAAACAACATCGTTAAATTTGCCTTACGAGTTGTAGGTTCAACTGGAATTACCTACAACAATGTAGATACATGGGGATTATACAATTCAAATGGTGTTGAGTATCAAGATGTGCAGGGCCTTCGTCCGGTAGTAACACTAACCTCTAGCATCCAAGTAGTAGATGAAAAAGCTGGAGGAAAGACACCAGATAATGCATGGCAATTAAAATAATAAAGTATAAAATAAAATGCTTTTACATCATATTTCTACTATGTATATTAAAGTGAAAAATTTGTGAAAAGTGTTGAAAAAATATATTTTGAGTTTATAATATAAACATAAGTGTAACTATCACTGTTGCTGTAAAAGTACTTGTTATTAGAAATAATAGCAAGTACTTTTCTTTTTATTTCTACTTTATATGTAAACTATATTGACAAACTTAACATAATTACGTATAATAGATACGTGTTTATAATATTTTTATATAACATTAGATTTTATATTTGATGGAGGACAAAAAAATGAAGTAGTGACTAACATGAGGGCTTAAGTAAGTTACCTTACAAATTTGTTGTAGGGAATATAAGATTAGGGAGAATGAGAAAAATGGATTTATGTTATGTAAGTCGCGCAAATGCTAATTATCTTTTAAAACTCGATGAACAGATGAGAAAAGAATTAAAAAGTCTGGCAGAGAGTGTTGAAAGCGGTGGAAACCGTATTCTTGAAGAAAACCCATTTTTTTTGCAGGAAAGAGCAAGAATAATGGAAACCTATGATAGGCAAAAAAGAGAGCAGTCTAAATATCTTAACACTGTTATTATTGAAGAAATGGAACAATACAAAAACTTCGATTCAGTAACAGTTATAATTGGTTGCAAAGTTAAGATTGAAGATGATGGAGAAATTGAAGAATATCAGATATTAGGAACAAATGAAGGGGATATATATAATAAGATATTATCATGTAATGCTCCAATGAGTACAGAACTTATAGGCAGAAAAGTTGGAGATTCATTTCCTTTCAGAGGTTCTATAATAAAGATATTAGAAGTATCTCTTTAAAATAAAAAGTCAGGATTTTTTTATCCTGACTTTTTGGTTGTTATTTTTCAAATTCTTTGCTATTTATTGCATATTTTTTTAGCTTTTCATAAACTAAATTATTTATTGTACCAGATGGATAATTTCCTTCTTTATTTTTCTTACCTGCAGGTACACCTGTTAATATTTCAATACCTTCCTCAATAGTTTTTATAGCATATATATGGAATTGTTCTTCTTTAACAGCTTCAACAACTTCATCATTTAAGTTTAAATTTTTAATATTTTGATGTGGTATCATAACACCTTGCTGGCCAGTTAAACCACGTTCTTTACATAGATTAAAGAAACCTTCAATTTTTTCTGTAACACCACCAATTGGTTGTATTTCACCTTTTTGGTTTACAGAACCTGTAACAGCAATTGATTGATTTATTGGTATTTCTGCTAAACTAGAAAGAATAGCATATAATTCTGTACTTGAAGCACTATCTCCATCAACCCCACTATATACTTGTTCAAAACAAATACTAGCATTTAATGCAAGAGGTATTTCTTGTGCAAATTTTTCACCTAGGTATGCAGAAATAATGTATACACCTTTAGAATGTGAACATCCGCTCATTTCAACTTCTCTTTCAACATTTATAATTCCACTTTTACCAATGAACGTATTTGCAGTTATTTTAGATGGTTTACCAAAAGAAATATCTCCAATAGATAAAACAGATAAACCATTAATTTGACCAACTTTAAAACCTTGTGTGTCAATTAAAATAGTATCATTCATCATCATTTCTTGCATTCTATAATCATATTTACTAACACGAACTAATCTTTCATGAATAGCTTTATTTACATATTCAGTTGTAACAGTTCTTTTTTTATCCATTTTAGCCCATATAGCAGCTTCGCTAATAATTTGCAGTAATTCATTTAATTGAGTAGTTAATTTGTTTTGATTATCTACTAATCTAGATGAATATTCAATTAATTTAGCAACTGCAGGTGGAGTAAAGTGTGGTAACTTTTCTCTTTCACAATATTCAGAAATAAACTGAATTGTTCTATTAATATTTTGGTCATTTCTTGGAGCTTCTTCTTCAAATTCAACTTTTATTTTAAATAATTTTCTAAAATCTTCATCAAGTGTCAATAATTGATGATAAATTTCAGAAGTTCCTAACATAATAACTTTTAAATTTAAAGGAATAGATTCAGGTTTAACACCTATTATTGTAACACTTCCATTATTAGCATTAGGGTTTGCATCAATAAATATTTGTTTAGTTCTAATCATTCTTTTAAATGTTTCCCACATTTGAACAGAAGATAAAAGGTCACGAGCTTGAACTATTAAATAACCACCATTTGCTTTATGAATATTACCAGGTTTAAGCATTCTATAATCTGTTCTAAGATTACCAAAAACATTTTCATATTCTAATTTACCAAATAAATTAAAATATGTTGGGTTAGAATCTGCTATAACTGGTGCACCATCTAATCCTGAATTATCTATAAATAGGTTTACTTCATATTTTTCCCATGGTTTCATTAATTCAATTTTAGGTTGTCCTGGATTTTGAGTATTATCTGGTTTATGAATAAAACTATCTATATTAGATAAAATATCTTTTCTAACATCATCTAAGAATTTTTGTATTTTCTTTTCTTTTTTATATTTATTTTTTAAATCATTTACATGTAAGCTAATTGTAAGTAGAGCAATATTATTTTCCCAAGATGAAATTCTTTTTTGAAGTGAACTTTCTATCTCTTTAATAACTTTAATAACTTCTAAAGTACGTTTTTCAAGAAGTTTAGATTTAGCTTCAAATTCATTTTGTATTGTTTTAGGAAGTTCATTAAATTCTTCTTCACTTAATGTTTTACCTTCATAAACAGGTAAGAAATATAGTCCATTAGGTGAGTTTTTAACTTCAAAACCATGCTGTGTAGCTTCACTATTTAATGAATTTAAAAGTACAGTTTTCTTTTTCTCAAATTCTTGTTCAATTAAAGCTTTTTCTTTTTCATAATCATCATTATTAAAAGTTTTATCTATTTCTTTTTTTATTGTTTTTATAAAATTAGCCATATCTTGTTTAAATGTTTTTCCATCACCAGCTGGTAGAGAAATGGCTACAGGTTCATTAGTATTATCGAAATTATACACATAACACCAGTCATTTGGTACATCCATTTTTTTAGCTTTTTCAGATACAGCATTTATACAATATGAAGTTTTACCAATACCACTAGGTCCTTCTACATAAATGTTATATCCATCTGTTGTAACATTTAGTCCAAATTCTAGTGCTTTTATTCCTCTTTCTTGTCCTATAACTCCTTGCATTTTTCCTATTTCTTTTGTAGTTTTAAAATTGAAATTAGAACTATTACATTCCTTTTTCAACATAGTATATTTTAGCTCTTTGTTTCTTATCATATATACCCTCCTATAAATTTTTAGTCATAATATATGCATCTTCTTTAGTGTTAGTTTTTTTATTAAGATAATATCCTTTTCTTGTATGGATATTGTTAAAACCTAATTTTGTATATAAATTAATAGCTTTTGTATTATTAACATTAACTTCTAACATACATGTTTTGCAATTATTATTTTTAGAAAAGTCAAAAGCTAATTCTATTAATTTGTAACCAATTCCTTTTTTTCTATATTCAGTATTTACTGAAATATTTAAAATTTCCATTTCATCAATTAAATTAGAAAAACATATATATCCAATAATTAATTCATTATTAAAACATAAAATTAAATATGTATTATCTAAGTTTATAACTGAATTAAATTCATCTATACTCCAACTAGATTCAAATTTAGTAGATAAATTATCTGAAATATATTTAACATATTTTTCATAATTTATATTATCTTTTTTTAATAATTCAAAAATATATTTATTATTTCTCATTTGTGCACGCTCTTTCAGCAGATGATGATTTTAAATACATAGGTGCTAATGAAAAAACATCATCAATTTTATTATTTAAATATTTTTTATATGCACAAATTGCTACATTTTTTGAATTCAAATCACAAGGTGTTAAGCTTAATATATTTTTACTTTTTATTTCTTTTTCAATTACATCTTTATATATTATTGCACCATTTCCAATAAAATATATTGGTTTAGTTTGTTTTTTGCAAATTTTAATTAATTCATCAATTGTTAATGCTGAATAATCTTCAATTATATTAAAATCTTTGTCAAGCAAAGCAGAATATGTATTATTATTTTTAGCATCAAGTATTGGACAAATAACATAATCTGAATTTATTGGATAAACATTATTTGCTAAACTTAAAAGTGTTTCAACACCAATAATAGGTTTATTTAATGCTTGTGCCATTGATTTTAAAACAGATAAACTTATTCTAAGCCCAGTAAAAGAACCAGGTCCAATTGAACAAGCAAAAACGTCAATATCTTGAATAGTTAAATCTATGTTTTTTAGTAATTCATCTATCATTGGTAGAATTTTAGGAGAATGTGTTTTTAAATTTTTTATTGTATATTCCCCTAAACAAATATCATCTTTATTTACGCAAACAGATAATATTTCAGATGAAGAATCAACTGCTAGAATATACATTAAAACACCTCCTTTAATATTTCTTTAAATCTATCACTTTTTGCTGAAAAAGTGATTTTACGTAAATTTTCGTCTAATTTAGTAATTTGTATATGTAAATATTCATTAGGCAAAACATCTAAAATGGTTTCACCCCATTCAATTACACAAATACCATTATATAAATATTCTTCACCACCAATATTTAAGAATTCAAAAGAATCTTTTAGCCTATATACATCAAAATGATAAATTGGTGGAGTAGTGGAATATTCATTTACAATAGTAAATGTTGGACTACAAACTTCATCTATTTCACAAAAATTTTGTAGAATTCCTTTTGTAAAATATGTTTTTCCACTTCCTAAATCGCCACTTAAAATTAATATATCTCCAATATTTAAATATTTAGCTATTTTTTTACCTAAACTAATAGTTTCTTCAACATTATTAGTTATTATTTCATAATCTATATTTTGCAAATTTATCCTCCTGTAAGTTATATATTTTTTAACAAATATATTGTATTATACAAAGTGCAAAAAGTAAATAAAAAATGAAAAAAATATTGATATAAAAAATCAAATAGGATATAATTAAATTGGAGTAATGAGAAATCTTACTGAAAGGAGGAAACTATCTAAGGATAGTTAAGGTATATGGAAATAATTAATTATGAACAAACGCTGGAAGAATTAAGAAATTTTGAAACATTAGATCTAAATAATATTCTAAGTTTAGAAATGAATATTAAAGATGCTTCTACAGAAGATTTAGTTAAATTATATGAAATATTAGAACAAACAAAACAAAATTTATTAAAAATGAGAGAATTATTATATAATTATTAGGAGGGATTTAAATGGCTATAGAGAATATACAAGAATATATAAAAGGGAAAATTCAAGAAATTGAAAAATTAAATAGAAGAATTGAAAAAATTAATGATGTATTATTTGCTGGACAAGAAGAAAAAGAAGTAAAAGGAAAAACAAAAGTAATTCCATTAACAGCTGAAAGAGTTGATGAATTAAATAGAAAAATAGATAGTGCTATTAAACAAATAGAAGATATACAAATAGAGATAGAAGTAACATTAGTTGAACGTTCATTAGAAAATGATGATAAAGCTAAAGATTTTGTTGTTAAGCAAAAAGAAAAATTAAATATAGAAATTGAGCAAAATAAAGAAGAAATTGAAGAATATAAAAAATATGAAGAAGCTTTAGAAGAAAATAAAGGAATAGAAGAAATAAATAGATTAATAGCTGATAGAAAAAGATATAAAGAACAACTTGAAGGCTTAGAAGCAGAAAAAAATAATATAGAAAATGAAAATAAAGCACTAGAGCAAGAAATTCAAGAATTAGAAGAAGTAGGAAGCGAGAATATACAATTAGCTAAAGAAATGAGAGAACTTGAAGAAAAATTAAATGATCCTAATTTATCTGAAGATGAGAAAAAACAAATACAAGAACAAATAAATGAAAAAGAAAATCTTATTAATGAAAATCTTCAAAAAATGGAAGAAGCAAATAATATTGCTGCTGAAAAAAGAAAACAAATAAAAGAAAACAATAAAAGATATGAAAATATAGATAAAAGTGTAGAAACAAGAAAACAAAAAATTATTGAAGCAGAAAAAAGATTAAATGAATTAGGGATAACAGATTTAGATGAAACTAAATTAGATACTTTATATAATGAAAATCAACCTAAAATAGAAGCAAATAATAAGATTATAAATAATGTAAGAAAGAATCTAAAAATTGAGCCAGAAAAAGAAAATGATATAGAATATATAAAGGAAAAAGCAAAAGAAGAAATAGATAAAAAATTAGCAATAGTTAAAGACCTAGAAGAAAAGGCTAGTAAAATAGATGAAGAAGGCTTTAAAAAGAAAATAAAAGAAAATATTATTTCACAATATGGTGGAAAAGATAATATAGCTATTGAAGAAGTTGTAGATAATGTTGTTAAAGAAAGAAAACAAAAATTAATAGATGAAAGAAGAGCAGCAAGAACTGCAAAAGCTCCAGAAAGAGGAGAAGAAGGTAAAGGTGTAGAAGGTGCAGGAAGCGGTGCTGTGACTACTACAGCAGTAACTAAAACACCATCATCATATTATCCAACATTTAGTAGCTTAAAACCAGCAGAAAGACATTTTGGTGAAAAAGTAGGTTTCTTCCAAAACTTAAGAGAAAGATATTTTTCAAAAGATTTTAAACAAAAAAGAAAAGCTTTTGCAAAAGAAATGTACCCAGATTTAAATGATGTTGAATTAGAAAATTATA
The DNA here is from genome assembly GCA_015056545.1 of Clostridiales bacterium. Classification (GTDB taxonomy): domain Bacteria; phylum Bacillota; class Clostridia; order TANB77; family SIG350; genus SIG350. The sequence goes on along the minus strand of SVGE01000003.1, from coordinate 44,115 downwards.
TAGATGATAATATGAGTAAATTAAATTATCTAATAAGAACTGGTACAACAATTGCTGATGTAAAAGAAGGTGTAAAAATACAAAAAGAAATCAGAAAAGAAAGATTAGATAAAATAAGAAATAATTCTTTCTTAGAAAAATTAAAAGTTAATTTAGGAGATAAAGATGCTTTAGAAAATGTAATTAGTGAACATGCACAAGAAAAAGCAAAAGCAGTAAAAGATATGGATATTTCTGATGACTAATATTATATAAAATTACCAAAACTATTTGGTTTTGGTAATTTTTTTCTTTAATTTTACTTGAAAATATGGTATATAAAATATATACTTAGTAAGAAAGAATAAGAATAACAAAATATTATATACATAATAATATATAGGAGGATTTATGGAAAATTCAAAAGAATCAAATATGAAACAAACATTTATGAAAAGTGTTTTTACAATATTAATAGCACAAGTATTTATAAAAATACTAGGTTTTATATATAGATTTGTTATTACAAACATAGAAGGTTTTGGTGACCAAGGAAATGGATTTTATAGTGCTGGATATCAAATTTATACTTTGCTTATAGCTATATCTTCAATGGGGATTCCAGGAGCAATATCTAAAATGGTATCAGAAAAAATAGCTCAAAATGATTATAAAGGTGCACATAGAATTTTTAAAGTGGCATTTATATTATTTGGAATAATAGGAACAACATTTTCATTAGTTTTATTTTTAGGTGCCAATTTTATTGGAAATGTTATATTAGATAATCCAGGTGTTGAATATACTATTATGTGTTTAGCACCAGCAATATTATTTGTTTGTCTTTCAGCTGTTATTAGGGGATATTTTAATGGAATGCAAAATATGAAAGCGACAGCTAGATCACAAACGATAGAACAAATATTTAATTGTATATTAACAATAGCGATAGTTGTTTTACTTACAGGAAATGTTCCTGAAATAATGGCTGCTGGTTCAAGTATTGCTACAACATTAGCAACAATAAGTAGTTTTATATATTTAATGCTATTTTACAGAAAAAGAAAAAAAGAAATATGGAAAAATATTAGAGAAAATAATATTGAAACAGAGAATAAAAAAATAAGTGTAAAACGTATTGTAAAATCAATATTAATGTTATCTATTCCAATTTCACTAGGGTCAATTATTAGTGCAATAAATAGAAATATTGATAGTATAACGGTAATTAGAGGTTTAAAAGCTTCTATGGGATATACTGATGAAATTGCAAATTATTGGTATGGTATTTTATCAGGTAAAGTAGATATGTTAACAAATTTACCTTTAGGATTTAATATTGCATTTTCTATAGCATTAATTCCAGCAATATCAGGAGCATTAGCAAAAAAAGATTATAAAACGATTGAAAAAAGATTTACTTTTTCTACTTTATTAACAATATTAATTGCATTACCTAGTGTTGTAGGAATGGTAGTATTAGCAGATCCAATTTTAAATTTATTATTTCCAAACGCACCTGAAGGAGCGTTATTATTGCAAATAAGCGCAATAGCTGTAATATTTACAGCTTTATCACAAACATTTAATGGAACACTTCAAGGCTTAGGGAAAGTATTTGTTCCAGCAATAGCTTTAGTTTTTGGTGGAATAGCAAAATTAATATTGAATATAGTATTAATATATAATCCAACATTTAATGTTTATGGTGCAGCAATATCTTCAGTTATATGCCAATTAATTGCATGTGTAATAAGTTTTAGTATATTAAAGAAAAATATCACATTTAAAATGGAAGTAAAAAAATATTTTATAAAACCAGTTATAGCAAATATAATTATGGGCATAATAGCGATATGTAGTTATAATATTTTTGCAAATATGATAGGTATGAAAATAGGTACTTTAATTGCAATTGGATTAGCCATTATTTCATATGCGATAGCAATTGTTTTACTAAAGATTTTAGATAAAGAAGAGTTTTATATGTTGCCTGGTGGAAACAATTTAATTAAAATTTTGCAAAAAATTAAAATTTATTAAAATTTTTGTAAAAAAAAGAAGGAAATAATGAACAAATGGCGAAATAATAGTTATATGAGTAGAAATACTACATAAATACTAATAGGAGGTATATATTATGAACAAAGCAGAATTAATAGCTAATATGGCTGAAAAAGCTGGATTAAGCAAAAAAGACGCTGAAGCTGCATTAAATGCATTCGTAGCAAGCGTAGAAGGAGCTCTTAAAAAAGATGATAAAGTTCAATTAGTTGGATTTGGATCATTTGAAGTTAGAAAAAGAGCTGCTAGAAAAGGAAGAAATCCACAAACTAAAGAAGAAATTAAAATACCTGCTTCTAAAGCTCCAGTATTCAAAGCTGGTAAAGCTTTAAAAGAATTAGTTAACAAAAAATAATTAATAAGGTTAAACTATTTAAATAAAAGAGACTTCCGGAGTCTCTTTTTTCAACCTTTGGAGGAAATATGAGATTAGATAAATTTTTAAAAGTAAGTAGAGTTATAAAAAGAAGGACAGTTGCTGATGAGGCATGTCAAAATGGAAGAGTAAGTATAAATGGTAAAGTTTCTAAGTCTTCTACTAGTGTTAATATAGGAGATATAATTGAAGTTAAATTTGGGGATAAAATTTTGAAATTTGAAGTATTATCACTAACAGAACATGTAAAAAAAGAAGAAGCTAGTGATATGATAAAAATAATGTAAAGCAGTTCATTTTGAACTGCTTTACATTATTTTTATTAAATATTATCTTCATCATATTCTATTGTAGTATCAATTGGTATTATTGCAAAATATTTTGGCTTTACAAATTCTTCATATAGTGGATTAGGTACAGGCTCTACTTCGCTACTTAAATCTTTTGCTGTAAGCATCCTAATAAGAATATGTTTTGCATTTGATTTAGCACAAGGATAAAATAAAGGGGTTCCTTTGCTATTCGTTTTAAATGTACCAAACATAAATTCAGGAATACTTTCCCAAAAAACATTTATGAAATTTCTTAATTCTAAGTTTTTGGTAAAACGGAAGAATTCTAGTGTTTCAAGTGAAATGATAAATTTTAATTTTAAATTATCGACCTTACTTGTAACAAGATATTTATCATTCTTAAGTATTACAGCATTATCTCCGACACAAACACCTGAATTCCTGAGTGTACTATTTACATATTCTTTACTAAGTAATTCGTTATAAAAATCTAAATCTTCACAATATGTAAATCTTTCAACAGGAATATTGCAGAAATAACGTATTTTTTCTTGAAGTTGTTCATACGAAACAGGATAGTCACAATATATAGTGAATTCATTATTTGTACCTGCTTTTACACTGAAAGTAGTATTCCATGGAATTTTAGGGTGTTTTTTACAAAAGTTTTCAAATTCACTTTTTGAATATTTTTCATAAAGCATTATTGCATCTTTTTTTAAAACGAAAACTTTTTTCCAATTTCGTAATTTTGCTATAAATAACTTTAAAGAAACTTTTCCATGCTTATCAATAGATAAAAAAGTATCCGGATTCCAAACTTCATGTCCTATAAACCTAGTTAATTTTACTTCTCTTTGCATATTTTTACTCCTTTTCCGCTATATACAATAAATGTATTAGCTATATAATTAAATTAATTCTTCTTAAATATTATATCATAGTTTACGTAATTATTAAAGTAAAAAATAAATATTTAAGAATATAAAAAATTAACTATGTGTATTTACAATTAATGGAAAATATGATATAAATAAAATATAATAATTATTATAAAAATCTTAGTAACAAATCGTTACAATTATTCCAAAAAAATAAATGAAGAATACTATATAGTATGAAATAGGTAAAATCTTAATTGAATTATTTGTTAATTTTAATACAAATAAATATGACATATTGACAAATATAAAAGATGGTGTTAAAATTAAAGAAAGATAGGTGATAAAGGGAAATACTTTAGTTAATTATAATAGAAATAAAATAAAACATGATATTAAATATGATGTAATATTTAAAAATATATTTGGAAAGTTTGGAAATGAAAAATATATAAAAAGAATATTAGAATTAATATTAAAGATTAATATACAAAAGATAGATGTAGGACATGATATAACAATTGATAAAGTAAAAGAAACGGAAAAAGGAGCAATATTAGATATAAGAGCAATAGTAGATGATAGAATAATTGTAAATATAGAGATGCAGAAAGAAAAAAGAGGAAATATAATAGAGAGAACAGAAAAATATGGAGCAAATATATTTGTAAGAAATATGAAAAAAGGGGAAAAATATGAAGATGCAAAAGAAGTAATAATAATAACAATATTGGATTATAAAATATTTGAAAATAAAAATTGCATAACAGACATAAAGGCAGTATTAAGGCAAAATAATGATATAGAAGTAAAAACAAAAATAAAGAGATATTTTATAGAATTGCCTAAAATAACAGAAGAACAAATAGATATGGAAGATGAATTAGTGCAGTGGTTAGTATATTTAAATGGAAAAGATAGGAGGTTGGTAGAGATGGCAATAGAGAAAAATAAAATGATAAAAGAGGTAGATGAACAAGTGTATTATTTGCAAGGGAAGGAAGCAGATGAAAGGCTAGAGGAAATGCAAGAGAATTGGGAGTATATGATTGCTTCAGTAAAAGCAGATAGTAAAGAAGAAGGAAAAATTGAAGGTAAGATTGAAGGTAAGATCGAAGGAGAAAGAAATAAAACAATAAGTATAGCAAAAAAACTATTACAAATGAAAATGAAAAAAGAATATGTTTTAGAAGCAACAGGATTAAAAGAACAGGAATTAGAAAATTTAGTTTGATAATAAAAGTAAAATAATAAAAAATATTAGGAATAAGTGTATTAGCTTATTCCTAATATTATATATATTTATTAAAATTAGTTATATACTTTTGATTAATTTTGTTATATAATATATGAGAAGTAGAGGTGAGATAAATGGATTTTGTACATCTTCATGTGCATACAGAATATAGCTTACTTGATGGAGCAAATAGAATAAAAGATTTAGTAAAAAAAGTGAAAGACTTAGGGATGAAAGCAGTTGCAATAACAGACCATGGGGTTATGTATGGCGCAATTGATTTTTATAAAGAATGTAAGAAAAATGATATAAAACCTATTATAGGATGTGAAGTATATGTGGCACCTCGTTCAAGATTTCATAAAGAAGCTGGTGTTGATGGAGGATATTCACATCTAATTTTGCTTGCTAAAAATAATGAAGGATACAAAAATCTAATAAAACTTGTTTCACTTTCTTTTACAGAAGGATATTACTATAAACCAAGAATAGATAAAGAAATACTTAGAAAATATTCAAAAGGATTAATTTGTACAAGTGCATGCTTAGCGGGTGAATTAAGTGCAAATATTTTAAATAATAATTATGACAGAGCAAAAGAAATTGCTTTAGAATATATAGATATGTTTGGAAAAGAAGATTTTTATATAGAACTTCAACATAATGGTATTAAAGAACAAGTTTTAGCAAATCAAGGATTAATTAAATTAGCTAATGAATTAGGACTAAAAATGATAGCTACAAATGATGCTCATTATTTAAATAAAGAAGATGCATATCCACATGAAGTTTTGCTTTGTGTTCAAACAGGTAAAAAGATGAGTGATGAAGACAGAATGAGATTTCAAACAGATGAATTCTATATTAAATCACAAGAAGAAATGTATAATAATTTTAAAAACCTACCACAGTGTTTAAGTAATACAGTTGAAATAGCTGAAAAATGTAATGTTGAATTTGAATTTGGAAAAACAATACTTCCTAATTATGATGTTCCAGATGGTATGGCACATAATGAATATTTAAGAAAGTTATGTTATGAAGGATTAGAAAGACGATATAATAATATTACAGATGATATACGCCAAAGATTAGAATATGAATTAGGTGTAATTGAAAAAATGGGATATGTGGACTATTTCTTAATAGTTTGGGATTTTATACATTATGCGAAAAGTAATAATATAATGGTAGGACCTGGAAGAGGCTCTGGTGCAGGATCACTTGCGGCATATTGTATGGAAATAACAGATATAGACCCATTAAAATATAGCCTTATTTTTGAAAGATTTTTAAATCCTGAAAGAATAAGTATGCCAGATTTTGATATAGACTTTTGTTATGAAAGAAGAAGAGAAGTAATAGATTATGTAGGTAGAAAATATGGAATTGACCATATAGCACAAATTATAACATTTGGTACAATGGCAGCAAGAGGTGTTATTAGAGATGTAGGTAGAGTTTTAGGAATGGAATATGCAAAAGTAGATTCTATTGCAAAAATGATACCAATGGAATTACATATAACTATTGAAAAAGCTTTAGAAATAAATCCAGAATTAAGTGCATTATATGAAAATGATGATGATGTAAAAAATCTAATAAACATAGCTAAGAGATTAGAAGGACTTCCAAGAAATGCATCTACACATGCTGCAGGGGTAATCATAACAAAAGATCCTGTAGATACATATGTACCTTTATATAAAGGTGATTTAGGTGTTTCTACACAATATACAATGACAACATTAGAAGAATTAGGACTTTTAAAAATGGACTTTTTAGGACTTAGAACACTTACTGTTATTAAAGATGCTAAAGAAATAATAAAACAAAATAGGGGAATAGATGTTGAATTTGATAAAGACATGAATGACCCTAATGTTTTGAAATTATGGGCAGAAGGTAAAACTGAAGGAGTCTTCCAATTTGAAAGTCCTGGTATGAAGCAATTTATGAAGGAATTAAAACCAGATGGTCTAGAAGACTTAATAGCAGGTGTTTCATTATATAGACCAGGACCAATGGATCAAATACCTAGATATATACGTAATAAATTAAATCCAGAGCATATAGAATATACACATCCAGCATTAGAAAGTATTTTAAAAGTTACATATGGTTGTATGGTGTATCAAGAACAAGTTATGCAAATATTTAGAGAGCTTGCAGATTATTCCCTTGGCCAGGCCGATTTAGTAAGAAGAGCAATGGGTAAAAAGAAATTAGATGTTATGGCAAAAGAAAGACAAAACTTTATAAAAGGTGCAGCAAATCATAATATTGATGAAGAAGCTGCAAATAAAATATTTGATGAGATGGCTGAATTTGCTAAATATGCATTTAATAAATCACATGCAGCTTGTTATGCTGTTGTATCTTATCAAACAGCATATTTAAAAGCATATTATCCAGTTGAATATATGGCAGCTATTATGAATAGCTTTATTGGTAATCAAAATAAAATATCACAATATATTGAAGATTGTAAGAAAAATGAAATTGAGATATTAAAACCAGATATAAATAAAAGTTTTGAAAAATTCACAGCAATAGAAAATAAAATAATGTTTGGAATGGCTTCAATAAAAAATGTTGGAGATGCAGCAGTTAAAGCTATAGTTAAAGAACGTGAAAAAAATGGTGCATATATAGATTTTATAGACTTCTGTGAAAGAATATCTAGTGAACAAGTAAACAAGAAATGTGTTGAAAGTTTAATAAAAGGTGGTGTTTTTGATAACTTAGGACAAACAAGAGCAACATTACTTGCATCATTTGAACGTATACTTGATGGAATAAATAATGATAATAAAAAAAATATTGAAGGACAAGTTTCAATGTTTGATATTGGAACAGCAAAACAAGAAAAATCTAAAAAATATGAATATATTATTGTAAATAATCAAGATAAAAAACAAATGCTTGCAGATGAAAAAGATATGTTAGGAATTTATGTATCAGGACATCCATTAGATTCTGTAAGGGACTTGATTTTTTCTGAAACTAATATTAATAGTTTGATAATAAATGAATTTGATGAAGAAAAACAAGAAGGAATGGAAAAAGAAACCTTAAAAGATGGACAGCATGTAAAATATGCAGGATTAATTGTTAATAAAAAAGTTATGAATACACGTAATAATCAATTAATGGCATTTATTACAGTAGAAGATTTGTATGGAACAGCCGAAATAGTTGTTTTTCCAAATACATATATGAGACATTCTAATATTCTTCAAAATGATAATATAATCTTAATAAATGGAAAGATTAGTGTTAGAGAAGATGAAGCTACTAAAATATTAGCAGAAGATATTCAAATATTAAAGCAACCTAAAAAGATTATAATTGAACTTATAACAGATAATCTTAATAATGAATTAAGAGAAAGATTAAATTCAATGTTAGAATTTTTTAAAGGAGAAAAAGGTAATTGTACAATATTAGTAGGGAAAAATAATGAAATAAGTAATATATTAATGACAAAGGAATTATTAGAAGAGTTTAGAGAGATTATTGGGAAAGATAATGTTAAGATGTATGAAAAGGAGTAATAATGGAAGAAAAAGAATATATTTTAAGTGAAGCAAATAGATGTCTTCAATGTCCAAATCCAAGTTGCGAAAAAGGATGTCCACTTGGGAATAATATAAAGAAAGTAATTGAATATGTTAAAAATGAAGAGTTTGAACTAGCATATAAAGAAATTACTAAAAAAAATATTATGCCAGAGATATGTTCAAGAGTATGCCCACATTATGAGCAATGTGAAGGTAATTGTATATTGGGTAAAAAAGGACAACCTATTAGGATTAGTAAAATTGAAAAATATGTATCAGATTTAATGATAGAAAAAAGAAATAACTTAATAAGAACAGTTGCAGATATTAAAGAAGATAAAGTAGCTGTAATTGGCTCAGGCCCTAGTGGAATTGGATGTGCATATTACTTAGCTAAAAAAGGATATGATGTAACTATATTTGAAAGAGAAAGTAGTTTTGGTGGGACACTTAAATATGGTATACCTAATTTTAGATTAGGAGATAAAGAAATTCAAACAGTACTAAAAAAATTAATAGATTTAGATGTTAAATTTAGATTTGATACAGAATTTGGAGATAATGTTAATATTAATTCACTTGAAAAAGAAGGTTTTAAAGCAATATTCTTAGGTATTGGTTTAGATAAACCTAAAATGCTAAATGTACCAGGTGAAGATTTATTAAATGTATTAGATAGTGCAGCATTTTTATATGATGTTAATACAAATTATGAAGAATATGTAGAATTCAAAAATAGTAGATATAGACATAAATCATTTGTAATTATTGGTGGTGGAGATGTTGCAATGGACTGCGCAAGAACAGCTATTAGATTAGGGGCAAAAGAGGTAAAAGTTATATATAGAAGAACAGAAAAGGAAATGCCAGTATCACCAATTGAATATGAACATGCAATTAATGAAGGGGTAGAATTTGAATATTTAACATTACCTGTAAAAATATTAGGAGAAAATAAAGTAGAAAAAGTTGAATGTGTAAAAATGAAATTAGGAGATTTAGATGAAAGTGGAAGACCAAAACCAATATTAGTTGAAAATTCTAACTTTGAGATAAATACTAATTTTGTTATAACAAGTTTAGGAAACAAATTAAATCAAGATAGAATAACAAATAAGTTTGGAATAGAAATAGATGAGCAAACAGGGTTAATAAAAATAAATGAAAAAATGCAAACAAATATACAATATGTTTTTGCAGGAGGAGATGCTACAAACAAAGTGCAAAAAGTAGCATATGCTGAGGCTGATGGAATAAAAGCAGGAAAAGAAATAGAGAAATATTTGTTAGGAGATAAATAATATGGAAAATAGATCAAAAAGCATGGAAGAAAAGATTAATACGGGATTAGAAAAACTTTATAAAATAAAAGAGATGGTAAATAAAATAATAGGGATACCTAATTCAGATAAATATAGTATAAATGAGTTAAAAGAAATGTATTATAAAAAAAATCCAGATGTATTTAAGAATCTTATTAGTGCATATAACCATATTAATGAATATACAGATGAAAGAATTATAGAAGAAGGATATGAACAATTTTTAAATAATTTAATTGATAGTAAAGATACAAAAGAAAAAAAATATATATATTATAATGAACTTTCAGATAGGCAAGAATATAGATTGGTAAATGTGATTCTAGAAGATTTTGTAAGAGGAAGAAATGTTGGAGCAAATCATACAAGAGAATTTCAAAAGGCAACTGAAAAAGATATATATGTAGTATTAGATTTTGAACAATATGTTTCAGGAGATATTATATCTATAAAAGATATAAAAGAGAAATGGAATAAATATACTGAAGTAGAACAAGAAAAAATAAAAAATGTTGTAAAAAAGAAATTTGATACTCGTATTTGGGTATTAAAACAAGCTGTTGATGAATCAATATCTTTTGCAGAAAGTGAAAAAGATAGATTTGAAAAGAATAATAAGGAAAATAGTGGAGAAGATATAGATATATAATATTTTTAAGGAGAATAATTATGGATAAAAATGTTAGATTCTATATTTGTGAAAAATGTAAAAATCAAGTAGGTATGATTAAAGATAATGGACCTAAACTTATGTGTTGTGGGAATGAAATGGAATTAATGAAAATTAATAAAGAAAAGAACTTGCCTAAATTTGATATAAAAGATAATAAAATTATTGTTAATATTCAAAAAGAAGAATATACAAAAAATAATGAAAATGATATTATGTGGGTTGCATTAGTATCAAAAAATCAGACAATAAGAAAAAGAGTAGAAAGTAATCAAAATAGTAAGCTTATATTTGATTATATACCAAATAGTGATTTATATGTATATAGTGAGAAATATGGTTTATTAAAAGATAAAATAAAAAAATAATAAGGAGTAGATAATGAAAAAAAAGGTTGTACTAATAACAGGAGCAAGTAGAGGAATAGGAAAAGCAACTGCTGAAGAATTTGCTAAAAAGGGATATAATATAATAATAAACTATAATAATTCAAGTAAAGAAGCGGAAGAATTAAACAAAAATTTAATCGAGAAATATGGTATTGAAACATTAGTAGTAAAATGTGATGTATCAAATGAAAGAGAAGTTAAACAAATGGTGGATATGTCTGTGGATAAATTTGGAAAAATAGATATACTTGTGAATAATGCAGGGATCGCTATAGATAAACCATTTGAAGAAAAAACATTAAATGATTTCAAAAAAACTTTTGAAACAAATGTATATGGAATATTTTTAGTAACTAAATATGTTTCAAAAATAATGTTAGATAATAAATATGGTAAAATTGTTAATGTATCTTCAACAAGTGGATTAGATGATTTTTCTCCATTTAGTTTAGATTATAATGCATCAAAAGCTGCAATAATATCACTTACTCATGATTTTGCAATTCAATTTGAGCCTCATATTAATGTAAATGCAGTAGCACCTGGTTGGGTAGATACTGAAATGAATAAAGATTTTGATGAAGAGTTTTGGAGAGAAGCAAAAGATAGAATATGTGCAGGACGTATTGCTAAACCAGAAGAAATAGCAAAAGTTATTGTTTTTCTTGCATCTGATAATGCTTCATATATAAATAGTGAAGTTATTAAAGTAGATGGAGGAAAGCAATATTAAGAGAAAAAGAGTATATAATTTCTTATAAAATATATACTCTTTTTTTATACTTTTATTTTGCTTTTACATCAACTATATATGTTGAATTTTTACCAGGTTTTTCGTCTAATACACTTGTATAACCAGCTCTAATAGCTATATTATCCAATCCAGTAACATCTATTAAAATTTCCTCACAATTATTTGTTTCAGATAATTGTGAAAATAAAGTTTCACCTGTATTAGCATCATCAACTGTAATTTTAATTGGAACTGTTGTTTCTGATTCTGTAATTAATTTAAAAGATAAAACTTTATATTTCAAATCTAAATTAATTAAATTATATGCTAGACCAGAAGCATTACCATAGAATGTATTATTATTTTCTTCGTATTTAAATCCAGTGTTATATTTAATTCCTTCATATGATAAATTTAAATTGTTTTGAAACCAATCACCATTAGTGTATTTAGATACATTTGCTTCATTTAGATAGGTCCAATCACTATTTTCTCCTAATAATACAGTTTTTGTAGTATCATCCCAATCAACAGCTATATTAAAGATATTACTTACTGCTCTAACAGGGACATAAGTAGTACCATTATAATTTAGTGGATATACAACATTTCCATTAACATCATACATTGTTTGAACAGTACCGTTATATTTAATAGTTACATCAGCCCATTTATATGCTTCAACCCATTCATTAAGTGGATTAGCACAAGCTCCAATACCAATACCTAAAGCTAATAGTAAAGAACCAAATAATATTTTTTTCTTCATATTTTCACCTCCTATTATTTGATATATATATCATATGCAATTTAAGATTGCAATAAAAAAATGAAAGTTTTTAGACTTTCATTTTTAAGATATAGTTATTTTTTTTCTTTTCTTTTTTGAGTTAAATTCATTAAAACACCAATTGTAATTGCTTCAAAAAATAATAGAGTTGCTGATTTGCAAAGTTCAAATGCTGTATAATATGTATCTAATGTTAATATAGATTTGTTTACACCTATATATAATGCTATTGATGTAAAGATAAATGATACAGCTAAAAATGAATATGTAACTAATTTACTTGATTTATTTAAAGAATTTAATTCATCTAAAACTAATTTAAACATAAAAATCACCTCAATATATTTACTATCTATATTAATAGTAACATATATTGAGATGATTTTCAAAAGTAAAATATTCCTTATTTTACATTAGCTACCTTTTTAGATAATTGAGATTTTTTTCTGCTAGCAGTATTTTTCTTTAAAACACCTTTAGCACATGCTTGGTCAACTGATTTAACAGCTTTTTTGAAAGCATCTTCAACATTATCATTTTTTTCAATAGCAACATCTAATTTTTTTATAGCTGTTTTGTATTGAGATTTTATCATACTGTTTTGTAATGTTTTAGTTTTAATAACTTCAACTCTTTTTTTAGCTGATTTAATATTTGGCATTTAGTGCACCTCCCTTATATAAACTAACATTTTGCAACAACTATTTTACCATGTTATGAATTTTATTTCAATAGTTAAAGTAAAAAAAGTCAAAAATATTGACAAGTTTTTATAATAAAAATAGTAAACTCAAATTAATTTACTACATATAATATATTAGAGTTATAAATATATAAAATATGGAAATAATATTTATAGAATTTATACGGAGTGTGATTAATTTGAGTATAAAAAGAGGAGATATGTATTATGCAGATTTAAGTCCTGTTGTAGGATCAGAACAAGGAGGAGTTAGACCAGTATTAATAGTACAAAATGATGTAGGAAATAAATATAGTCCAACAGTAATTGCAGTTGCAATTACATCACAATTAAATAAAAATAAATTACCAACGCATATAGAGCTTAATTGCCAAGATTATGGTTTATCTAAAGATTCTGTGATATTGGCAGAGCAAATAAGAACAATAGATAAAAAAAGACTAAAAGATAGGATAGGACATATAGATAATGAAATTATGGATAAAGTGAACAACGCATTAGGAATTAGTTTTGGATTTAATCTAAATTAATATATTAAAGTGCAAGTAGATTTTTGTTTTAAAACAACAATAATCTACTTTTTTGTTTATTTTTTGAATTTAGTAATTGCAATTATATTACTATTAGTATATACTTAATAATGAAAGTAAATTAATGAAAAGAGGTAGTATATGAAAATATTAGGAAATATTCAATTAGGAAATGGAGATAAAAAAAGTTATTTAATTTATGATGATATATCTAAAAGATTAAAAGATAAAAAACTTCAAAAAGTATGGATTATAACAGGAGTTATAAAAGATGAAGGATTTGCATTATTAGAAGATTCTTTTAATATAGCAAAAGAAAACGGTGTATCAATTAATTTTAATATAGGTATTGATAGAAAAACTATATCTAATACTACAGTAGAAAAAATGATGAATTTATCTGAAAAAATGTATGTTTTTAATAATAATCATGAAGAAGATTTTAATGCAAAAATATATATTTTCGAATATAAGAAAAAAGTAGAAATATTGTTGCCTACTAATAATTTAACAGCTAATGGAATAACAAATAATATATCAAATACTACAACAATTACATTTGATATACCAAAAGATGAAGATGAATATAATGAGTTTATGTTCTCAATAAAAGATTTTATTTATCCAGATCCTTCAATGTTTAAATTATTAAATCAAGATTTATTAGAACAATTAACTATAAAAAGAGAAATAGCTGTTGCTAAGACAAAAGACAGTAAATTACCATCAATAAGTGATTATTTGAAAATAACATCAAAAGAAAATGAAATAAGTGAAGAACAATATGAACAAAGAGTAAAAGAAAAAATTAAGAACATTGTAAAAGACTTTGATGTAACTTTTGATGAGGAAACTTTTGAGATAAAAACTATTGATGAAGTACCAGAGGAAAAAGAAACTAAGAAAAAAGTAAAAAAAGAAGAAAAGAAAATTGAGGAAACAGTAGAAGAAAAACCTAAAGAGAAAACTACAAGAAAAACAAAAATAAAAGAAGTTGAAGCAATAGATTTAGAAGAGATGATGTTAAATGATACAGAAATTTATGATGAAGAATAATTAATAAAAATAGATAATAAAAAATAAACAACATTGATTATTCAATGTTGTTTATTTAAAATTTGGAGGCGCCAATCGGATTTGAACCGATGAATCAGAGTTTTGCAGACTCGTGCCTTACCACTTGGCTATGGCGCCATCTAATATAATATATGAAAGTTTTAAAATTTTATGATGATTTTTTAAAACTTAATGCTTATTTAATATAACATAAAAGTAGATAGCTTGTCAATAGAAATAAGGAGGAAAAATGGAAAAAGCACTAGTTGGTATAAGTGGAGGTGTGGATAGTTCAGTATCAGCACTTTTGTTAAAAAATCAAGGATATGAAGTAATAGGAGCAACATTATTATTAACAGATAATGAAGAGTCTAATAGAAAAATGATTGAAGATTCAAAAAAGGTTTGTGAGGAATTAAAAATAAAACATATACTAATAGATTGCAAAAAAGAATTTCAAAAAGAAGTAATAGAAAATTTTATTTATGAATATATAAATGGAAGGACTCCAAACCCTTGTATTAAATGTAACAAAGATATTAAGATTAAATATTTATTTCAAAAAGCAGAGGAGTTAGGAATTGAATATATAGCAACAGGACATTATGCTCAAAAAGAATATTATGAGACTAATAATAGATATTTATTAAAAATGTCTAATTCAGAAAAAAAAGATCAAGTATATTTTTTATATAATCTTACACAACAAGAACTTAAAAAAATAATATTTCCATTAGGAGGCTTTAAAGATAAAGAAGAAATTAGAGAAATAGCTAAACAAAATGGTTTAGGTGTTGCAAGTAAATCAGATAGTCAAGATATTTGTTTTATCCCTGATGGAGATTACAAAAACTTCTTAAAAAATACATATGCTATAGAATATATGAAACAAGGAAATATTGTAGATATTAATGGTAAAATTTTAGGAAAACACAATGGAATAATAAATTATACAGTTGGTCAAAGAAAAGGTTTAGGATTAAGTATGCCAAATCCAGTTTTTGTACTAAAATTAGATAAAGAAAAAAATGAAGTAATAGTAGGAGAAGAAGAAAATCTTTATTCTAATGAATTAATAGCAAAAGAATGTAATTTTATTATGATTAATAAATTAGAAGACGAAATGAAAGTTAAAGTTAAAACAAGATATGCTTCAAAGTTGACAGATGCTATAATTTTGCCATATAATGATAAAAAAGTAAAAGTAATATTTGATAAACCGCAAAAGTCAATTGCTAAAGGACAATCAGTTGTTTTTTACAAAGATAAATATGTTGTAGGTGGAGGAATAATAGAGTAAAGGAGAAATAAAAATGGTAGAAAAATATATTGCAATTTTAAAACCTAAAGTTACCCAAATGTTTCAAAATGAATCAAGTGGGCATGATATTGGTCATTTAGAAAGAACTAAAAATACAGCACTATTTTTGCAAGAAAAAGAGGGCGGAGATAGAATAGTTATAGGAATAGCAGCATTTTTACATGATATTCACAGAATTATGCAAAAAGAAACAGGTAAATTTGTATCACCTAAAGATTCAATTTCAAAGGTGAGAGGATTATTATGTGAGATAGATATTACTAATGAGCAAAAAGAAAAAATATGTCATGCAATTGAATATCATGAAGAATATAATTGGAATAATCCAGAGAATAAACTTCAAGATATTGAGACATTGATTGTTCAAGATGCAGATAATTTAGATGCAATAGGAGCTATTGGAATAGGAAGAACATTTCAATATAGTGGGGCTCATAATGTTCCTATGTATGTAGACAATGCACCATTAGAAAGTAAAGAAGGGTATTCAGAAGAAAAAGGTGATGACCCTTCTACAATACATCATTTTTATCATAAACTATTTAAATTAGGGAAAAATATGAACACAGAAACAGCAAAAAAATTATCAGATAATAAGACACAAATAATGAGAAAATTTGTAAATGATTTCTTAAATGAATGGAATGGAACATATGAGGTGTGAAAATAATACTGGAGTTAATTTGACAAAATAACAATATATGTGTATAATAAAAATAGGAAATGAAAGCCACAGAAATGTGTGCTACTTATAATTAAGATTACACCACATCGCTTGGCGGAGCAAAATGTGGTGTATTTTTATTTGTCCTTATTAGATTGTATTACGAATATAATACTTAATAAGGTTATGTTTAATATTAAAGAAAACATTAGTATATAAAATATAATAAGTAAGAATTTTAACATAAACATCACCTCCAATCTCTCGATAAAATTGAGGATAAAGGTAACACACACATCTGCTTAATCTCATTTCCTATGTTAGATAATATATCGTAAAATTGACAAAAAGACAACATATAGAGAAAATAATTAAATGTAATAATAAAAAAAGAAAGTAAACATTTGTCTACTTTCTTTTATACTTTTAATAATTACTTTTCAAAAAATAATTCATAAAATACTGCTAATTCGAAATATGCTCTTGGATACTTGTCTTTATAATATTCAAGAAAAAGTTTGAAAGTTTCTGAATCCATAGTTATTTTCAAAGCAAATTCATGAATATATTGAATATCACAAGTTGCTATAATTTCTTTAGCTAATTCATGTATAGGTGCACCTTCAATATTTTTAGCATATTCATATATTGTTTTAGCATCTTTTGTTTTAGAAAGTTGTATACCAAGCTTTTTGGATATGCGAAGTTTTTCTGTAGGTGTTTTTGCTACTTTATCTGCAAATGAGTATAAATGTCTAGGCATTCCATATTTGCAAATGGCATCAGCAAGATTATCAATATATTGACCTTTTAATGTTACAGCAAGTTGTAAGATAGAATCTGCATCTTGTGTTTTTATTATAGAATCTGCAATTTTATCAACAGTATTATTTTGTACTTTTTCTGCAAATAGAATTAAATACTTTATACAGCTTCTTGCTTCATTACTCAAAATTATTTCAGAAGGCATATATGAACTAAGTTTTTTGCAAAGAGCATTGCACAATTTATTAATAGGTGCACTATTTATTTGCATAGCAAATAAATATATAGCATCTGAGTTATGATATTTAATAATTGCATTAGCCAATTTATTAATTGATGTTTTGGATAGATTTTCAACCCATCGTGCAAATTCAATAATATGATATGAATCTCTTGTTTCACAAATACCATCAACTAATCTTGCAATAGGAGCATTATCTACAAATCTTGCAAATAAATATATATCGGATGCACTTCCTGTCTTTATTAAACCATCAGCTAATTTACGTATAGGAGCTTTAGGTATATCCCTTGCAAATAATCTAATATATTCAGCATTACCTGTTTTTATAACTGCATCAGCTAACTCATTTATAGGAGCATGTTTTATATCTTTTGCAAATTTATAAATATATTCTGCATCACCTATTTCAATAATAGAATTAACTAATTTATCAAAAGGAACTTTATTATTATCTTGCAATCTTTTAGTAAATTCATAGATGTAGTAATTACAGTCAATTTTAATTATTGCATTTGCCAGTTCTTCTATAGGAGCACCTTCTATATTTGCTGCAAAATCAATAATATAAGATGGATTATTTGCTGTAATAATAGCATCGGCTAATTTATCTATTGGAGCATTTGGTACTTTTTTTGCAATTTCATAAATATAATTACAATTACAATTAAGTAGGCGATAGTCTCTATTAAAACTATTTAAAATATATTCTATTAACTTAACTGTTGGTGCATTAGGAACTGTTGTTAAAAACAAAAAAATATAGTCAATATTACCTGTTTTTATAATAGCATCAGCTAACTCGTTTATTGGAGCATCTTTAATAAATGCACAGAAATAAATATTTTCTGCATCATTTGATTCAATAATAGCATTAAATATTTTTTCTAAAGGTGGATTAACCATATATTTTGCAAGAGAAAGCAAATCATTATATTTTTCTCTTACAATTAAAAGGTCAATCAATTTATTAATATATACTCTGTCAGATAAATTAGCATAGGTATCTTTCCGCATACCAATAAATTCTTCTTTTAATATTCTATCTAGTCTTTCAATTAACATTATTTCATTATTTGATCTTTTATTACTCATTATTTTTCCTCCTTAAATAAAAATTACTATGGATTCGTATTTATATATTTTTGTTACAATATATTATCACAGAAAAGTGGATTATGTCAATTAATATACAAGATAAATATATTTACTATTCTAAAGATAGGGTATATTATAAATATAGAATTTTTTGTTATCCAAAATGTAATTATTTCGTTATATATATTGAAAGTATAAAAAGGAGGAGGGAATGTTGAAAATTGAATATCTAATTGAAAAATATCATAAGCTTGTATACAAAATATGTTTTGACATGCTCTCTAATCCAGAAGAGGCAAAAGATATATGCCAAGAAACATATATAAGTATATATGTTAATAATGAAAGGTATAAAGATTTAGAAGATAATGAATATAAAAACCTTATATGTAAGGTAGCACTTAATAAATGTAGGGACGTACTGAGAAGTAGAGTTCGCAAGAAAGAAGAATTAGAAGATAATATTATTAAGTTTAATCAGTTTAAAGAGAGTAAAAATATAGAAAGTGAATATATTAAAAAAGAAAATATTTTAGCGACTAGAGAAATAATATATTCATTAAAAGAGCCATATAAAACAGTACTTTATGAATATTATGTATATGAAAGCAATTTAGATGAGATAGCAAGGAAAACAAATAGGAGTAAAGGTACAGTAAAAATGCAATTACATAGAGGAAAAGAATTATTAAAAAAAGAAATAAAAAAAGTAAGGCGGTGAATTCTATGATTGATAAAATAAATAATTTACTAAATAATGATGATGAATTATTAAAATATATTGATGAAATTGAGGAAAAAAATATTCAGATAGATACTACTTTAGAACAAGATTTATTTGAAAATATTTCAATAATTCAAAACATTATTAAAAAGGAAAAGACAAAGAAAAAATACACTTTTATAGATTATATGAAAGTAGCGTGTTTTACAGCAGTAACAGTAATGACATGGGAAATAGGAATAGCAAAAATAAGTAATATTCAAATAAAAGAGGAAAATGAAATATCAATTGAAAGTCAAGAAGAATTTACCGATAATAAATTTAGTGAGTTTTTAATGGGAGAGATAATTAAAGGAGGAGAAGAGTAATATGAAAAAGAATTTATTTTTAACATTTTGTTTTAGTTTTGTACCAGGTGCAGGGCAAATGTATCAATGCTATATGAAAAAAGGGATGTCACTACTTACAGTAGTAGCATTGTCTATAATGATAGCGGTATTAGCAAATTTAGAGTTATTATTAATTCCTGCAATATTAGTATGGGTATATAGTTTTTTTGATACATATCACTTACGTAATAAAATAGGGACAGAAAAACAAGAAGAAGATATATGTATATGGGAAAATGAAGAAATAACAAAATTATTTGGAGAGAAAAAATTTGAAAGAAAAAATACTTTATTGGGAGTTCTTTTAATTATTGTTGGAACATATATATTATTTAATTCTGTATTAGGAAGAATTGCTTTATCTTATGATTTTGAAATTTTAGGTGATATTGTTAGAATAGTTTCAAGATATTTGCCTTCAACATTAATAGCAATATTATCTATAGTATTTGGATTTAAATTTATTAGTGGTAAAGAATAGAGGTGCTAATATGGAAGAAAATAAAAAACAAATTAGAATAGGAAAAGTTACTTTTGGAATAGTTATGATATTTGTTGGTGTAATTATTATGTTAGCTACATTTACAAGTATTGAAATATTGAGATATGCACTTATGCTATGGCCACTTATATTAGTAGCATTAGGAGTTGAAACATTAGTGTATTCTAAAAAAGATAATATTAAATATGATATTGCTGGTGGAATTTTCACATTTATATTAGTTGGAATTATAGGAATATTTAGTATTATAAATTATGGAGTTAATAAAATATTATTTGATAAAGAGATATATAATGCAATAATTAATGAAAGGTCAGTTACAAATTATGTTGAAGTGTTTAAAGATAAAGTTACAATTCAAAACGTAAAAGATAATCCAAAAGTAAATATTAAAATAAATGAAATTGAAGGAAAAGAACAAACAACAATAAGTATTAAAGTGCAAGCAAAAAAAGAGTTAAGTTTTACAAATATGAATTTTTTTGATTATATATACATAGATAATAAAAAAGCTATAATAACAATTTTAGATACATTTGAAGAATATGAATATATTAATATTTTAATAACAACAAGTAGCAAAGATAATATTATAATAGAATAGAAAATATAGTTTTAGATATTGACATTAGTAAAAAATGGTAATATAATATATGTAATGATGAAAGTCAGATATTATGTAATTAGTACAACTGTAAAATACGAAAAAAAGAGTGGAGGGCTAGTCCACTCTTTTTTCATTATCAATCCCGTCTATTTCACTGCAATAATTAAAAGTAATAACAGGACCATAAAATAAATTATGTAGTTTTCCAACTGCAAGTCACCTCCCTATATAAAGATTTCTCCAAGGGGAGATATAATAATTATATTACCAAAATATACCAATGTAAAACATTTTTCATCGAAGAATTCTTGCATAATTTGACATATTTTTTATTATAAAAACTTGTATAAAATAAACATATCTGATATATTAATAAATGAAATAATAATACAAGAAGGTGAAAAAATGAAAGAAATAATAACGAACGAAAAAGCAATGGAGATTGCTATTGAAGAATCAAAAGCAAATAGTTTTAATAATTATCAATGTGGAGGGCCTTTTGGTGCAGTAATAGTAAAAGATGGTGAAATTGTTTCGATTGCACACAATACTGTAATTGAAAGCAGTGATGCAACAGCACATGCGGAAGTTAATGCTATAAGAAAAGCATCTGAAAAATTAGAAACACATGATTTATCTGGATGCACGTTATATACCAGTGCCCAGCCATGTCCAATGTGTTTATCTGCAATCATTTGGGCTAATATTAAAGAAGTATATTATGCAAATACTGCACAAGATGCAGAAGATATTGGTTTTAGAGATGACATGATTTATGATTATTTAAAAGGAGATAATAAAGATATAATTAAACTTTATCAAATAGGAAGAGAAGAGGCAATAAAAGTATTTAAAGATTTTAAGAAAAATTCTAAAACAATTTATTAATTTGTTTCTATATTAAAAATTTGGTAATAATTATATTATAGTATTGAAAATTTAATAAAAATTGTATAAAATATTACACGAAATTAGTATTATTTTAAAATTACGAAGGAGGAATTTAAAATGGCAGAAAGATTTATTTTAAATGAAACATCATTTTTCGGAAGGGGATGTAGAGAGGAGCTTTCAAGGGAAATCAGCGAAAGAGGTTTTAAGAAAGTATTACTTGTAACAGACAAAGATTTAATTAAATTTGAAGTTGCTGGAAAAGTAATCGATGTATTGGAAAAAGCGGGTATTGAATATGAAATATATTCAGAAATAAAACCAAACCCAACAGTAAAGAATGTTCAAGACGGTGTAGTGGCTTGCAGAGATGCTAATGCAGATGTTATTGTTGCAGTTGGCGGAGGTTCAGTTATTGATACTGCAAAAGGTATAGGTATTGTTATGACAAATCCAGATAGAGCAGATGTAGTTTCTTTAAATGGATTATCTAATACAAAAAACAAAGCTATGCCAATAATTGCACTTCCAACAACACATGGAACAGCAGCAGAAGTTACAATTAACTATGTTATAACAGATGAAAACAGAGAAATAAAAATGGTATGTGTTGACCCACATGATATTCCTGTTTTAGCAATAGTTGATTCTGAACTTATGGAAACACTTCCAAAATCAGTTGCAGCTTCTACTGGTATGGATGCATTAACACATGCTGTAGAAGGTTATATAACAAAAGGACATAATACAATGGCAGATATGTTCCATATGAAAGCTATTGAATTAATATTTGAAAACTTACCGGCAGCTGTAAATGATAAAGATCCAAAAGCTATTGAAAATATGGCACTTGCTCAATATATTGCAGGTATGGGATTCTCAAATGTTGGTTTAGGTATTGTTCATTCAATGGCACATCAATTAGGTGCTGTATATGATACACCACATGGTTTAGCAAATACAATATTACTTCCAACTGTTATGAGATTTAATGGTGAAGTATGTGCAGACAGATTTAGAGAAATTCTTTGCCATATAGGAAGAGAAGATGCTAAACACTTAAATGACCAAGATGTTATAAATACATTTGTATGGAAAATAACAGAACTTTCAAAAGAAGTTGGTATTACGCAAACTGTTAAAGATACAGGTTGTATCGAAGAAGATTTAGAACTTCTTGCAGAAAAAGCAATGGAAGACCCATGTATGCCTGGTAATCCAAGAGAAGTTACTAAAGAAGATTTCATAAGATTATATAGAGAAGCTATGTAATATTTATATAGAGATAGATTTAATTCTATCTCTATTTTTAATGTTTAAAAAAAGTAGAAAATATAGAAATAATTAAAAATAATTAGAAAAATTTAACAAATAAGAGATAATAAGAAAAAATTAACCAAATGGCAAATTGACAAATAAAATAAAATTGTATAGAATGGGGACATAGTTCAATAAGGAATATAAGATGCAGTATAAAATAAAGTA
This sequence comes from Clostridiales bacterium, assembly GCA_015056545.1. GTDB lineage: Bacteria > Bacillota > Clostridia > TANB77 > SIG350 > SIG350. Next base: position 20,842 of record SVGE01000003.1, on the reverse strand, counting down.
ATAAATGTAATAAGAACTAAATCTAAAAGAAAAGTATGTGTTCTTATGAATAATGAAATTATTTTATTTGAAAAATGGTGAGGTTAAATTAGAAGTTAATTTACAAGATGAAACTGTATGGTTAACACAAAAGCAAATGGCAGAATTATTTGGCAAAGATAGAAGAACAATAACAAGGCATATTCAAAATATTTTTAAAGATGAGGAATTAGAAGAAGATTCAGTATGCTCATTTTTTGAGCATACTGCCTCAGATGGAAAAATGTATAATGTCCAATACTATAATTTAGATATGATTATATCTGTAGGCTATAGAGTAAACAGCAAAAATGGTATTATATTTAGACGTTGGGCAACTAATATTTTAAAAGAGTATATGTTAAAAGGTTATGCAGCTAATAAAGAAAGATTAGTATATTTAGAAAAAACAGTTAAATTAATAGATATAGCTAATAGAATTGATGAAAGATTAGAAAATAATGATGCAAAAGAGATTTTAAAAGTAATTGGAGAATATTCAAAAGCACTAGATTTATTAGATGATTATGATCATAAAACATTAACAAAAGTAAAAGGTAACATTGCTTTAAGAAAGATTACATATGAAGAATGTATAAATATTATTAATAAATTAAAATTTAGTGAAAATAGTAAATTGTTTGCGGTTGAAAGAGATGAAGGACTAAAAGCGATTATAGGTAATATATATCAGACATTTGATGAAAAAGATATTTATGCTAGTGTTGAAGAAAAAGCAGCTAATTTTATATATCTAGTTGTAAAAAATCATGTATTTGTTGATGGCAATAAGAGAATAACAGCAACTTTATTTATATATTTCTTAAATTTTTATCAAATATTATATAAGGATAATGAAAAAGTAATAGATAATAATACATTAACAGCCTTAACTTTGCTTATTGCAGAGTCTAATCCAAAAGAAAAAGAAATAATTATTGCTTTAATAATGAATTTTTTGATTATATAGTATATAATGTTATTGAAAAAGAAAAAAAGAGGTGTTTTATGAAATTAGTAACTTTTCAAACAATAGAAGCATTAAAAGAATTAATTAATAACGGATATATAGAATGTAATGAGAAATATATTAATATGCCAAAAATCGGATATGCATATAATTGGATTACTGAAAAAATGAATGAGAGAATCTTAAGTAATGGTGCTAAATATCCTATTTGGGTATGGGTTAAAGTTAAGAATAGAATTTGTCCACCAAAGGTTAAAGGGAAACCTGTTAAAGGCTTTGAGGTAAAAATAACTTTCAATAAACCAGAAAATCAAGTTTTTATAACAGATTTTAGAAGATATTCTTTTGTATTAAACAATATATATATACCAAAAGATAAAAAAGCTAAAGAAACATTTGATAATAAGTTAAAGCAATATAATATAACTAAACAAGAACTAGAAGCATATGTAAGAAAAGATAAATATTTTGAACATAGGCAAGATAAAGAGTATCTAAATATTTGCAAAGAAATACGAAATAGTTTTGATAGATGTATTACAAAAGAAAGTGATATTTTACAAGGATGTGTTTGGAGAATTAATTTAGATGAGGTTGAAAAAATAGAGATACTTAAAGAGGATGGATATACTTACGGAACTTTAAACTATATTAGAAGTAATGGGAAAAGATTTGATTGGATTGAAGATTATTATAAAATGCTAAAATAGAGGTGAAAGATATGCAAACTAAAATAATATATTTTGTACATGGAACTACTTATGATAATGCATCAGATAAATGTAGTGGATGGAAACAAGTTGAGTTAAATGAATTAGGCAAAGAGCAAGCAAAGAATTTAGGTAATGTAACAAAAGAATTAAAGTTTGATGTAATGTTTACATCAGATTTAATTAGAGCAATAGATTCAGCTGATATCGCATGGCCTGAATATGAAAAGTTGCAAGATAAAAGGTTAAGAGAATGTAATTATGGAGATTATGATGGAGAGGATAAAAAATTAGTAGTTTATGAAGAACATATAAACAAGCCTTTTCCTAATGGAGAGTCTTTAAAAGATGTAGAAAATAGAATTTCAGATTTTATAAATTATATAAAAAAGGAATATCCAGGTAAAACAATAGCTATTGTTGCACATAGAGCTCCACAACTAGCCATAGAAGTATTAACAAAAGGGATAACATTGGAACAAGCTTTAGAAAAAGACTGGAGAAAAACAAAATCATGGCAACCTGGTTGGGAATATATAATTGAATAGATTAAAAATAACCTAATTAGATTAAATATAAAATTAGGTTATTTTTTTGCTCTTTAAGATAAGTATACTAAAAAAATTACATATTTTTTAGTATACATAAATGTGTTGTATCCGTAAACAAAAATACATAAAATGCTTACAAACAGAGGAATTGCAGAAGTAAGCAAGGTTGAAAAACAATTAGAATTATGTTAAAATAAAGTATATAGTGTAGAAATAGATTATTTATACAAAAGATAGGAGGAATACATATGAGAAAGAATTTGTTAGCAATATCTTTATTAACAATGGGATGTTTATATGGAATATTGGCAATTGTAATTATTTTATTATTTTTCCTTTTAGATTTGCCAATAAGTTATGGTATATTACTTTCGTTAGTAATAGTTATAATTCAATTTTTAATTGCACCAAATGTAAATGATTTTGTATTTAAGCATTTTTATAAAGTTGATTTTAATTATGACATTCCAGATTATTTAAAACAATTTATAAATGAAATTTGCACAAAATATAATATGAATTATCCGAAAATAGGATTCATAAATGATGGTAGCCCAAATGCATTTACATATGGTCGAACTAAAAATGATGCTAGAGTAGTTTTTACAAAAGGTATATTTGATTTATTAACAGAAGAAGAAGTAAAAACAGTTGCAGCACATGAAATAGGACATGCTAAACACTATGATATGCTATTTATGACAGTAGCACAAATAGTACCATTAGTTTTATATTATATATATGAAATTCTTTTAGGAAACAATACAAGAAGAAGTTCAAGAAGTAACGATAATGATAGCGCAGATTATAGTGCTATTGTAGGGCTAATAGCATATGTATTATATATTATAAGCCAATATATAATTTTATGGTTATCTAGAACAAGAGAATATTATGCAGATAGATTTGCTATAGAAGAAACTAAAGATCCAACAGCTCTTTCCACTGCTTTAATTAAAATAGGATTTGGTTTAGCAGTTGGTAATAAAGAAGAAAAGAGCAAAACAGGAACAGGTAATGCCCTTGGAATTAGTAATGCTAAGTTTTCAAAAGGAATGGCAATTGCATCATATAATAATGGTGGTGTAACAAAACAAAATGTTGTTAATGCAATGAAATGGGAACAATGGAATGTTTGGGCAAAATGGAATGAATTAAATTCAACACATCCATTAATTTCAAATAGATTACTTACAATATCTGAACAATGTGAAGAATTTGGACAAGCACCATATATAGTTTTTGATGAACAAAAACCAGAATCATATGTAGATGATTTTATTAAAGAAATATTAATATCAATTATTCCATTTATAATATTAATGGCGACACCAATAGTTGCAGCTATATATTCTGAAATTGCAGGTCTAGTAATAGGCATAGGTGGAATAATATTTACAATATCATTATTTAAGCAATTAGATTATACACATAGAAATAGTGGATATATTGAAACAAATGTTTCTGAATTAATGAGTGAGGTTAAAGTTTCGCATATTACAAGTATACCTTGTATATTAGAAGGAGAAATAATTGGTAGAGGAAATCCAGGTTGTATATTTAATGAAGACTTTGTGATAAAAGATGAAACAGGTATAATGTTTTTAGATTATAATCAACCACTTCACATAATAGAAAAGATATTTGCTATATTTAAATCACAAGAATATTTTAATAAAAAAGTAAAAGTACAAGGTTGGTTTAGAAGAGGTGTTGTACCATATATAGAAGTTCGCTCGATTGAAATAGATGGTGTAGTAAAAAAATGTCATACATATACTACTACAAAAGTTGTTTATGGAATACTTATGGCTATATTTATAGGACTATTGTTTATGAGTGTTTTATAATTATAAATTATTATTACAAAGGAGGAGATTGTTATGAGTAATAATAAAGAAAAGAAAGTAAAGAATTTTCCAAGTAGTTTTATAGGTGTTCAAATTGTAGTTTTATATCTTACATTAATGATAGGAGATATAATAGTAGAAGCAAGTGATATAAGTACAAGTATAATTAGATACTTATCTATAGCTGTTGTTGGATTTGTATCAGTATATCTTTTAATAAAAAACACATTAAAAGAATGTACCAGTGAAGTGTATGAAAGTGTACATAAGTTTAGTAAATTATTACCTATAGCAGTTGCAGTTATATTATTATTTTATGGATTATTTAGTGTAGAAAGCAATGTTAGTGAATTAGAAAATGATTATAGTTATAAATGGATTATGAGTTTATCTGAAACTTTTGGAGAAGAAAGTTACTTAGAGAAGATAATAGAAGAGGCTAAAGCAGAAGCAAGAACTATGTGGATAATTAGTAGTATTATTTATCTTGTGGCAGCAGAAGCTGCAGTATATTTAGCACTAAATAATTCAACAGTAAATATAGTAGAAGAGAATAATAAAGTTAATACAATGAATGAAGGTTTTGAAAGAGTAGGAGGATTTGAACAAAATGAAATTGAAGAGGAAACAGAAGAAGAAATAGTAAATAATGAAGAAGAAGGTAATCCAATTAAATTTGATTTATAAAAAAATAATAGATAGAGAGTATAAAAAAAATATATACTCTCTATCTTTATGTAATCAAAATAAACAATTAACAATTATTTGAAGTTTCATCTAATATAGTAAGTGTTGCAAGAGTATCACCGAAGTTGAACAAAAAAAGCAGATAAAATAGCTAATTCTTCAGGTGTTCTATCTTTTGCAATACTACAAGCAAGTATAGAAACTAAAGTTACAAGTTCACAATTTTTCATAATAATAACCTCTTAAGGTATTATATGAAACATATTTTTTAAATGTGATATTAATAAATATACATAAACTATTTAAAAAGATATTTAAATTTGATATAATACAAAAAGAGAAAAGAGGAGAAAAAATAATGGATAAAAAAGAAATATTAAAATATGTAGACCATACTTTATTGAAACAAACTGCAACTTGGGAAGACATAAGAGTAATTTGTGATGACGCAATAGAATATAATATTGCATCAGTTTGTATACCACCATCATTTGTAAAACAGGCAAAAGAATATGTAAAAAATAAAGCTAAAATATGTACAGTAATAGGATTCCCTAATGGATATAATACTACTAAAGTAAAAGTTTTGGAAACAAAAGATGCCATAAATAATGGTGCTGATGAAATAGATATGGTTATAAATATTGGAGATTTAAAATCAAAAAAATATAATGATATTTTAAATGAGATAAATGAAATAAAAGAAGCTTGTAATGGAAAAATATTAAAAGTAATTATTGAAACATGTCTTTTAAAAGATGAAGAAAAAATAAAAATGTGCGAAATAGTATCTAATTCAAATGCAGAGTATATTAAAACTTCTACAGGTTTTTCAACAAATGGGGCAACAATAGAAGATATAAAATTATTTAAGAAATATATGAAAGAAGGAAAAGAAATAAAAGCGGCAGGAGGAATATCTTCTTTTGAAGATGCAGAAAGTTTTATAGAAAATGGTGCAACAAGATTAGGGACAAGCAGGTTAGTTAAATTAATAAAAGGAAAAGATTAATATAGTAGGAGAAAAAAGTATGTTTAAATTACATTCAGATTTTAAACCAACAGGTGACCAACCTGTGGCAATTGAATACTTAACTAATGGAATAAAAGAAGGTAAGAAATTTCAAACATTATTAGGTGTTACAGGTTCTGGTAAAACATTTACTATGGCTAATGTAATTAAGGAGGTAAATAAACCAACATTAGTTTTAGCACATAATAAAACACTTGCAGGACAGTTATATAGTGAATTTAAAGAATTCTTTCCTGAAAATGCAGTTGAATATTTTGTATCATATTATGATTATTATCAACCAGAAGCATATGTTCCATCTAGTGATACATATATTGAAAAAGATGCATCAATTAATGATGAAATAGACCAATTACGCCATTCAGCAACAGCATCTTTATATGAAAGAAAAGATGTAATAATTGTAGCAAGTGTGTCATGTATTTATGGTTTAGGCGACCCAATAGATTATGAAAATATGGTTATCTCTATACGTCCAGGTATGATAAAGCCAAGAGATGAAATCTTAAAAAAATTAGTGGACATGCAATATGTTAGAAATGAAATAGATTTTAAAAGAGGAACTTTTAGAGTTAAAGGGGATGTAGTTGAGGTATATACTGCAGAAACAACTAATCATGCAATAAGAATTGAATTTTGGGGTGATGAGATTGAAAGAATATCTGAAATTCATCCATTAACAGGTAAAGTTATTGGGACAAGAGAATATGTTATTATTTTTCCAAAATCACACTATGTTACAACAAAAGATAAAATGGAAAATGCAATAGTTGAAATAGAAAAAGAGTTAGAAGAAAGAATAAAATATTTTAAAGATAAAAATAAATTAATAGAAGCTCAAAGAATAGAAGAAAGAACTAATTTTGATATAGAAATGTTAAAAGAAACAGGCTTTTGCCAAGGTATAGAAAACTATTCTAGAATAATAAGTGGAAGAAAACCTGGTTCAGCACCTTATACACTTATGGACTATTTTCCAGATGATTTTTTACTAATAATTGATGAATCGCATGTAACGATTCCACAAGTTAGAGCAATGTATAATGGTGATAGAGCAAGAAAAACATCATTAGTAGATTATGGATTTAGACTTCCATCAGCTTATGATAATAGACCATTAACATTTAATGAATGGGAAGATAAGATAAATCAAGCAATATTTGTTAGTGCTACACCAGCTGATTATGAAAAAGATATGTCAGAGGGAACAGTTGAACAAATTATTAGACCAACAGGATTACTTGATCCAGAAATAATTGTTAAACCAGCTGAAAATCAAATAGATGATTTAATAACTCAAATAAGAGAAGTTGTAGATAAAAAAGAAAGAGTCTTAGTTACAACACTAACTAAAAAGATGGCAGAAGATTTAACTCAGTATTTAAAAAATATAGATATTAAAGTTAGATATATGCATTCAGATATTGATACATTAGAAAGATTAGAAATAATAAAAGAATTAAGAATAGGTAAAATAGATGTTTTAGTTGGAATAAATCTTTTAAGAGAAGGATTAGATATTCCAGAAGTTTCACTAGTTACAATATTAGATGCAGATAAAGAAGGTTTCTTGCGTAGTGAAAGGTCTTTAATACAAACAATAGGTAGGGCAGCAAGAAATTCAGAAGGAAAAGTTATTATGTATGCTGATGAATTAACAGATTCTATGGAAAAAGCAATAAGTGAAACTAATAGAAGAAGAAAAATTCAAAAAGAATATAATGAGAAAAATGGTATTGTACCTCAAACGATTAAAAAAGCTGTAAGAGATACAATTAAAGCTATTGTTGTAGAAGAGGAAAAAGGTAAATATTCAGCAGATAAAGATAAATCTATTGAAGAAATAATTGATGATTTAACAAAACAAATGATAAATCATGCTAAAAATATGGAATTTGAAGAAGCGGCTAAAATAAGAGATAAAATAAAAGAATTAGAGAATGTTTTGAATGATTAGTGTTTTATTAACACTAATCATTTTATGTTAACTGTACATCTTGTTTAAATACTTTTTAGATGATATAATATTAATATAATTTTTTTTAGTATTATTCTACTTAATTTTTAAGGGAGTGTTTTGAATGAAAAAGGTTTCTTGGAATGATGGGAGTTCTATAAGAATTTCAGAGTTGAAAGAAGAACAAGTTAAACAAGCTATAAAAGAATGGTCAGAAGGAAGTGAAGCCCTAGAGAAATTACTTTGGAATTGCTATAAAAACAAGGTTATAACGACAGGATGTGATTCTGGTAATCATAATCATTTTCCTTATTTAAGGTTTCTTATTGATGAATCAGCACAGGAAAATGTAAAAAAAATTCTTTTAGCGACAGATAATTTTGCACAAAGTGAAATATTGATTAAGTTTGGAGGTAATCCTCATAGTGGACCAGACTGGTATAAAAGTTCAATATCAGTTAAACCTATTAGAAAAGAAGATGCAAATGTTTTTTTTAGTAAAATTAATTGTGTGTTACAGAAAAAAGAAAATGATATTAACGAATATGTAGAACTATTATTAAGTTTATATGATTTTTTTAAAGATAAACTTGCAGGTATTAGTATTTTTATTATAAAAAATAAAAATACATATTCAATATCATTTAATAGTTTTTTAAATAAGAATAATTGGGATTATTATACCAAGATATTATCTAAAGCACATTTAAAATTAGAAAAGCCCAAAAGTCCAGAAGATCCATTTGTGTGTTGGAAACATACGAGTGAGGGAAAAGAAGAATTTATTTTGTGTTTAAAGAAAATTTTAGAAGTATTAAAAGAGAACTGGAGTTTAAAGATACCTGATAAAGTCACTAAAGATATGAGTTTTAATTATTCAGCTTTAGTTATGCAAAAAAAATATGGGACAGATGAAAAAGGAATTCAATTAATGAATAAATGGATAAATAGTAATAAATTTGAAGGTATGAGAGAAGTGAATTATTAAAACACAATCACCCAATAGATATGGGTGATTGTGTTTTTTACATATATATATTGAAAAAGCCATAAAAATAGGTTATAATGTATTATGGTGATATAAATAATATTGTATAGAAGGGAGTTAAGTATTTATGGATGAAATAAATAACTTAGATTTAAATTTATGTACAACCTTTTTAGCAGTAGCTAAATTAGGAAGTATAACAAAAGCAGCAAATGCACTTTATGTATCACAACCAGCGGTAAGCTATAATATAAAAGAACTAGAAAATAAATTAAATTGTAAATTATTTAATCGTACTTCAAAAGGAGTTGAATTAACAGCTGATGCAGTAAAACTTTTATACTATATTGAAAGTGCATATAATACATTAAGAACAGGATTTAAAATTTTAAATGATTCAAATGATTTACTAACAGGAGAGGTAAAAATAGGTGTACCAACACATATTTGTATATATCTTGTATCAGATATAATAGAAACATTTAGAAAAAAATATCCTGGAATAAGATTTTCAATAGTAAACAAATCAACTGCAGATATGGTTGAATTACTTGAAAAAAGAGAATTAGATATAATAATAGATAGTTATCCAGTAGAAAGTTCAAGAGAAGATGTAACTATAACTGATTTATTAGAAGTAGATAATTGTTTTGTAGGAAGTAATAAATATTCAAATTTATTAAAAAATAATAAAAAAATAAGTATAAATGAACTATCTAGCTATCCATTAATACTTCAACCAAAAACAACAAGTACAAGAAAAGAATTATTAAAAGTTATGGGTGAAAACATAAATAAATTTGAACCTAATATAGAAGTTGCAACTACAGAAGTAATGCTTGATTTAGTTAAAAAGGGGATAGGAATAGGGTATTTTTCAAGAATGTCAGTTATAGATAAGATACAGTCAGGTGAGCTTATAGAAATACCAATAGAAGGAGAATTTCCTAAAACAAAAATATGTGTAGCATATATTTCTGAATTTTTAACAAGTGCACCTAAAAAATTTATAGAGGTATTAAAAGAAAAAACAGATATGTTAAGTTATCTAAAACAAAAAACAATTAGATTAATTCTAAATCAAGAATGTACATATAATTGTAAGTTTTGCCATAAAGAGGGAATAAAGGATAATAGGGAAGAGTTACTTAATTATGAAGATATAAAATATATGTTTAAAATATTTAATAAAAAATATGAATTAAAAGAAGTTCATTTAACTGGTGGAGAACCTCTACTTAGAAAAGATTTAAAAGAGATAATTACTTCTTTAAAAAATGAAGGAGCAAAAGTAAAAATAACTACTAATGGATATTTGTTAAAAGATAATATGTGGATAGGTGAATATGTTGATGAATTAATATTATCTATTCATAGTATTGATAAAAAAGAGTATGAAAAAATAAGTGGAGTTAAAGGCGCATATGAAAAAGTTTTAGAGGCAATTAGAGAATTAAGATATAAATATCCTACATTAAAAATTTTAATTAATACTGTATTAATTAAAGGTGTAAATGACAAATTAGAAGATATTAGTGAACTTGTAAAATTTGCTATTTCTATAAAATCAGATTTAAAATTTATTGAATTATATCCTAATACTATAGAAAATTATTATTCAATAGATAATATAATACCTAAAATAACACATATGGGATATAAGAAGAAAAAAGGTAATTTTAGAAAAAATACATATGTAAAAGAGAATCATAATATACATTTGCAAAGATGTACTTGCAGTCAAGTTGCATTAGGAACAGATAAGAATATTTCTTGCAAAAATAATAATGATATATTTATTTCTCAAGATGGTAAAGTAAATTTATGCAGAAATACAGATGAATGTATAGATTTATATAATAATATTAAAAATAGAGAAGATGAAGAATTAGGAAAGAAAATAAAAGAAGTTTATTATAAAATGGGGGAAAATTGTAAATGTTAGAAAGAGAAATTAGATATAAAATAGATGAAGATATAAAAACAAAAATAATTAATTCTTCAATAAAAGTAGAAGATAATCAAAAATGTATTGATTTATGCATGGGATTATACGGATTTGATTCATTAGATAAATTAGGATATATTATTCGTATCAGAAAAAAAAATGGAAAAGTATTTATTGAAAGTAAGAAAAGATTAGAGAATAGCACATGGAATGAAGAATTAATAAATATAAATACAATTAAAGAAGGATATGATTTTTTAAGTAACATTGGATTAAAACCTTATTTATATATAAATAGAAATAGAGAAGTAAGAGAAATAGAAAAAGCAATAATATGTATAGATGAAATTGATTTACTTGGAACATATGTTGAATTTGAATTAAAAGAAAACTGTCAATTTGAAGATATTCAAGAATATATAAAACAAGTTGGGATAACAACTTATCCAGATAAATTATATGGAGATATTTTTAAAGAAAAAATGAATGACTTAGAATTTAAGATTGAGTTTGAAAATAATTTAAATAAATTTTTAGAAAATAATTAGAGTAAAATAGCATACAGTATAATGTGTGCTATTTATTTTTGTGTTTATACCCATAAAAGAGATTTATGACCAATATAAATAATTAGTATTTGATTTTATATCTAAAACAAAATAAAATTATATTGTAAAATAGAGGTAATTTAGATTTTCTAATAATTTAGGAGGTATGTATATGAATAATATTATTGTTGTATTATCAGGACCAAGTGGAGCTGGAAAAGGAACTATCTATAAAGAGATTGCAAAAGAAGGAAACACATATAGATATGTTTCATGTACAACTCGGAGCCCCAGAGAAGGTGAAGTAGAAGGATTTGATTATGAATATATTTCAAAACAAGAATTTAAGGAAAGAGAAGATAAAGGGTTCTTTTTAGAAACTAGTCTTTATGATAGCAACTATTATGGAACACCGATTCCTGATTTGGATAAACATTATCCAAATGATATATTCTTTGATGTAAATGTAGAAGGAGGAATAAATATAAAAAAAGCATTTCCTAATGCAATTCTTATATATATAATACCACCTACTATTGAAGAATTAATTAAAAGAATGGGTGACAGAGGGAAAGGAAGAATAGAGATTGCTAAAAAAGAAGTAGAAGTAGCTAAAAAGGTATATGATTATTTAGTTGTAAATGATAATTTGCAAGAAGCAATAAAGCAAGTTAAGAAAATTCTTGAAGTTGAAAGAATAAATAAAATGAAAAATTCAAGTAATCAGGATTTCTTAAAAAATTATTACTAATCTAAGGGGTATGGTATATTTTCCATACCCTTTACATTAATAATAAGGAGGAGAGAAAATGAATAAATATGAAAATTTTTCAGAAATAGTGAGATTAAAAATACTCATATTAAAGCATGGAGTAAAGTTTGAACCTTTAAATTTATTTAATAATTATGAAAATATTAATAATTATAAAATTAAAAGAAGAGTTGTAAAACCAGTAGCTACAGATTTCCAGGTATATGATATGTCAAAAGATGAAACTGTTATACCATCAGAAGTATTATTAGATGATGGTGTAAATAAGAGTATTGTTAAATTAAGATATTCTGTTAATTCACCACTTATATTAAAACTAGATGATAATGGAAAAATAAATATAGAAATTGAAGGAGAAAAAGCTAAATTAAATATTAATTTAATAAAAACAGCAGATATATTAAAACAAAAAATACCTAGTGAGATTATTGATAATAATGCAACAATAGGTGATTATATAGATATAGTTGGAATTGATAGAATATCTATATTATTTTTTGAAGGATGTTATAATTGGCTTTCAGGTAAGCCATGTAAATTTTGTGACCTTCATCCAAAAGAAGAAGATAGTGTATTTAAACCTAGTTTAAATAGCTTAAAAAATTATGATTTTGATGTAAATAAATGGTGGGAAAATAAAAAAGAAGAATATTTAAAGGGGTTAGAATATTCATTAAAATATATAATTGAAAATAGTAAATTAGATCATTTGCATATATTTTTTATGGCAGGAAATTTACCTACCAATACAGATGTATGGATTATTGCAGAGGAAACTATTGAATATTTATCTAAAACAATTAATTTAAGCATACATGATAATTATATTAATATTGCACCACATGACAAAATTGAAAGAGTAATTAAAATGAAACACTTAGGAATAAATCAAGTACAATATAACTTAGAAGTTGTAAACAAACAAAATTTTGAAGAAACTTGTCCTGGAAAAATGAAATATGATGACTTTTTATCAAAAATGGAAGAAGCAGTAAATATAATGGGCAAAGGAAATGTAAGAAGTAATTTTGTTTTAGGTTTAGATGATATGAATGAAACATTAGAATTTGCAAAAAAAATATCTCAAAAAGGAATAGTATTTGATTATAGTGTATTTCAACCAAAAAAGTGTACACCATATGAAAATAAAAAGGCTCCAGATTTTGATAATGTAATATCTTTTACTTATGAGCTTTCAAAAATATATAAAGAGTATGGTTTAAAACCAATATTTTGCTCACTTAGTAGTAGGTCAAGTATTGTTAATGAATTATATAGAGAGGAGTGATTTATATGAAAAAGTATGTTCCTATAGTATTAGATAATAATGAGAATATAAATATGGAACTTGATAAGGTAGAACTTGTTTATGGAATTGAAGGTGTATTTATGAATTCTGAATGCACAAATGCATATATTCCTGTAATAGATAAGTATGTTCCAATAATTAAATCTCAAGAAAATAGATTTTTTATACCAGCACATAATGAAATAGATTGGAAATATGCTAATGAAAATGGTATAAGAATTAATCAAGTTGTAGCTCCATATTTTTATGGTAAAGGCGAAGAAAGTGTTAGGGATGATGTTGAAACACAAAAAAGACACAGTGTTATTGCTGTAATAAAACATAGTGAAGAAGATAAGTATTTATGCCTAGATTGCAAAGGAAGAACATGTAGATCATTTGTGTTAGGTGGAATTGAAAATGGAGAAACAGCAGAAGAAGCAGCAATAAGAGAAGTAAAAGAAGAAACAGGATATACAGATTTAGAAATAACATATAAAAGTCCAATAAGTTTAATAAATCATTTTTATGCAGGATATAAAGGTGTTAACAGATATGCAAAATTAGATATAGTTTTTGGGAGATTAAGAACAGATAAGAATATTGGTATATCTCAAAATGAAGCAAAAAAGCATATTGTAAAATGGGTAGAAAAATATGAATTAAATGAATTTATTTCAGTAGATAATAATAAATATGCATTAGACATATTATTAAATGGAGACAAACCATATATAAAAGACGGAATTGTTATAAATTCAAATAATTTAAATGATATGCCATCAGAAAAAGCTAGAAAAGTTATAGGAGATAAATTAATGTAAAGGAAAAGCTAAAAATGAATGAAATCAAAAATATTTTTAAAGATAATATAACATATGTTGAATATGCAAGAAGTGGTGTTGTGTATTTTACTGAAGATTTAGAAAAAGCAAAAATATTAAAAGAAAAAGGATGGAAATATTCAAAATGTTGTAAAGGGATTAGAATTATTCCACCTGAAGAAACAATTGTAGATATAACAGATTATAAAAAAGTTTTACAATACCAAAATCTTGTATTTAATTTAGCATATTATGATTTTATAAAAAATTTAATAGAAAATAATATGTTAAAAGGATATATAAATAGCATATTAGAAAGAAAAAAATTCTTATATAAAGATTTTGAATATTTAATCTCATATGGTCCTATTTTGGATACAGAAGTCAGAGTATCTGGAAGTGATACTAGAGTAAGTAATTTAAAAATGGATATGGTAGAAAGTTTTATTAAATCAGAAGAATATAAGTTTTATTATGAAAATGCGAAAAATGAATTAGGGAAAACTAAAAATATAAAAACACATATAAGAAAATTTAGAGAGCTTTCAGATGTTCAAAAAAATTTTTATAAAGAAGTTAAAGAAAATATAAATATAATAAAAGAGATGGAACCATACAATCAAGTAATATTTGAGTATAATAATTTAGAGATATTAGACGAAATTCAAGCAGATATATTGTTATTTGTTCCATTTGGATGTTTTAAGTATATGTCATCATTTATTAATGATAGTAATTTAAATAAAGTTATGTTTTGGGAAATTCATGCAGAAAATAGTAAAGAGAGTACATTTAAACTATTTAGCAAAGAAATATATGGTAAAAAAGTATTAATAATAGATAATATGTATTCAGGAAAAACAATGAAAATCTTAAAAAATAAAGTTATTGAAATGGGAGGTATGCCAATATTATTTGGACTTAGCCCACGAAATAAAAACAATATTTTAAATGCTGATTATGTTTCAATTATAAATACAATATATAAAACTTCAGATATTAATATAGAGGAAGAAGATTTTTTCAGAAATAAATATGTTGAAATATGTAAAGGGGGAGATACTAATGAATATTAGTAAAGAAATAAAAGTTAGACTTGCAGATAAAGATGAAATAGTTAATAAACTTAGAGAAAAATCAGCTATATTAATTGGAGGTGGAAAAGAGACTAGTGTCAGATATGATAATGAACAAGGTTTTTATGAAAAACAAGGTAAATTTATTAGATTAAGAAGCGGACTTAAAAATACTATTTCATTAAAAGAAAAAATGGCTGATGTAGAAGAAGATAAGATATTAACTAGAAATGGTATAGAAGTTGAAGTAGATAATATCAAAGGAATAAAAAGCATTTTAGAAAAGTTAGGACTTAAACCTATGTATACTATGGAAAAGTATAGACTAAAATGGTTATATAATAAAAATGAAATTAATTTGGATGAATTAATTTTTGGTTGTTTTTTAGAAATTCATGGAACAGAATATGAAATTTGGCAAATACTTGATGAATTGAATCTTGATGATAATGATATTGTTGAAGGTACATATTGGGATATATTTGATGAATATAAAAGATATAATCAAATATATTTAAATGAAAATGATATAAAATTTCCAGCTGGATATGCATACAGATTAGCAGAATAAATTATTATTTTTGAAAGGAGCTAATAATATGAAAAAAATAGTTTTTACAGGTGGACCATCAGCAGGAAAAAGTAAAATTATTCAGAAATTAAAGGAGTATCTTGAGCGGCTAGGATATCAAGTGTTTATTATTTCTGAAACTTCAACTGAAATAATAAATGCAGGTTTCAAATGGTGGGATAATTCTATTGAAACAAACATTTATCAAAAATTAATATTTAAGTATCAGTTAGATAAGGAAAATAATATAATAACAGCAATTGAAGAAGCAAATATGGACAATGTTATTATATTATTAGATAGAGGACTTATGGATGGAAAAGCATATATGGATGCTGAAGATTTTAGAAACATGGCTAAAAAATATGCTTTTTCTGAAACAAATATATATATGCGTTATGATACAGTAATATATCTTGAAAGTGTTTCAATACAATTTCCTGAAATCTTTTCAGATGAAAATAATAAAGCTCGTAAATCAAATGTTAATCAAGCTAAAGTTTTTGATGAAAAGGTAAAAGAAATATGGAAAAAACATCATGATTTTATTGAAGTTAAAGCATATCAAACATTTGAAGAAAAATATGAAAATGTGTTAAAAGAAATTAAAAAAATAATTTGAAATAAAAGATAAGATAATTATTAAAGAAATAGTTATCTTATCTTTTTATAAATTTCTTATATATTCTTTAAAATTAATAGTTGAAAATAAGAAAAAGTTAATATATAATTAAGCAAATGGAGGTGAAATTTTGGAAGAAAATATAGATAACTCAAAAAAGTATTTAATTAAAATAGAAAATTTTGAAGGACCATTAGATTTATTATGTTTTTTAATAGATAAAAATAAAATGGATATATTTGATATAAAGCTTGATGAAATAACAGAACAGTATATTGAATATTTAAATCAAATGGAAAAATATAATTTAGATATTGCTAGTGAATTTTTAGTTATGGCTTCAACACTTATATATTTAAAATCAAAAAGATTACTTCCAAAATTAGAACCTGAAGAAGTTGAGGAAATAACAGAGGAAGAGCTAGCTAGAAGAATTTTAGAATATAAAATGTATAAAGATTTTTCTAATGGATTAAAAGAAAGATATGAGATATATTCAAAAAGATTTTTTAAAGAAGCAGATAAAATCGAATTACCTAAAAAGAAAATAGAAAAAGAATATGATAAATTAATAATACCAAATACATATTATAATTTAGTTAAAAGAAATGAAAATCTAAAAAATATAAATTATGAAAATGTAAATAAATTAGCAGAATATGAAAAAGTTACAGTAAGGTCAAAAGCAAGAGATATACTAAAACAATTAATGAAAAAGCCTAAGTTTGTGTTTAATAAAATATTTGCAATTGGAAAAGTAACAAAGTTAGAAAAAGTAACAGCTTTTTTAAGTTTATTAGAACTTGCTAAAATAAAAAGAATAGCAATAAATCAAGATGAGGTATTTGGTGATATCACAATAGAAAAAATAAATAAAGTAAAATAAAGAGTTTTTAAATTTTTGTTTAAAAACTTTTTTTTTGTTTAAAATAAATTTAGGTGATAATATATTGTATGTATTTGGAATAATTATTTGTATATTAATAAGTTTATATATATTTATCTATTTAAAAAGAGTTAATCTTACATTAAAGTATGAAATAATTGAATATAATAAAGTGAATTTATTAATTAAAATATATATTTTTAATAAAAAGTTTTATGATTATAAAAATGAATATACATATATAAATGTTTTAGAAATATTAGCAAAAGGAAAAGATAGAAAAAAAAATAAAATAAATAAACAAGTAAGAAATAGCAGAAAAGCTATAAATACAATAATAAAAGATTTATTAAAAGAAAAAATACATATTAATATATATGTTGGAAATACTAATGTTATATTAAATTGTTATTTTGTTACAATTATATCAAGTTTAATATCAATAATTTTAGCCAAAAATATTAAAGTAAATAAAATTAATAATGTTAAATATAAAGTAATTCCTGTATATAATCAAAACAATATTATTATTGATGGGAAGATTAATTGTAGAATAATAACTTTATTAAAGTTATTTATTAGATTAAAACTAATGAATAAAAAAGGAGGTAAAAATGGAAAATCATCCAATAGAAAATTTAATGTCAACTGTAATGACAAATTTAAAACAAATGATAGATGTAGATACAATTGTAGGTAAGACAATAATAGTAGGAAATATAACGATGATACCTATATCTAAAGTAGGCTTTGGGTTTGCAGCAGGAGGAAGTGAATTTGCAACAGAAACAATGAATGAATATATGAGAAATGAACAAGATGAAGAGATATCTTATCAATTACCTTTTGGTGGTGGAAGTGGTGCAGGTGTAAGTATCAAACCAGTAGCTTTTTTAATAATAGATAATGAAAGTAATGTAAAAATTGTAAATTTAGATAATGAAACAATTGGAGATAAATTAGTAAATTATATTCCAGATGCAATAGATAAAATAACAGAAGTTATTAATAAAACAATAGATTCAGATAAAAAGGGATGCCATTGTGTTGAAGTATAAATTAATTGAATAATTATATAAAAAGCCTAATATATTTAATTAGGTGATTAAGTGAAAAGATTTATATATAATGGACTAATTTTAACAATAACATCTCTGCTTGTTAGAATTATTGGAATGTTTTTTAATATATATGTTACAAATATTGTAGGAAGTGAAGCAATAGGTGTTTTTCATATAATTATGTCTGTATATTTACTAGGAATAACATTTGCTACTTCTGGAATAAGTTTGTCATGTACTAAAATTATAAGTGAAAAAATTGCTAAAAATAAAGAAAATGAAATATCAAGTGTAACAAATATTTGTTTAAAAATAAGTTTAATTGTAAGTATAATAACAGCTATTATAATAATAGTTTTTAGAGAATATATAACTAAAACTTGGCTATTTAATAAAGTAAGTAGTCAAGTTTTAATATACATAGGAACAGCACTTCCATTTATAGCTATGACAGCTGTTATTGATGGTTATTTTTTAGCAGTAAAAAGAGTTGCCAAAAGTGCTATTGATGATGTTTGGGAAGTTAGTATAAAAATAATTGTAACAATAATACTATTTGTGAAATTTGGTGTAACTAATATTGAAAAATCTTGTTTATATTTAATAATAGGTGATGTAATATCTGAAATAGCAGCTTTTTCCCTAATATTTGTATTTTATATCTTAGATATAAGAAAATATAAAGAGGGTAAAAAAAGTAATTATATAAGTAAAATATTAAGAATTTCAATGCCTGTAGCAATATCTTCATATATTCGTTCAGGACTTTCTACATTAAAGCAAATTTTAATACCTATTATGTTGCAAAAATCAGGTATTGCACTTCAGATGTCAATGTCACTTTATGGAATAATTAATGGAATGGTATTTCCTATTATACTTTTTCCTAATTTTATAATTATGGCATTTAGTAGTTTGCTTATACCAGAATTTTCAGAATTTAATGCTAAAAATGAATATACAAAAATGAATAAAGTAATTGAAAGAATTTTTAGATATTTAATATTTTTTTCACTTTATGTTATAGGAATATTTATATTTATGGCAGAAGATATTAGCTATATGTTATATAATTCATATGAAGCTATATATTATATTCAAATATTAAGCCCCTTAGTAGTATTTATGTATTTAGATAATATTGTAGATAGTATTTTAAAAGGTTTAGATAAGCAAGTAACAGTAATGATAATTAATATAATCGACTTAATTTCAAGTATTTTGTGTATAATTCTATTTATACCTATGTTTGGAATGAAAGGATACATATTTGTTATATTTTTTAGCACAATATTAAATTCAAGTATTAGTGTTATACAGATAAAAAAAACAATAAAAATGGATACTAATAATTATATTAATTTATATAAGATATTTATATCAAGTATTATTTCATGGATAATATATTTATTATTTTCAATACATACTAAAAGTTTAATTGAAAAAATATTGATTTATTCAATTATTTATGTAACAATATATTATATAAAACATATTCATACAAATACAAGTAGAGGAAAATCTAGGAAGACTATATGATTATAATTGGTAAAATTTGATTTTTTTTTAAATTTATGAGATAATATATATAGGAGTAAAAATATTAATATACAATAAAGATAAGGGGATGAGTTTATGGGAATATTGGATAGATTATTTAAAAGAGTAAAAAAAGAAGAGGTAATTAATAATCAAGAAAATATTGAAAATCAAAAAATAACAGATAATTCATTTAATGAAAGAATAAAAGTATCAGATGAAGAAAGAAATAATCAGATTAATAAAAATCAGATTATGGAAGATAAAAAAATACAAAGAGAAAATCAATTAAAATTTGTATTTAAACAATTAGCTTGTAGTAATAATTATATTTCTAATGAAGATATGGAAATGCAAATTCAAAAACATGGATATGGAAATATTGAATTAAATGAATTAGATATAGAAGTATTAAAAAGTTATAATAGATATTATAAAGGAGAAAATATTACTAAAGAAGATATTGATTATTTAAATGAAGATACAGATAGAATTGTTGGTTTAATAGAATATACTGAAAAATGTGCCAAAGAGCAAGCAACTTTATTAGGATACAGTGATGCTAAAGGCTTTATAGAGGTTAATGGAAAATTGCAAGAATATATGCAAATAGAACAAGAAAAAATGTTAGAAGGACAAGAAATAAGTGAATAAATAGAAAAAAGTATTGATTTAATTTAAGATTTTATCAATACTTTTTTTGTGAAGATGTAGTGAAATTGCATGAAAATACAATAAGAATAATTACATATTAAAAACGATACATTACATGAATAAATCTCCCTATTTTATATTAAATTTGCTATAAATAATACAAGATATAATTAACGATTAGTATAAAACGAAAAAACTTTACTGCTATACTAAAAGTTATTTATATAAAGAACAAAAGAAGAAAGGGGGAAAAACAAATGACAAAATTAATAGCAAAATTAGCAGAAAA
>SVGE01000002.1 GCA_015056545.1 Clostridiales bacterium | reverse complement strand
TCCATTACCCCATTTTTATCATTTTTTCAAGTTAAAATAATCAAAATAATGTAAAAAGAAATGATAATTTTTGTCCCATTTTATAAGGGTTTGTGAGTGTTTTTTCTTATACTTCCATTACCCAGTTTATATTCATTTTATCACTTCCTTTTTAATACTTTTATTACAATTATTTTTTTATAATTTTTCTCATTACAATTATATTTATAAAACATAAAACTAATAACATAATTACAAGAGACAATATGATTTTATTTGAATAATATGTTTTAGCTGAAAAATCTTCTTGTTCATTTTTTATAATATTATTTTCTATAATATCCTCATTTTTTTCTATAACATCCTCATTTTTTTCTGTAAATGAATCAAACATTACAAATTTTCCATTCTGGTAGCTTAGTAATGCAAAATCACCATTTTCATTAATACTAAATACTATTTTTTTATCATAATCTGATGAAGCCCAATCCCTTGTATAAGCTTTTACAACATCGCTACCTAACATTGTATTATATACATGTAATTCGTATGGACATTGTTCTTGAAGTCCTTCAAACATGTATGGAATAACATAATAATTTATATTATCAATTTCTTGCACATGAAAAGTGTATAGTTTACAATTAAAATTTTCATTAACAGCTACGAACTTATAATTATAGTTTTCATCTGAAATTTTTACTATTGTTAATGGACCATTTTTATAGGCTTCAACATATTTTTCCAATCCTATAAGTCCATCTTTATGAAATCCTTTTGGTATTTCATTTTCTTCTGCATCGACTATATAATACTCCACATCATTAAAATCTTCATCTTGTAGTAATAAAATTACATCGGATGGCTTTGCATAATTATTATTTATAAAAAAAACATTAAAAAACATAATTATTATATTAATTGCTATAACAAACTTAATTCTTTTCATAGTTGTTCTCCTTTTCTAATATCACTTTATATTATTATTTAATTAGTTTATCTATTAACTTTGCATGTGTTGGTCTAACAAAATCACACATAGTTTCATCAGTTGCTTCAGCAAAATCTACCCATTTTACACCTTTTGATTCTTCTTCTCTATATATTAATGGAATATTATCATCTGCTTCCATTAAATATATAATATCTAAATGAAGGTGTGCTGATACATATTTACCTCTTTTAATATGACCTTTTACAGGTTCAGATTGAATAGAATAAATATTTTCATCTAAAACTTTAGCTTTTAACCCTGTTTCTTCTTCTACTTCACGAACTGTTACTGCCAATAAGTCTTCTTCTCCATCAGCATGTCCACCTGGATGAATCCATCCATCATTTATTATGTGATATACAACTAACATTTTTGTTCTTTCTTTATTTACAACAAATGCTGATGCTGAAAAATGTCCAAAAATATTATCTCTAGTTAAAACATCATCAAAAGTATCAATAAATTTTAAAAATTGTTCCTTATCATTAATTTCTTGTTCATTAAATGGAATGAATTTTTCTATTTGTTCTTTTAAATTCATATTTTTACCTCCATTAAATATTTTCTTTATCTATTAATTCAGCTCTTAATTTCATCCATAATTTGCCTAGTTGATTATTACCATCTCTATTTGGCCCCCAGCCCCAAAATGAGTCTTTAGGAGAATCTTCAACAATAATATAATCTTTTGTTTCAAGAAGCTTCTTTTTTACATATGGATTTTGTTCTATCTTTAATCTTAATAATTCTTCCATTATACCTACTTTAACTTCATTCCAATCAGTTCTTTGTTTATCTCTATTAGCATAAGCTATTCTTTGTGCTTCATCAGCTGAATGAGAATTTTTAATTTTTTCAACTAACTCTTCTGAACTTCCCATAAAAGAAGCTGCTTGATATGCTTCTTCTAGTGTTGAATATAAATAACCATTCCATTCAACTTTAAAAGAACTAAAATTATCTAATGGATAAAATTCTCTCGGATAAAAACCAATAACTTCACTCATTTTTTCAGACAACCATAAATCCCTATATTGTTCTAATTTAATCATAAAATTGCCTCCTTAGTCTATATTTTTATAATATTTAATCCAATTAAAAGTGTTACGATTATTCCAATTAATCCTATAAAAGTAAATAAATACAAGATTATAATACTTCTGTTTATTTTTTGAATATTGTTTTTTTCCTTTAAATATATAAAATCATTATAATCATTTTTATTAACTAATATATCTATTTCATCAC
The DNA here is from genome assembly GCA_015056545.1 of Clostridiales bacterium. Taxonomy (GTDB): domain Bacteria; phylum Bacillota; class Clostridia; order TANB77; family SIG350; genus SIG350. The sequence continues at coordinate 182,667 of SVGE01000002.1, read as the reverse complement.
CAATTTTAAATGGAATATATTTTTTACATTCAAAACTTTCTTCATAACTAATTATTTTATTATTACTTACATATTCTGCTTTAACATGCCATTCTTTTCTTTATATATGTCTTTGATTATTAATTTGCTATTTATAATATAATTATTTAATACTTCTTTTAATCTTGTTTTGTAATTAATAATATAAATTACACCAACTGTAAACATTAAAACAAAAATAAATAAAAATAACAAATAATAAATACTAATATAAAATATTGCATTTAATATTCTTGATATAATAAAATATGTTCCAGCTACTATTCCTGCAATAGTTACAATATTTTTTGTTTTTTTATAACCATAAATTCCAAACACTAAAAAATATTGTCCAACCATAATTAACATCATATCTATATTTTGTAGTATTATTGATAAATTTACTAAAATAAAGCTAATCCCGAACCAAATTTAAAAATTTTTAATATTTTTATTTTCTTTATCATTATTCATTTTATCACTTCCCAATAAAATATTATTATATATTCTAGATATAATCTATATTAAATTTTATCTAGAATATATAACAATTAAGTTATATATCTTATTAAACAATTAGAGAATATCAAAAGATATTCTCTAACAGATTAATTAGTTGTTTTCTTCTGCAGCTGTTTCTTCTACTGCTGGAGCTTCTACTACTTCTTCTTTAACTTCTTCAGCTTTAGCTTCTTCAACTTTAGCTGGAGCTACTTTTTTGTTTTCTTCTTTAACAAAGATTTTTTCTTTAACTTTAGTAGCTTTACCTACTCTATCTCTTAAATAGAATAATTTAGCTCTTCTAACAATACCTTGTCTTACAGTTTCAACTTTTTCAACTAATGGTGAGTTTACTAAGAATGTTTTTTCAACACCAACACCATAAGAAATTCTTCTTACAGTAAATGTTTGATTAACACCTCCACCTTGAATTTTTATAACTGTTCCTTCGAATACTTGTATTCTTTCTTTGTTTCCTTCTTTAATTTTAACGTGTACTCTAACTGTATCACCAACTTTTACTGAAGGTTTAACTTCTTTTTGTTGTTCTAATTCAACTGATTTTAATAAGTCCATTAATTTTTCCTCCTTCCATTTTAATTTTTAAATAGCTTATTAAATAAATCTTTACGATTTTTCTTTGTAATTTCAATAGATTTTTCTAATCTCCATTTGGCAATTTCTTTATGGTTTCCTGATAATAGTACTTCTGGTACTTTAATATCATTAAATATTTCAGGTCTTGTATATTGTGGATATTCCAATAAATCATTTTCAAAAGACTCATCTTCATATGATCCTTGTGATAAAACACCTGGAATATATCTTGATACTGTATCAATTAATACCATTGCAGGTAGTTCACCACCAGTTAAAACATAATCACCAATAGAAATTTCATCATCTATTATTTCATCTAATACCCTTTGGTCTATACCTTCATAATGACCACATAAAAGTATTAAATGGTCTTCTTTTGAAATGTCTTTTGCAATTTTATTTGTTAAAGTTTTTCCTTTTGGAGATAAATATATTGTCTTAGGTTTATATTCTAAATCTTTTACTATATCCATATATGCTCTATAAACTGGTTCTGGTTTGATAACCATGCCATTTCCTCCACCATATGGATAGTCATCTACTTGATTATGCTTGTTATTAGCATAATCTCTAAAATTAATAGTATTAATTTCAATTAATTCATTTTTTTTAGCTCTTCCAATAATGCTTTCATCTAATATATTAAACATTTCTGGAAATAGTGTTAAAATATCTATTCTCATAATAATCCCTCAATTAAATTAACAATAACTTTTTTATTTATTAAATCAATATTATTAATTACTTGTTTTATGGCTGGCAGAAGTATTTCTTTTCCGTCTTCTGATTTAACAACATATACATCATTACTACCAGTTGAAAAAATGTCTACTATTTTACCAATTGAATTATTATTTGAGTTATCTATAACATCTAAACCAATTAAATCTGATATATAAAATGTATCTTCTGGCAAATCTAATTTATCTGTTTCATCAATAAAAATATATTTTCCTTTATATTTTTCAATATCTTCAATTCTATCTTTACCTTTGAATTTTAGTATTACCATATTTTTTACATATCTAACTTTTTCAATATTAAGTAATTCTTTATTACTATTAATTTCAACATATATCTTTTTTAAATCATCAAATCTATTAATATCATCTGTAAAAGGCATAACTTTAACTTCACCTTTTAGCCCTTGTGTATTAACAATTTGTCCTATTTCAATATATTCCATATATACTCCCTATGCTTCAACAAAATCTATTGAACATTTCATACCTTGCTTATTTGCAGTAGCTTTCATAACACTTCTAATTGCTTTAGCAGTTCTTCCATTTTTTCCTATTAAATCACCTATTTTATCTTTTTGTACTTTAACTTCAAAAACAGAAAAACCATCATTAGTGCTTTCAGCAACTTCAACTAAGGCACTTTCATCTGAAATAATGCTTTTAACGATTAATTCTAAAACTTCTTTCATAAAATTACCTCCTGTTATTTAGCAATACCTGCTCTTTTTAATAATGATTTAACTGTATCAGTAGGTTGTGCACCTTTTTTTATCCATTCTTCAACTCTGTCTGCTTTTATGTTGATTTCAGATGGATCAGTCATTGGATTATATGTGCCAATTTCTTCTATAAATCTACCATCTCTTGGATATCTTGAATCAGCAACTACTACTTTGTAGAAAGGAGCTTTTTTAGCACCAGCTCTTTTTAATCTTATTTTTACCATGTAATCACCTCCTTAAAATGATTATTTTTATTTATTAAAATGGCATTTTGAAATTTTTTAAATCATCCATAGATTTAATATCATTAAAATTCATTTTGCCTTTTTTACCAGGTTTCATCATTTTTTTCATCATTTTACTAGCTTGTTCAAATCCATCTAATAATCTATTAATTTCAGAAACTTGTCTACCACTACCTTGTGCAATTCTTTTTCTTCTTCTACCATCTATTATTCTTGGATTTTCTCTTTCTTCCATAGTCATAGATTGAATTATTGCTTCAACTTTAACTAATTCTTTATCATCTATATCAATACCTTTTAATTTATCTCCAAATCCAGGTAACATTTTTAATATTGATGAAAATGAACCCATCTTTTTTATTTGTTGCATTTGTTCTAAATAATCTTGAAGTGTAAAATCTTTTTTCTTAAGTTTTTTCTCCATTGCTATTACATCTTCTTCATTTATAGCTTCTTCAGCTTTTTCAATAATAGATAATATATCTCCCATTCCTAAAATTCTAGAAGCCATTCTTTCTGGAACAAATACTTCAATATCACTTAATTTTTCACCAGTTGCTGAAAATTTAATTGGTTTTCCTGTAACTTTTTTAACAGATAATGCAGCACCACCACGAGTATCACCATCTAATTTAGTTAAAACTAAACCATCTATACCTAATGCATTATTAAATTCATCTGCTACATTAACCGCATCTTGACCTGTCATAGAGTCTACAACTAATAATATTTCATGTGGTTTAACATTTGTTTTTATGTTTTTTAACTCTTGCATTAATTCTGTATCTATATGTAATCTACCTGCAGTATCTAAGATTACAACATCATTCATTTTTATAATAGCTTCTCTAACAGCTTTCATTGCTATATCTACAACATTTTTACTATCCTCGATTGCAAATACTGGTACATTTAATTGTTTTCCCACAACTTGCAATTGTTTTATAGCCGCTGGTCTATATACGTCACATGCTACAAGCATTGGATTTTTTCCTTTTTTTCTAAGCAAATTAGCTAATTTACCAGAAGTAGTAGTTTTACCACTACCTTGCAAACCAACCATCATAATAACAGTTGGACCATTTGGAGAAAATGTTATTTGACTTTCAGTTGATCCTAATAATTCAACTAATTCATCTTTAACAATTTTAATAACTTGTTGCCCAGGTGTTAATGATTTTAAAACATCTTGCCCCATTGCTTTTTCAGCTATATTGTCAGTAAATTCTTTTACTACTTTATAATTTACATCTGCTTCTAATAATGCAAGTTTAACTTCTCTAGATATTTCTTTAACATCTGATTCAGATATTCTTGCTTTACCTTTTAATTTACTCATTAAATTTTGAAGTTTATCTGATAATCCTTCAAAAGCCATATTAACACACTCCTATATCAATTTGCTAATTCTAGCTGATAATATATTTATATTTTCATCATTATATTTATTTTTTAATTTATTTAATTCTTCATATATGTATTTTAATTCATTTTTATTTTCTAAAAATTTATTCATTAATCCTAATTTTTCTTCGTAATTATTTAATAACTTTTCAGCTTCAATTAAATGTTTCCTAACTCCTTGTCTAGTTATTTCTAATTCATCAGCTATTTCAGATAATGATAAATCATCATTGTAATATGAATTTATAACATACGCTTGTTTTTCAGTAAGTAGATTACCATAAAACTCATATAATAATCCTATTTGAATATTCTTATCCATATCTCACCTCTGTAAACCTATAATAGTTTACACTATTTTTTCCCTGTTGTCAACACATTAAGCAAAATTTATGCAAAAAATAAGCAAGGATTTAATCCTTGCCTATATATCTTTATTATATAAAATTTTTAATAATTATAAATCTCATCACTTGGAGCTGTATCTAATTCATCAAAATTGAATTCTGTATCTAAATTAGTATCTGTATCCCAGTCATAGCTATCCTCATAGTAATAATCTTCTTCCCAATCATAACTAGGTTCTTGCACTGATGTTCCCATTAATTCTTCTAAATCAATACCTAATTTATTAGAAACACTTTCTAATTTATTCATTGCTTTTTCCATAACTTCATCTTCATCAATAGTTGTTGTTGAATCACTTACATCTGGTATATCAAATTTATCAATTTCATTCATTTCAAGATTAATACCAACTTTACCTAATTCATCAGCTTCTACTGAGAATTTAATAGTAGCACTATTTTTCTTAGATTCAATAAATATATTACCTTTAACTTCTTCTGTTTCATCAGAATAATAATCAGTTACTTTAACTTCATATGTACCATCAATTTTTTCATCAGTAATTACACCTGCAAATGTAAGTACAATATCTTCTTCTGGCATTTCCATTTCAACATTATATGAATCTTTACCATTGTCTTGAACAGTAACTTTTAATACTTCATCATCATATGAATCTATTAAAACATATTCAACTTTTTTATCTTCTTTTTCAGTAATTTTTAAAGTAATTTCTGCTTCAAATTCATCATCATATACAGAACCCATTTCAGCTTTTACAATATTTTTACCTTTTGTATATACATTAATTACAAATTCTGAAGAATAATAATCATATTCATCCTCATCATCTTCGTCTTTTTCTTTTAATGCATCTAACTCTTCTTTTAACATATCCATAGTAGAAGTTAATTCTTCTTCAACTTCTTCAATTTCCATTTCATAATATGATTCCATATTCATTATGTTTGTCATAGCTTGAAGAGCTTCCTCTTTATTAACAATTTTATCTAATATTGCTAATGCAGTTTCATATGCAACTTCTTCTGTAATTGTTAAAGTATGTTTTTTAACTTTAACTTTTTCACCATTTATTCTAATTTCATCATTTTCTTTTGTAATAATATCACTATTTAATTGTTTACGAATTTCTTTTTTTCCAATTTCATATATTATCTCAATATCATCAATTATTTCTAATTGTTCAGTATCTGTTTCAAATTCTACAGCTTCATCTAATTCAACTTCATAATATTTATCTAATATATCTTTTACTTTTACATAACCAGTATCATCTATTGCTACTAATTCTGCATTTATTAATTCTTCACTATCTTTTAATGCTGATAATAATATTCCGATAAATTTTTCTTCTTGGTCCATTTTAATTTCATAATTAAATTCTAAACCATTTGCTACATCATGAAGTTTCTTAGTTTCCTCATCTAATAATTCATCATTTAAATCTAATTCAATTGAAGCTTTTCCAGATAAACCAATTTTTGAAGCATCTTTATCTGTTACTGCACTTGCTTCATCAAATGCTTTATCTATAAGTTTAGTAGCTTCATCAAAATATTTTACATATATATTTTTACTGCCACCTATCACCATTACTAAAAGTATAACTACTAATACCACTATGGCAGTTATCATACTACCTAAAAAAATAATTTTCTTTTTGTTATCTGTTGTGTTTTCCATAAAAATCCCTCCTTAGTAAAATCTATCTTTATTATACCACTTTTCGACATAATAAGCAAATTTGGTTTACATAACTCTATATGTTTTTATTTTTTATAAACGAATTAGTAAATTCTTCAGCTAGAATATCCATTGATATAACATCTAAATATTTTCCATTTATATATCTACACTTTCTTCTTCTTCCATATTCTTTAAAACCACACTTAATATAACAATTTATTGCTCTTTCATTAACTTCTAAAACATCTAAATTAATATTATTTAAATTTAAATAATTGAAACCATAATCTAATAATAACTGTATAGCTTCTGTTCCATATCCTTTACTTCTATAATCTTTTTCTCCAATTAATATCCCTATTGTTCCTGTTCTGTTCATATTACTAATATTTTCAATTGAAATACTCCCAATAACTTTATCTTCATCTAAAGTTACAATAAAAAAACAAGCTTTTTCTTTCAAAGATTTTTCTAAATATTCTTTTTCATTTTCTAATGAAATAACTCTATTACTCATCCCTACATAGTCTGTTGTTTCAAAATCATTAAACCATTCAGTAAATATTTCTGCATCTTCAACATTTCTTGGAGATAAATATATTCTTTCACCTATTAATTTTTTAAAATATTTCATATAATCCCTCCTTTAAAACGATAATACCACAAAAAATTCAATATTACAACAAAAAAAGAGTCCATTAGAACCCTTTATTTTTTATTTTCTTGCCTTTCATCTTTATTATTAATTTTTTTCATACATAAATACCAATCTACACACTCATAATCAGTATTGTTAATATTTTTTTTACTATTTAAAAATGTTTTTGGTGGTTTGGCAATAACTGCATTACCTGGTACCCAGTTTGCTGGTGTATATACATTTTCTTTATCGGTCAATTGCAAACAATCTATTAATCTAACAATTTCAGGTATATACCTTCCATTTGTTAATGGATAAATTAAGATACTTCTTATTATTTGTTTGTCATCTATAATATATACATTTCTAACAGTTTCTACATTACTTACTTCTGGTGCTATCATTCCATATTTTCTTGCAATAGAACTATCTTTATCTGCAATTATTGGAAAAGTAATTTCTACATTAGTAGTTTGTTTTATATTATTAAGCCATGCAATATGCGAAGCATTTGAATCAACACTTAAACCTAAAAGACATGTGTTCCTATCATTAAAATATGTAATCATTTTTTGAAAAGCTAAAAATTCAGTTGTACAAACTGGTGTAAAAGCTCCTGGATGACTAAATAATACTACCCATTTTCCTATATAATCACTAAAACGTATATTACCATTTGTTGTAATAGCTTCAAAATCAGGTGCTTGCATTCCTATCTTTAAATTATTATTCATTAATATTTCGTAATCCATAAAATCACCTCTTTAAAATATATGTGATATTTTTACAATAATACATATATTATTTGCTTTTAAGTATTATGCATGATATAATTATGTAAAATAATTTTTAAAAAGGTGGAATAAATTTTATGTTTAAACGGATAAAAAAGAAAAATAATGTTATACAGAATTCAAAACCTTCTATTATTGTTCAAACAAGTTATGGAACAATAGAAATTGTAAATTTAAAATCTGTATGGATAAATTACTATTTAGGAACTTGTCGGTTAATGTATCAAGATGATATATATGAATATAACTGTATTTATTGGACTGATACAAATGCTAAAGAGCGTTATATCAAATTAAAGCAAAAACTTATTGATGCATATAATAGAGGTGACAAAATAGTTGAATTATAAAAAGTACACTCATAGTTTTATTAAGCTATGAGTGTACTTTTTTTATTTAATATTTAATTTATTTAACTCTTCAATAGTTTTTAAATCACTAGTTTTTATTAATTGTTGAGATAACGTATATAACTTATCTTCTACTCTTATTATTCTTTGTGCGTATTCATGCTGAATTTTTCCTCTTAAATTAATACCTTTTTCTATACTAATATCATAAACTAATGCACCTGCAAATTCTTGTGTACCGTATTTTGGTATTCCAGATAAATCATAACCATTGTTTTCAGTATATAAACTTACTGGAAATGCAATTATTCCTTCATTTAAATCAAATAATAATGCTTTATGATTATATAAAAGCTCTGAATAGCTTCCTCTTCCACCTATTTTTACTGAATATAATTCTTTTGGATTATTATAATCTGTTACATCAAATATAGCCATTTTTAGTCCATTTGCATATGCTGTAACAGACTCATTTCCATCCCAATTAGTATATGTCCTTTCAACTGTGTCTTCACCAAATCCTAATAAATAATTTTCTCCTATTGGATGTAAATAACTACTATAGCCAGGTATTTTTAATTCACCAAGTACATATGGATTAGCTGGATTAGATAAATCTATTACAAATAATGGATCAACTGTTTTATATGTTACAACATAAGCTTTATCTCCCATAAATCTTGTTGAATAAATTCTCTCACCTTTTGCTAAGCCTGTTAATTTTCCAATAGTATTCATATTACTATCTAATACATATAGGTTATTTTCACTATTTTCACCATTTGTAGTAGTTGTTATTCTAAAGTTATTTTCATATTCATCCATTGAAAATTGATTTAATAAAGCTCCATCAACTTTTCCAGTTGCAACATAATTTATTTTTCCATCATCAATTTTAAACTTATGAATAGATGTAGTTTGTGGTATTGTATAATATACTCCAAGCATATCTTTAACAGAATTTCTTGTATATTCAACATTAGCAACATATAATGAATTTTTTGAAACATAAATTTCATTACCAGCACCTAAATATGTTTCAATATTTGCTTTTTCGTTTATTTTATCTAAACTAAATGACGTAATCATCATATATGTTGAATTTTCTGTATCATCAAAATATGCAATATCTGTTGCCTGAATTTCAACATATTCATTTGAAATAATACTATCTTTATATTGTGGCAATACATATTCATCTACATTCTCTTTTAAAATATAACTATAGGCATTTTTATTTGAAATAACATATATATCATTCCCTATTTTTCTAGATGATAAATAATTACCTTCTGTTTCAATTTCTCTAATTAAATTAAATGTATTAATATCATATACATATATTTTAACAAAATTATTATATGTATATCCGTTTTTAGCTTTAGTATCCTTTTTAGAGCAATTAGATAAAACAATAATATTATTTTCATCAATATACATTTCAATTATATTATCTTGCTTATCAAATTCAATTTTTTCTTTTAAAATAATTTCATTTGTAGTTATATCAAACACATTTAATTTTCTATTAGCAATGTAATATATATAACTACCATTAGTTTTTACAATATCCGCTTCATCAACACCTTGCACTTGTATATTTGTATCTGTATGTGTTTTCTCTGTACTTTCAGCCTTTATTTGAGTATCTTGTGGCATACTTATCATATTATCAGCAGAATTCATACTACCTATTGCACCTGAAAAATCATTAGTTAAACTTTCTTCAAAAAGAATAACTCTATTATTGTTACTTTTCTTTATTTTTGAAATAAGTTCTTCTTTTGATTTAAATTTTAATGGTTGATTTGCTTGTTCCTCCTGCAGAATAACAATATTATTATTATTTTGTTTTAATCCAAAATTTAAAATAAATTGATGACTAACTATAATCACAAACATAAAAACTGTAATTCCTAAAAGTCCATATGATTTCATTTTCTGTTTATGCTGCTTTTTTATTTCTTCATTTTTTTGAATTATATTTTCAACTCTTTGATTATATTTCTTCATATACAAATCCCTCCCTTTCTAATTCCACTTTTAAAGCTTGTCTAGCTCTATATGCAAGATTTTTTATCTGCTTATTCGTTTTTTTCATTACTTTTTGTATTTCTTCATATTTTAAATCCTCAAAATATATTAAATGAAGTACTTCTGTATATTCATTATTAAGTTTTTTTAAACAGGTATGTACTTGTTTTTGATAATCACTTTTTATTACAATATTTTCGATTTGTATTGTGTCAGCAATATCTTTATCATCTATATTTTCAGTTATTCTTTTCTTATTTTTCTTTATATAATCTAATGCACAATTTCTTCCCATTTTATATAAATATGTTTTAAAAGATGAATCTCCTTTAAAATTACACTTTTTAAACAATAATTTTGCAAATGTATCTTCCATTAAATCCTCTGCAATATTAATATCTTTAACAAAGTTATTTATATATAGCATTAATCCATCACTATATAATTCAACTAGTTTTCCTAGAGCCTCTTTATCTCCATTATTAAATTCAAAAAAGATTTGTTTGTCCATTCTAATCTTCCTTTCATTAAAGCTTTAACACTTATTAGACGATATATATTTAATTTAGTCTCAGTATATATGCAAAATAAGCATATAATTAAGCTTATTTAAAATTTGGAATAAATGTATTACTTGCTGAACTTATATCTTGAACATAACCATTTTCAATATTTTCTAAAACATATTTTTCAATTTTATTATATTCAATTTTATTTATTTTCCTATTTATTTCATTAAACTCATTTGTTTTTCCTACTGGAACATATTGAGACATAACACTAATTTCAGCCCATTTAGGCAAATTATCCTTGCACCACTGAAGAACTTCAATTGAATTTTTAGTATTATTAGGTAAAATTAAATGCCTTACAATAACACCTTTTTGTATAAGTCCATTTTCATCATAAATATTATTTTTTACTTGCCTGCACATTTCTAATATAGCTTTTGTAGCTATTTTAAAATAGTTTGGCGCATTAGAATATTTAATAGAAATATCTTCAAAATAATATTTTAAATCTGGAAGATAAACATCTATTAATCCTTCTAATTCTTTTAAAGTTTCTACTTTTTCATATCCACTACTATTATATATAATTGGAACATTAAACTTATTTTCAGTTAATATTTCTTTTATAATATGTACATAATGAGTTGGATTAACTAAATTTATATTATGTGCTCCTTTTTCAATTAATTCATAAAAAACATTTACCAATTCTTGTTTACTAATAATTTTTCCTATATTATCATGACTAATATCATAATTTTGACAATAAACACATTTTAATGTGCATCCTGAAAAAAATATAGTGCCTGACCCATTTGTCCCACTTATACACGGTTCTTCCCACATATGAATGCTATATCTAGATATTTTAGGAAGGGATGGCATTTTACAAAAACCCATCCCTTTTTCATTATCTCTTATACAATTACATTCTCTTGGACATATTTTACAATTTTTTATTTCCATACTTATATTCCTCTACTACTTTTTATCATATTCTAATTCACTACCATATAAATCTTTCTTAGAATAATCTTCTGGTTTTAAACCAACCCTTTTATTCATAAATGCTAAGACTAAAATAACTAATACTAGTGAAATAAATCCCATTATTACTGTTGAAACAGAATTTGTATATTCTTCTAATAACAAACCAGAAATAAAACAAATTATTGTTGCACCTAAATTTTCAAAAATATAATATAAAGTTACTACTTTACTCCTAAAATTAGTATGTGTAAAACTAACTATATATTTTTTATTAATAACCCTATATGCTCCTTGTATTATTCCCATAAATACAAGACTGGTGCATATTATTATTGTACTATATGATGATGTAAATTTATCTATACCTTGCATACCTATAACAATTAATAATAATACATATATAATACTAAAAATTGTCAAAGTTTTATTTTTAGTTTTTTTCTCAATATAATATACAGATTTGGCACCTAATCCTGCAAGAGCTGTCATAACACATACAACTAACGCAAGTTTACTAGAATCAAAATTAAAATCTATTAATATAGCTTTATATAAATTAGTAGACATATTAATAATTCCTGTAAAAACAAACGAAAATATTAATAATGAACAAAATCTACCACTTTTTAATATTGTTCTAAAACCCGAAAAAAATTCTTTTAATTTAAATTCTTCTTTTTCATCATTTTTTACATCATTAAACTCAAATGATATTAACAATGCTATTAAACATCCTGCAAAGCACCATAACATTGGTAAATATCCATTAAGCAAAAACATATATCCTGCTAGTATTGATGCAATAGCATCTAAATAATAATATTTAGAATTGGATGCTCCTTCAACTTTTGAAAATAGACTTCTTTTTCCTAATTTTTTCATACTTGAATATATTAAACTTGATTCAGCAACAGATTTTAATGCAAACCCTATAGAACAAATAGCTTGAAAAACACCAATAGACCAAAAAGAATTAAATAATATAAAACCTGCCGCTGCTATTGTATTTAAAAGATTTCCAATTATTATACTTTTTCTTAGTCCTATCTTTTCTATTAACATATTAACAGGTATTTGCCCTATAAAATTTGCTAATGTAAATATTGAACTTAGATACATAACTTGTGACATTGAAAACCCTTTAACCTGTATAAAAAATAGTACAGATATAGCATAGTAAAAAAGCCAGTCATATCCTACCATTTTATAATTTTTATATATACTTACATTCTTTTCTAGCTTTTGTATATTATTTTCCATAAAAACCTCTCTATTTATTATTAATATTGTTCCATATCAATTTATAAATTCTATTACCTTTTTTAGAAAATTTCTCCTCATATTCTGTCATAATATTATCTTTACAATCAGTACTATGCAAATCTAATGATATATATTCAATCTTTCTTCCTGTATTATTTACTTCTTGAATTGTAAATTCAAATAATAATTGGTTATCTGTCTTAAATTCTATCAAACCATCATTTTTTAAAATTTCATCATATATATTTAAAAAAGAACTATATGTTAATCTTCTTTTAGCATGTTTACTTTTTGGCCATGGGTCACTAAAATTAAGGAATATCTTATCTATCTCGTTTTTTTCAAATATTTCATTTAAAATATTAGCATCATCAGATATAATCCTAACATTAGTTAAATTCTCATTTAAAATCTTTTTACACGCTTTTGCCAAAATTGTAACATTTCTTTCTATTCCAATAAAATTAACATCTGGATATTTTTTAGCCATTCCAACTAAAAAATCACCTTTTCCCATTCCTATTTCCAGATATATTTTATTATCGTTTTTAAATACTGTTTTCCATTTTCCTTTAAATTCAATTGAATTATTAATATGAATATTTTCTTCATTTAAAAAATTTGCTGCATTTTTATCAAATCTAACTCTCATTTAAAATTCTCCTTATTATTACTTTTTTCGTTAATATTATATATTTAATAATTTATAAAGTCAATGAATATGTTTATTCTTATAAAGAAAAAATAAGGATTACTCCTTATTTAATATATATTTATTAATAATATTAGTTACTCCTTCTTCATCATTTGAGTTGGTAACAAAATCTGCTCTTTCTTTATACTCAGGTGCAGCATTTCCCATTATTACACCTAAGCCTGCATTTTCAACCATAATAATATCATTTGCATTATCTCCAATACAAATTATATCATTAGTATCTATATTCAATTTGTTTGCTAAAAATTCAATTGCACTCCACTTATCTACTCCACTTTTTGAAACCTCAGTATAATTATATTTAATTTCAATAGCTTCTGTTCCAACAGTTATAACTTTTCTTGAAGAATGTGATACATCTAATACATTAACACCATCTACTTCTCTTAATTTACGTATTATACTATTAAATACCATTCTGTCTTTATCACAAATTGTTATTTTGCTAATTTTTAAATCATTACTTTCTTTTATCAATTTCTCGATATTTTCACATAGATTAATTTTTATTTTTTTTTCTTCTGGTAGCTTTTTATTTTCCATATGATAAAACAAAGTACTATACTCTATCTTCTTTGTATATACATCTTTTAAGGTATATAAATTATATGATATTGAATTCTGTTCACATATTGAAATTATCTTCAAAACTGTATTTTTATCCATTACATTAGTATAAATATTTTCATTAGTTTCTAAATCAGTAACTAATGCACCATTCCCTGAAATTATATATCCTTTGATTCCTATTAATTCTGCAAAACTTTTAATTGAACTAGAAACTCTACCTGATGCAAAAACAATATATACACCTTTATCTTGTGCTTTAAGTAATGCGTCTTTTGTTTTTTCTGTAATTTGACCATATGAATTTAATAATGTTCCATCAAGGTCAGTTGCTATCATTTTGTACATAATATTCTCTCCTCTATTTTGTATATCTATCTAAAACAGTTGCCATTTCTGCTCTTGTTATATTTCCTTTTGGGTTAAATGTTCCATCTTCATAACCTTTAATAATATTATTCATATATGATTTAATTATATCTTTTTTAAATTTTGAATTATTTATATCTGTTAAAGGAACATTATTTGTATAAGTACTTTTTAAAAATGGTGACATTAATGCTACTACTTCTTCCCTTGTTATATATTCATTCATTTTTAACTTATTTCCAAATACATAAGATATACTTTCATATCCTGCTCCTTTATTTCCATGATCTTCTGCAGCATAAGCATAATATTCCATTAGTCTATCATATTCCGCTTTAGACCAGTTACTAATGAAATCACTTGGATAATATATTTTATCTAAATTACTATAATAATAGTTTCCATTACGTTTTAAACTTCTACATAGCATTACCATAAATTCTATTCTTGTAACATTATTTTCTGGTTTAAAACTATCATCTTCATAACCATTTACAACTTTCTTATCATATAAATTCTCTATATTTTTCTTTGCCCAATGAGTAGAAATATCTGAAAAATACATTTTACTATTTAATGTTACTCTACATTCTCTAGTATCAAAGACTAAACCAGAATATCTAGCTTGAGGAATATCTGGATTATTAATACCATTATAAATATATGTAGGTTTTTCTATATTAAATAACCCATCCCAATATACTACTTTATCATACATTGACATTGCAGAAGTTGTAGCTTCTACAGGTAACCATCCATATTCTTTTAGATATACTTCAGCCCATGCATGTGCTAATGCTTCTGTATCTTTTGTTTCTCCTTCATACATATCTCCAACACTAAAGCCTGTAATAACTCTGGCCGGAATATTACTTGCTCTACATAATGCAACAAATAAACTTGCATATTCTTCACATACACCTCTACCTGTTTTTAATGCAGATAATGCACCTTTATTTCTGTAATTATCTGACAAATCATAAGTTATATTCATATTTACAAATTCAAATATGTTTCTTATTTTAGAATAATCATCTTCACAGTTTTGAATTAATTCATTTGCTTTATCTATAATTAATCTATTATCACTTTCAACTTTTGGACTTGGTTTAAGATAAAGCTTTGATATAGAATAATCTGCACTTGCATTAGTTAAATTAGTTTTTACATCACTACATATTATGTTTCTTTCTACTTCTATAATGTAATTATTACTTTTTAATGTATCATTATCAAAAATAACAATTGTATTCCCATAATCATCTCTCTTCATAGAAGAATATTTAGGTTTGATTACACAATTACCTTTAGAATAAATTGAGTTATCCGTAGTTCCAATAAATAACTCTACACTTGAATAATTTGTAGGCTCCTTAAATCTATATATATCAGTAATAGTATATGAAGCACTTACTCCATATACATAATTTATCATCGAAAATATAATCATTACTATTGATAATATACTTATTATTTTTCTTTTCATATAATCACCAAATTTATTCTACTCTACTTAGTTCTATTTTTCAATAGTATTTTTATAAAAAGAAAAAGTTCCCAAAAAAGGGAACTAATTCTCATACCTTAGCGAATACGAATTCCACTAGAGGTATATTCACCATCATCGTCATAATAACGATTACTTGATGTTGAAGAGTTATTGTTAACTCTAGGTCTTACCGGAGGCCTGCTAACCTCTTCTTGAGGTTCTGCCTTCACTTCAGGTTCTGCCTTCACTTCAGGTTCTACCTTCACTTCAGGTTCTACCTTTACTTCAGGCTCTGCCTTTACTTCAGGTTCTACCTTTACTTCAGGCTGTGCTTTGAGAGTAGCATTTTCTTCTTTAAGCCTATCATTTTCCTCTCTAAGCTTAGCATTTTCAGCTTTCGCCGAATTTGCCTCCTCCTGTGCTGCTTTGACTGCTGTATCATCCACAACTGTTTCAGTTACAGTAACAGTCTCAACAACCGTTGCTACTTTGTCTTCTGACTTAGTTTCGGTTTTATCCTCAACTTCATCTTCTGACTTTTCCTCTTCTTCAGAATCAGATTTCTCTTCATCCTTAGAAGTCTCTTCCTCTGAATCAACAGATTCGATATCCACTAAATCATCTTCTGATTCAATAGACTCTATTTCTACTAACTCAGTTTCTGCCACATCAGAATTATCTTTCTTAGCAGATTTTTTTGTGGGCTGATAAGATAACAAAATCATACCAATTCCCAGGGTAAGTACCAGTATAACCGATACCACCATTAAGTTTCTTTTTTTGCGTCTAGACATTATGCATAACTCCTTCCGAAATCCCTACAACATAGCAGAGTATTTCTTAAATATTATAATAAATTAATCTCATATTAATTATATCATATTTTTTTAAGTTTTTCTAGTATTTATATGTATATATTGACTTTAAAGCACAGAAAAATGGCTATTTTTAAAATAGCCATTTAAAGTTTATATTATTTAATTACTGTTTCCATACCATTTGTATTAAATTTTGCATCATGTATATCAGTTGTAGCTTCTAAAATATCTGTATAATATGGTGTACTTGAATTAACATCACTAAAGTTTTCAGTTATATTAGTATTAGCAGGTCCCCTAAACATTACTCCATTCATTAAATGCGCAACTTCTGCTCTTGTAATTATATTATCTGGATTTTCATTAGTTCCTAAAGCATCACCTATCATATTTAATCTCATAAGTTGTGCCATATATGGTGCTGCCCAATGACTAGCTTTATTACCAAATAATTTTATTGGTGCATTTTTAATTTCAAATCCTGTTGAATTATTATTTTCAAATATTCTAGCAAGTACAGTTATAAATTCAGCTTTTGTAACTTTTTCTCCTGGTCTAAATGTTCCATCTTCATAACCTTCCATTAAACCATACTTAGTAACTGTCATAATATCTTGTGTTGACCATCTATATAAATCATGTGCAATTACATCTGCATCTTTATATGTTACAGTATAACTTTGTACTTTGTTTAATTTAAATACCCTTGTAATAACTGCAGCCATCTCAGCTCTATTTATTCCATCATTTGGTCTAAATGTATCTACTTTAGCATCACCATACATATATGGTTCATGATTTACATCTAAACTTGTATTTGTTTTATATACAATATTTTGAACTGCTGATACATCTTTTAGACTTCCTGAAAATATAGTTGCAATTGGTTTTACTGTCATATAATCCCCCGTAATTGATGTATATTGTAATATTACTGGTATTGTTCCACATTCTCCACTTTGCATGCCATAGAAAGTCCATGTAACAGTTTTTCCATTTATTTGTCCACCTTTTGTATCAATAAACTTAACTGTAGCATTTTCTGGTATATTAAATGTTAAAGTAACATTTCCTGTAATTGCAGAACCAGCATTCACAAAATCTATATTATAATATGCATATTCAGATACAGCATATCTATTTTTGTTACCATTTAAATTAGATATATTTCTTAATGAAACTGCTAGTTTTGATACATTATTATTAATATTCTCATCTGGTTGCATAATTACTTCATATTTTGTATTAGTTGGTTTTTGTGGTTCATCTGGTTTTTGTTGTTCTTGTTGTTGTTTAATTTTAAAATAATATTTGTATGTATCAGAAACTATACCATTATTACTTGTAGCTGTAATAATAATTTCATGTTCTTCATTATCATTGTACATATTTTCTGCAATTATTTCTAATACATCTCCTGAAAATGTATTACTATTTCCATTATCTATTTTGTATGTTATATTTTTTATTCCATCTATACAACTTGCTTGAATTTTAATTACTTGGTTTAAATTTACAATATATGTAGTATCTTGCTTCATAGTTGTAGTATTAGTTTTTCCTGTTATTATAGGTTTCGCAAATTCTTCAGTTTCAACTTCAAACTTGAATTTATATTCTAACCATCCTATATATGTTCCATTATTACTTTCTGCTAAGATTAATAATGAATGCTGATTTCCATCTTTATATTTTTCAGGTATATCTATTCTTCCTGTTTGATTATATATATTATATTCTTTTGCATCATTGTCAAATGCATATACTATAACATTAATACCCTTTGGATGTTTTGCTGTAACATTTAAAACATCACTATCTTTTAATGTATACAATTTACCTTTAGTTAGTTCTACATTATTATTTTTCAAAATAACTGTTGGTTCTTCATATTCATCAATTACAATAAATTTATATGTATACCAAATTGAATATGAACCTTCTTCATCTTGTACTTGAACTAACAATGTATGCTCATTTCCGTCTTTATATTTACTTGGAACATCGATACTAAATATTCCTGTTGATTTAGTATATTCTGTTGAATCATTATCAAAGGCATATATAATTTTATCTATTCCATTTGAAGAAGTTATATTAAAATATATTTTATCATCTGAATTCATTTCAATAGTTGTGAATTCATTCATATATTTCCCATTTGTTTCTATTTGAATATTAGGTACTAAAACTGTATTTTCATTATTTTTTACTTTAAAATGAAATTGTGCCCATTCTTCATTATATTTTCCTTCACTAGTAAGAGCATATACTAATAAAGTATGTTCATATCCATCTTTATATTTTGCTGGTACAACAGGTACAAATTCAACTGTGTTATCACCATCAGATACAAAAGTATATTCTCTTGAGTCATTATCAAATGCATATACTACCTTTTCTATACCACTTGAATGTTTCGCAATAATTGTAATAGTCTCATATTTACTCATTGTATAACATTTATTACTACTCATTCTTGTCCCATCTATTTCTGCAGTTATTGTAGCTTCTGTAGCTCCCAAAACTATTGAACTAAAAACAATATTTAAAATCATTACTATACTTAATACTAAACTAATTTTTTTCATTATTTTTACCTCCTTTTAAAGGTTATAAATCTCCATGTTATAATTATAGTCTATATTTAGCATTTTTTCAATAGTTTTAGCAAAATTTGCTTTATTTAATAACATTTTCCATAAAATCAAAACAAAAAAAGAGAATATCTTTCGATATTCTCTCCTCCAGGTAATTTTATTATTTAACCATAATTTCTTTACCATTTGATGTAAATTTAGAATTATGTGAATCAGCTGTTGCTTCTAAAATATGTTCATAATCTTTAGTATATGAATTTACATCTACAAATGTATTAGTTAAAGTTTTTCCAGCAGTTCCATCTGTTGATGGTCCTCTAAATAATACTGTATTTAATAATTTAGCTGTTTGTGATCTTGTAATTACAACATCTAAATTACCATCTATTGTATTTGTGAAATCTGGTAACATATTTAATCTAATCATTTGTGCTAAATATTTTGAACACCAATGTGTATCATATCCATAATTTGAATATACTAAACTTAAATTATTGAATACTTTAATTGGTTCTTCTTTTATTGCAAAAGCATTAGCTGCTACATTATCTCCACCATCTACAGCAAGTTTTCTTGCTAACACAGTTATTAATTGAGCTTTTGTAACTTTTTCTCCTGGTCTAAATGTTCCGTCTTCATAACCTTCCATTAAACCATATTGAGTTACTGTCATAATATCTTGAGTTGCCCATCTATATTGTCCTTGTGCAATTACATCTGCATCTTTATATGTTACATTTGTGTTATTTACTTTTGGTAAATTAAATATTCTTACTAATAATGCAGCCATTTCAGCTCTGTTTAAACCATCATTTGGTCTAAATGTATTAACTTCTGCGTCACCATACATATATGGAGAATGTGAAGTTGAAACTACTGTAGTAGTATTTTTATATATATAGTTTATAGTTGCTGAACTATCACTATCTGAACTTGATTTAATTGTTGCGTATGGTTTTACTGTATTAGCTGAACCAGGAATTGCAGTATATTTTAATACTACAGGAATAGTTCCTTTTTCATTAGCTTGTAAGCCATCTTCAAAAGTCCATCTTAATTGTCTACTATTAATTAATTTTCCACCATTTTTATCTACAAATGTAACTGTATATCCTGATGGAATATATAAATCAATTGTTACTTCTCCATCAATTGCTTTATTACCATTAGCAAAATCTATATTATACTCAATTTCTTCTTTTAATCCAAATACATTTTTATTACCAGTTTTTGTCGCACTTGGTACAGTTCTTATAGCTATAGATAATCCGTTTATATCTTCATTAACTTTTTCATCATCTAAAACTATTAATGGATATTTTTCACTACCTTCAGCTTGAACTCTGAATTTATAT
Source organism: Clostridiales bacterium (assembly GCA_015056545.1). Lineage (GTDB taxonomy): Bacteria > Bacillota > Clostridia > TANB77 > SIG350 > SIG350. The sequence continues at coordinate 161,880 of SVGE01000002.1, read as the reverse complement.
TTTACATATTCAGCTGACCATTTTCCATCAACACCTTGTGCTATAGCTAATAAATAATGAACTTCTCCATCTTTATATTTAGCTGGTATTTCAACAACACCTGAATTACTGTTTATTGTATATTCTGTTGAATCATTATCAAATACGTATATTATTTTATTAATACCATCTGCATAAGTTGCTTTTAATGTTATTTCTTCATCATTATCTATTAAATATGTTGTATTTGAATTCATAACACTATCATTATAACTTGCTTTTACTACTGGAAGGTCACTGTTTGTTTTAAACCAATATGAATACCAATTAGAATATGTACCATCATTACTTAATACTAATACTAATAAACAATGAGCATTTCCATCTAAATATTTACTTGGTATTTCAACTGTTCCAGTTCTACCATTTATATAATATTCTTTTGAATCATTATCAAATGCATATATAATTCTATCTATACCACTTGAATGAGTAGCAGATAATGTTATAGTTTGATCATTTGCAATTACATATGTAGTATCTTGATTTAATGTTGCACCATTTGACGTAGCACTTAATTTTGGTGCATTTGTTGTGCCATAATATCTACCATAAACAAAAGGATATTCATACCATATTGATTTAGTATCTTCTTCTGTTTCAAATTGTACTAATAATGTGTGTACATCTCCATCTAAATATTGAGATGGTATTTCAATATCTCCTCTACCAGAATTAATATAGTATTCTCTTGAATCATTATCAAATGCATATACTGTTCTATCAATATCATACATACCATATGCATCTAATTCAATTATATCATCTTCAATTTCTGTAACATTAAATTCATTCATATATATTCCGTTAACTTCTAATCTAACATTTGGAACAAATACATCATATTCTGATGTTTCATATCTAAATTCAAATTCATACCATTGAGAACTATATGTTCCATCACTATTTAATGCATATACTAATAAAGTATGTTCATCACCATCTTTGTATTCTGCTGGTATTACAGGAACAAACTCAACTGTTCTATCACCATAAGATGCAAAAGTATATTCTCTGTAATCTCTGTCATATGCATATACTACTTTTTCTATACCACTTGAATGACTTGCTTCAATACTTATTACATCTCCTTGTTCAATTACGTAAGTTCTTGATGAATTAGTAGTTTTACCATTAAGTAAAATTTCTACATCAGCCTCACTAGTATAAGCAATACTAAATGGTGCAATATATGTTAATAACATTATTACTACCAAAAATATTGAAACTATTTTTTTATTCATAAAATTACCTCCTAAAATTTCTTTTTTAGATTTTTCACCTCTTTTATTATACAATAAAAATTATGGAAATGCAATACAATTTTTATAAATTATGTAAACTTTTGTTTTTTTATATAAAATTAAATAGAGATAGATTACTCTATCTCCATTTATAGCTTATTTAGATAAATTATCTTCAGCTTGTTTAACTAATTTTTTAACCATGTTACCACCGATTTGTCCAGCTTGTCTTGAAGTTAAATCACCATTATATCCTTCTTTTAAATTTACACCAACTTCATTAGCTACTTCATATTTGAATTTATCTAATGCTGGGTTTCTTGAACTTTTACTGTTATTACTTGACATATTAAGTCACCTCCATATTGCTTATTTATTATTTAGTAAAAAATTAAATATAATTTTAATTCATTTACATTATATATATTTTACATTTTTTAAAATTTTAAACTAGAAATTTTTTCATTTTTTAAACAAAAAAGAAAATCAAAAAAAATTGATTTTCTTTTTTATATATTTTATGCAATATTATGTGTTTTTTCTTCAATAACCTCAACAATTTTTCTTGCTACTTCATATGAAGTAACTTTACAGAAAAATCGTCCAGCATATATTGCTTCTTTCCTGTCTTTTACAACTTGACGAATATCTATTTCTTTATTAATTGCTTCAACAAGAAAAACATCTTCATCCTCTTTTGTTATTACCCACTTAATATGTGGGGCAATTTCCTGTACAATATCTCTTGCATCAACATTTAAAGGTAAATATAATACTCTTCCGTCGCATTCTTCAATATAACGTTTTATTGTATATAATGCCATTGCATGCTTAGCTGCTGACTTAATAATCTGCTTAATAAGAGTTATAGCAACATTAACTGCTTTTTCAAACAAATCTCCTTCTTCATTGCTAAACCCCATTGTTGTATTATATTCAAGTAAAATATCAAATTTTTCAATTTCACTTACTTTTTTTGCTGCACATGCCGCTATTGAACTTGAATCTGCTGATGGTATAAGAAAATTTGAAATCTCTTCTCCATACTTTTCCCATACTTTTGGAATATTATTAAAAGATGGAATAGTAGGAAATTTACTTGCAAAACCGTCTGTAACAAAAAAGTCACATTTTTCAAGCTGGTTTCTTTCAATTGTTCTTACAACATGAACGAATTTGTTTTTTGTCGCATATAACATTATAACCAATGCTGTTAAAACTACCTGTTTAGCATCAAACCGCCCAGAAGCTACACCTAAATTAATCTGTCTGCTATCAATTCTTACATTTCTACCTACTGAAAATTTCATATAGATTCCTCCTTAAAATTTTTAACTACTATAGTATACGGGTTTATTTTCGTTTTGTCAATTGAAAACAAGTTTTTTAATTTTTTCTCTTAAGAAGTTTGTCGAATTATTGCCAAATGTCTCTTGTAAGCTCTTCTATATGTTCTTTTCTTTTTTCAGTTGATGTTTTATCAACAATTATCTCATCATTATCTATAGATATAACATCACCAATTTTTACACTTGAAGGCAACTTACTAACATGTATATTGACAATATCTTTGTTAGCTATTTTTTCGCATATTGCATACTCCCCTTCTATTCTATCAATTATATATTTCATCAAATTTCCTCCAATTAATTTTCAAAAACTATATTATTACCATCACTTTTTAATACAATTGTTCCCATTAAATCAGTTCTATATATATTAAGATTATATTTTTCTAATCTATTAATTATCTTATTAGCAGGTAAATTATAGTCATTATCTTTTCCAACAGATATAACAGCATATTTAGGATTAACAGCTTTTAGGAATTTTTCACTTGTACTAGTTTCACTTCCATGATGTCCTACTTTTAATACATTAGCTGTTATATCAACATTATTTTCTAATAATGTATTTTCAATTTCAGTTTCAGCATCTGACATTAGTAAATAACTGGTGTTACCATATATAACTTTTAGAACAATTGAATAATTATTTGGTTCTTCATATTCTTTCAGTTCTGGAGATAAAACTATACATCTTGCACTTCCTAAATAAAATTCACTTCCAACATCAGGTAATGTTAATTTCATATTTTTATCTCTAACTGCTAAAATAAATTCTTCAAAGTTTTTGGTTGTTGTAGTATGCTTAGGAAAATATATTTTTTCCACAGGGAAATGTTTAATAATTTTATCTAATCCTCCAATATGGTCAGCATGTGCATGTGTAGCAATAATATAATCAAGCTTAGATATTCCTTGTTTTTCAATGTATTTAATAATCTCCTTACCATTTTCATCATTACCACCATCAATTAACATAGAATAATTACCTTGAATAAGTAATATACTTTCTGCTTGCCCTACATCAAGGAAATGTATTTCTAGTGTTTCGTTTGTATTAATTAACATCTCCTTTGATTTATCTGTTTCAACAATTAGATCTTGCTGTGATAATTCTTCGTAAATTTGGAATACATCAATTTTACTCTGAATATTATTATATGCTACTGTTAGAAAAGTTATTAGTAAAAACAATACTATTGAAATAAGCTTTTTCTTAATTTTTACTTTTGCTTTTCTTCTCCCCACATTACTCACCTTCCTTCTCTTTAGTAATAAAAACTTATACTATATATATACAATAATATATACATTAATAATATTAATTTACTATAATAGTATAATATATTTATGTAAACTTTGTCAATGCTTACATTTTTTCTGGGCAATCAATACCTAATAATTCCATTCCTTTTTTTATTACATCCCCTACTTGTTTAGTAAGTAATAAACGACCTTTTTCTACTTCTTTATCTTCACAAATAATAGTATATTTTGCATAATAAGAACTAAATGCTTGAGCTAAATTAATTATATATCTAGTTAAAATTGATGGTTCATTTTTTTCCATAGCATTTATAATAACTTGTTCAAAATTAGCCATTAATTTTACTATTTCAATTGCTTCTTCTTCTTTTATTAAATCTAAATTAATATTATCTATATTGCTAATATCTGTATTTGCTTTTTCTAATATACTTCTTGTTCTAACATACATAAATTGAACATATGGCCCAGTTTCTCCATTAAAGTTAAGAATAGTATCCCAATCAAATATTTCATCTTTAATTCTAGATGCAGATAAATCATTAAATATTATAGCACCTACACCAATTTTTCTTGCTATTTCTTCTTTATTTTCTATATCTGGATTTTTTGAATTCATTATATCTTTTACTTTATTTATTGATTGCTTAAGAATATCTTCTAAAGATACTGAATTTCCTTTTCTTGAACCAATTTTTTCACCATCTTTGTCTACAACTAATCCAAATGAAACATGCTGTGTTTTTGATACATACTCTTCATATCCCATTAATTCTAATACTTTAAAAATTTGTTTAAAATGAAGTTGTTGTTCACCACCAACAACATAAACTAATTTATCGAAATCATATTCTTTCATTCTGTACATAAATGCTGCTAAATCTCTTGTTGCATAAATAGTAGTTCCTGTTGAAGTAATTACTATACATGGTGGCATATCATATTTCTCAAGATTAACAACTTGAGCACCTTGTGATTCTTCAAGTAAAGCTTTTTCTTTTAATTCTTCAACAACAGCTTGCATTTTATCATTATAAAATGCTTCACCATTATAAGAATCAAATTTAGAATTCAATAAATTATATGTTTTTTCATATTCTTTTAAACTAATTTCACTAATCCATTTCCATAATTTAACCGCTTCTTCATCACCTGCTTCTAATTTAATAAACCACTTTCTAGCTAAATTATTCATTTCACCTGTTTCATCTTCTTTTTCTTGTTTACTAAATCTTACATATATTTTTAATATTTCATTTATTAATTCTTCATTATCATCAGATAAGTTATATTCATCTTTCCATAAAGAAATACCTGCCATAACTTTACCAAATTGAATTCCCCAATCTCCTAAATGATTTATTCCTATTACATTATATCCTGTAAATTTATATATTTTATATAATGCTCCACCTATAACTGTTGTACGCAGATGTCCTATATGAAAAGGTTTTGCAATATTAGGTGAAGAATATTCTATTACTGCTGTTTTTCCTTTTCCTATTTCACTACTTCCATATTCTTCTTTTTTATTAAATATTTCTGTCATTACATCTTTAACAAATATATTTTTATTTATATAAAAATTAAGATATCCACCTACAACTTCTATTTTATCAATATATTCATTTTCTTTATATTGTTCTTTTATTTCATTAGCTATCATTGGTGGTGCTTTTTTTAATGTTTTAGCAAGTTTAAAACATGGAAAAGCATAATCCCCCATTTCTGAATTTGGTGGTATTTCTATATATGTAATTAATTCTTTTTTATCAATATTAGTTATTTCAGCTATATTCTTAGATATTACTTCTTTAAAATTTATCATAACTTTTATCTCCTTTATAAATTCACTTCATTATTTTCTTCAAAACTATCTTCTATTTTAATTTCAACTGTTTTATTAAATTCTCCTTTTTTCTTTTTAGTAAGATTATCTAATTTTTTATCCAATTTTTCTTCTGGTTTAAATTCTTTAATTGCTAATTTACCTTTTTTATCATATGCTTCTTCTAAATCTAAATATGTTTCTCTAATTAATTTTTGTTTAGAAACAATTTTATTATTTTTGGTATATGATACTTCATCTTTTTGATATTTTCCTAGACAAATATCTGCTTGCACTTCAATTATTGGATAAATTTTAGTATATAATTCAACATTCTTAATCTTTCTATCTCTTTTTCTTTCAATCTTTGCTTGAACTTTTTTTATTATATCCTCATTCATCCCATATTGATTTACTAACTCTGCTTGACTACTATTTAAATAAGTACTATCAATAACCTTTTGTTTTTTATTATCTTTATTTTGTTCACAAACTAAAGAAATATTATATAATTTGGCTAATGCAATATTGATAGCTAAATTATTACTATCTATATCTAAGACTTCAGGTTGTTTCTCTATATATTGATGTAAATCATTTTCTATAAATAAATCAATGTTTTTTTCTAATTTTCTTGTCTTCATTGTAAATGCAGAACATAATGGTAAATCTAATTTGTTCTTTTTTAAAATATTAATATTTCTATCAATATATTTTTCTCTTCCTTCAATTAATATTTTAGGTTCTTTTTCAATTTCATCATTAGAAAAACCTATACTTTTTAATTTCTTAGATACTTTTCCTATCTCTTCTTCATTTTCTCTTAGTAAAATTGAAGGATTTTTATCTATAAACGTATAATTTATTCTCTCTTTTTCAAATGTATCCATTATTCTTTCAATTTTATAATTATCTGTTTTTATATATACCTCTGGTACTTCTTCAATAATATCTTTATATTTTAGTGGTCTATATTCTTTTAATTTACTAGTTGTTTCTTTTATAGCTATTGCACTTGAATATATTAATAATTCAGGTACTTTAGAAACTACAGTTTTATTTAATTCTACAGCATCAATAGAATTTAATATATCCTTAGTTTGTTTAGCAGTAGTTCTAGTTAATAACTTTGGTTCTTTCTTTATAGTATTCAAATCAATATTTTCTTCTTTTAAAACATCTATTACTTTTTGTGCTTCATCAATGTTTTTAACAATAGTAATTTTATTAGAATTACTTAAATAACTTCTATTAACAGTATCTGAATTACTATTATCTAAAATATTAGCCATATTAGAAATTTTTTCTACAAAAACATATGGAGCCATATCTAAAACAACATCAATATCTGGATAACTTGTTTCAAATTCATTTTTTATATCTATAAATATTTTTACATTACCAGATATTAAAACCTGTGGACATGAATAAATAATACTTCTATTTATGTTTTCTTTATCTAACATATTTAAAACATTCTCTATTTTTTTTATATTAGATTTAATTAATATATCTGGACAAACACATAATATATCTAGGTTTATATTCTGTGCTTTCAAAAATCTAATAATTTCTAAAATATTTTTTGATTTTCCAATTTCAAGTATTTCATTAGAATAATCTAATATATTGAAAGGAATATTATTATCATATAAAATCTTCAAAATGTTTTCTACTTCATATATTTTTTTTCTTCTGCAAATTTCAGGATTAATAAAAATAATATTATATGGCATATTAAATTTTTTAAATGCTTCTATTACTTTTATTACATTATCTTCATTACCTAATAATACTTTTCCTTCATCTGTATCTTCATATCCTATTGCATCATCTTCATATTGTTCATTATCTTCCATATAGCTATTTTGTTCATCTAATACAATATCACTAAATAAAGTATCATTTTGAGTATTATCTTGTTTTTCATTTTCATCAATTAATCTAATTTGTTCTACAATTTTCTGTATATCATAAGTTGTTCCTTTAAATAATATTTCAGGATTTTTCCTTATAATTGTTTTATACGTTTTTACTTTACTTAAAGAATTAATATTTTTAGAAATGGTTAAATAGCTCGCTTCTTTTAATATAATATAATTAACACTCCTATTATCTAATATATCAGCTAATCCTTCTTTTTCTAATAATCTAATAATTTGCTCAACTTCATTTTGTCTATTATTTTTTATTATCTGCTCACTAGCTATAAAAAGAGCTAATATTGTATTAGGTGATTTTTTCTTTGCAATTTTTTTTATATATTCAATTAAACTTAAAAATTCTTCATCTGTATATACATCTATACAATTTAATATTTCTGGATTTTGGTTCAAATATTTTACATCTAATTTTAATTCTTTTAATGTTTGTAATAAATACATTATTCTAGATTTTTGTGTTTCACTTAATTCATCACCATATTTTTTTTGAATATAGTCTATAAGTGATAAACTAAATTTAAGTTCTTTTCTCATATATTGTAAATCACTTGTATAATACATATATTAACCTCCTTATTATCAAAAATTCTTAAATACAGCCAAATAAAATCTGGCTGTATTTAGTTAATTCTATTTAGATAAACTACTTATTCTTTCTCTAACATTTTCAAGCATTTGTGTATATTTATCTTTTTTCTCTTTTTCTTCATTAATTTTCTTTTCAGGTGCTTTAGATACAAAACCTGGATTTGAAAGCATTTTTTCTACTCTTTCAACTTCAGAAATTAATCTTTTTTCTTCTTCTTTTAATCTTTCAATTTCTTGGCTTATATCTACTAAATCACCTAATGGAATAAATACTTCTATACCGTCTGTAGCAATTGAAACTGCAGAATCATCTATATTTTCTTTATTATCTCTTACCTCATATTCTTCAATATTTATAAGCTTACTTAAAATATGATTTCCTTTTTCAATAATATCTTTTTTATCTGTTGTAACAAATATTGCAGATATTTTCTTTGAAGGTGGAACATTCATATTTGCTTTAATATTTCTTACATTTTTAATTATTTCTTGTAATAATTCAATTTGTGTAACTTCTTTTTCAAAATTATATTTTTCTGTATATTCTGGCCATTTAGAAATCATTATACTTTCATCATCATTTACTAGATTTAAGTATATTTCTTCTGTAATAAATGGCGCAAATGGATGTAATAGTTTTAATGAATCACTTAATACTTTATTCAAAGTATACTCTGCTTCTAATCGAGTATTGCATTCTTTATCATAAAGTCTTGATTTTACCATTTCGATATACCAATCACAGAATTCAAACCACATAAAATCATAAACTTTTTGAACTGCTACACCTAATTCATATTTATCTATTAATGCTGTAACTTCTTTAGTTAAAGTATTAACTCTACTTAATATCCATTTATCTTCAATGCATAATTTATTTTCATCAAATTTATCAAAATCATCTTTTAAATCAAGATTTGATATAACAAATTTAGATGCATTCCATATTTTATTAGCAAAGTTTTTACTCATTTCTAATTTTTCATTAGAATATTTAATATCTGTATTTAATGACATATTTAATACTAAAGATAATCTTAATGCGTCAGCACCATATTCATCAATTACTTCTAATGGATCAATACCATTTCCTAATGATTTAGACATTTTTCTTCCTAATGCATCTCTAACTAAACCATGCATTAATACATCACTAAATGGTTTTTCTCCCATATGTTCTAAACCAGAAAATATCATTCTTGCAACCCAGAAGAAAATAATATCATATGCTGTAACTAATACATTCGTTGGATAGAAATATTCTAAATCTTCTGTTTTATCTGGCCAGCCCAATGTAGAAAATGGCCATAAAGCAGAACTAAACCATGTATCTAATACGTCTTCATCTTGCTTAAATTCAGTGTTTGCACAATTTGGACAAACATCTGGCATGTTTTTAGAAACAACTGTTTCTCCACAATTTTGACAGTAATATGCAGGAATTCTATGTCCCCACCATAATTGTCTAGAAATACACCAATCACGAATATTTTCCATCCAATTAAAATATGTTTTTTCATGTCTTTCTGGATAGAACTTAATTTCACCATTTCTAACTACATCAATAGCTGGTTTAGCTAAATCATCCATTTTTACAAACCATTGTTTTGAAATTGCTGGTTCAACATTTTGGTGGCATCTATAACATGTACCAACATTATGACTATAATCTTCGATTTTAATTAAATATCCTTGGTCTTTTAAATCATTAACTATTGCTTCTCTTGCTTCAAATCTATCTAATCCTTCATATTTACCACCATTAGAATTAATTCTTCCATCTTCAGTAAATATATTTATTATTTCTAAACCATGTCTTTGTCCTATTTCAAAGTCATTTGGGTCATGTGCTGGCGTAATTTTTAAAGCACCTGTTCCAAAATCTTTTTCAACATACTCATCACCTATAATTGGAATTTCTTTATTTACAAGTGGAAGTACTACCATTTTTCCAATTAAGTGTTTATATCTATCATCAGTTGGATTAACAGCAATTGCTGTGTCTCCAAGCATTGTTTCTGGTCTTGTTGTAGCAATTATTATTTCATCATCACTGTCTTTTGCTTTGTATTTTATATGCCAAAAATGACCTGGTTGGTCAACATATTCAACTTCTGCATCAGATAAAGATGTTTGACAACAAGGACACCAGTTTATCATTCTTTCTCCTCTATATATTAAACCTTTTTCATATAATTTTATAAATACATGTTCAACTGCATTAGATAAACCTTCATCCATTGTAAATCTTTCTCTTGTCCAGTCACATGAACATCCTAATTGTTTTAATTGTCCAATTATTGCTCCACCATATTCATCTGTCCAATCCCATGCTCTTTTTAAGAAACCTTCTCTTCCTAAATCTTCTTTTGTTATTCCTTCTTTAGCCATTGCTTCAACTATTTTTACTTCTGTAGCAATACTAGCATGGTCAGTTCCAGGAATCCATAATGCATTATATCCTTGCATTCTTTTTGTACGTATTAAAATATCTTGCAATGTATTAACTAATGCATGTCCTATATGTAATTTTGCTGTAATGTTTGGTGGTGGTATAACAATTGTATAAGGTGTTTTACTTTTATCTACCTTTGCACCAAAATAGCCTCTGCTATTCCATTTATTATATAATTCTTGTTCAAAATCCTTTGGATTATATGTTTTATTCATAATTTATTCCCCCTAAAATTAAATATTAATATTAAAATAAGTTACTAAAAGGCCGACGACGCAGACGAGTACCCCTATTATTTTCATGCCTTTTGTAGCATTATTAATATCGCCTTTTGGGAAAGCTTTTTTTATAAACTTTCTCGCACCAAATACCATATTTGTTCCTAATAATAGTGTTAAACATCCTAATATTAGAAAAATATATTGTATTTTCATATGCCTCAACTCCTAACTGTAAAATTTATCACTTAGAAATTATATCACATATATTAAAACAAAAAAAGACATTTTTTCATATTTTTTTGTTATTTTTTCAATTATTTTCAATATAAAATATGGTAGAAAAACAATTTTGTTTTTCTACCATAAAATATTATTTAACAATTATATTAAAAGATTTTAATTTTTCTACGATTTCATTAATAACAACCGGTCCACAATTCCATATACATTGCAGTTTACTTACATCTGTAGGTATATCAGTTATTCTTTCATATCCTGCTCTATTTAAAATATTAAATGTTCTTACAGAAAAATCAATATCTTTTATAAGAATATCTTTGTCTTTAAAAGGTATTTTATTTCTTTCATACCAGTTTATTAATGCTTCCTTAATTTCACTTGCAATACTGCGATTACAATATATTGATGCCCGTATTGCATTTTCGGATTTAGGAATAGAAGTAATAAAATTGAAATTCCAATATTTTAAAAGTTTATACGCACTTTTTGAAATATCCAATTCTTCAATAGGTGCTAGTGATATATCTCTTTCTTCTTTTTGAGTACAAAACTTTTTAAATTGATTATCATCATAATAACAATTTAAAAGAATTTGTACAATTTCTTTTGAATTTGCAAGTAAAGCAATTATATATTCACTATATTCATCAAAGAAATACTTTTTTACATCATTTGAAATATTATCTTTTAAAATCAACTCAAGAATATTGGATATTCCATTTTTCTTTAACAGCATTTCGCCCTGTGTTGCAACTTTTAACTCCTGCAATATATCCCGATACATAGGACACTTTCTAAGTGCATAACCATTTCTATCTTCCAAATATTCAAATAGATATACAGCCAAAGATTTCTTTATTTTAGGATATAGAATTAATCTTTGCAATACTTTAAATTGATATCTATTAAGATGCTTTTTAAAATCATCTACATCTTGAATAATATATTCATATATCTCAGGTATACATCCATCTATAAATCTTTCAGGAATATCAAAATTTACTGCTCTAAAAAGTTTTACTCTATTTTCTTCTTTTTCAAGTTCATCTTCAACTTTTTGAAGTATTTGTTTTATTTTTTCCTCAGAATAATAATAAGTACTTGATATATCGGATATTTTCATAGGCTTACCCTCTAATGGATATCTTTTTGATAAAATAGTTTCTAATTTTACTAAATCTTCTTTTCCTACAAAACTCCTTATAAGATTCTTTACAGTTGTTACATCAATTATATAACACTTGATATCTGGGAAAACTTCTTCGATTAACTCATGAACATCGAAAAACAGTTTATCAAATTCACCTTCATTTTGATATAGTTTTCTTACTCCATCTTGCATAATATTTTCTCCTTTTCAAAAAAATTTTTTAGGTAGTACAAATTAAATTTCATTTATTATACACAAATTTTACATAATAATCAATACTAAAGTAAAAGTGGATTACTCATTTTGAGTAATCCACTTTTAAAACTTAATTAATTACTGTTTGAAGTTCAGAAATTTTATTAAATTTTACTTCATCATCAACATATTCTAAAATCCATTTATATTGATGTGTAGCAATTAAAACAAATCTCTTCCTATCCTTATTGCAATAGTTTTTTAGAAATTCTACAATACGAATGGCTTTTCCCTCGTCTATTGCACTTATTGGTTCATCAAACAGCAGAAGGTCTGTTGTATCATCAAGATGATACAAAATACTTGCAAGTACCAATCTTTGTTCCATACCATCACTTAACTCATCTTTCTTAATTGATGAAAGATACTCGATAAGTGTTAAAGAATTATTTTCAGCTTTACTCTTTAAGCTATCATAAATTTGTGTACCTTTAAGAACTTCAACAAATTTATTATAATCAAGCTCTTCACCCCACGTAACTTCTTCAAGTACAGTTCCAGAACCAAGACATGCACCATTATGGTACTTAATAGCCTCTACATTATACCCATGGTTTCCTTTATCACCTGTAATAATATCAATAAGTGTAGTTTTCCCTGTGCCGCTTTCACCATTTAAAAGAACCATTTTTCCTTTTTTAAGAATAATATCATTTTTAATTTTTAAACTGAAATTAGTTGTTTCATAATTATATGGTTCAATTTCAATTTTTTCACCACAAATATTCTTTAATTCTTTATTATTCTCTTTTTCGTATACAGAAACAATTTTCTTAAAGGCTTGTTCTTCTTCACGAATACTTGTTACTTGCTGTTTTAGACCAGATAAATTAGATACAATTTGGCCTGCTGTTGACATTAGTGTTGAAATAATAGTATAAAGAGAAATAAGTTCAAGAAATACTTCTAAAGAAAATGTGCTACCAAGTTTTACATATTGTAAAAACAATATCCCTATAAGAGAAAAAATTGAAACACACTCTCTTACTAATTCCATTTTGTCTATTTCTTTAAACATGTTATAGCCTTCTAATCTGCTTTCTTCTTCACTTTTTAAATACCTTTTAGCTAAAAAAGAAAAATGTTTAAATGAAATATATTCCCGATTAATTAAATCATTCTCATAGTTAATACTTTTATCTCTTATTTCTTTTCTTATTTCTTTTCTTCCATCCCAGCTTTTTTGTATCTTATTATCTATTACTAAAAAAAACATATACGATATAATGAGAATTACTACTGTTAAAATAGAATAAATACTATTATCATCATTAATAATTATATATATAGTAGTTAACATAGATAATAATGATGTGCCTATTGTTATTATTGCGGTTATACATCTTCTACGAAGTTCATAGACAGCTGAAAAATAACCCGATACAGTATTTTTTATTACTCTTGTAGAATACTCTACTTTTCCAGCAGTTTTTCCAAGAAGTTTTGTTGCGAGTTCCTGATTATACAAATCAACCTTCATTGAAAGCAAACGACTTTTTACAGACTGCCATACCCTTAAAATACCTGAAAATACATATCTTGATACATACAGTATAAAACATATTAGGCCAATAAAATATTTGCCATCAATTACACAACTCTTCGCACCTTCTAAAAAGTATACAAACATACTACTTACAAAATTGTAAAGAACTGTAATAATAATGGATAATATTAAAAGACCTTTTATACTTTCCGGTATTTTCCCTAAAGGATGAATATCTCTTAATATACATATGACATCCTTGATTTTGGGAACAGATTTTTTTGCCTCCTTTTTCTTAATATTATTTTTTACGTCTGAACCGTGAAATAACTTCATTTAATCACTCCCTCATAATTTAGTAAGCATTCGGTTCTATAAACAAAAATAGATTGTTTACATAATAATTATATCATATAAAAAACAAATATGACAGTAATTTGTCATATTTGTTTAAATATTAAAATATTTTTTCAGTTTCTTTAACTTTTCTAAGACCAAACAATATTGCTGTCATAACAGCTGTTTGTGTTTCATCTTGCATATCATAATATTTACTTAGTAATTTTTTAGTTTCCTCACTTAAGTTTCTTACCTTGCCTAAAAAAGCTTTTTCTTCATTCATCATTAATAAATTAATTATTTGTTTGAATTCAAAATATGTAATATTATCTTCTTCAAAATTATCTTCTAATATATTAATTATTATTTTTATTATTTCAATTGCTGATGAATATATTATATTATTTTCTATTCTAAGCTTTTCAGCAATTTTAATTGCTTTTTTAGTTAATTCATCTTTAGTGCTATCAATTATTCTTCCTTTAACAAATTTACTACTTACTAACTGAATTCTAGTATTTGTTTCTTCCATTTTATCACCTTCATATATTTTTTTATATAATATATTTATCATATTATATTTAAAAATTCAATGGTATTTTTGTTAAGATAATATTAAATATATATTACAAAGAAAAGACCCCAGCAAGCTTATTAAAGCTTGCTAGAGTCCTCTTTCCAAATCAGTTTTCGAGAATACGTTGTAAAAACGTATTCATGCCATAAATAGACGTCCTCATGGCATAGAAAAGAGAAACTGCAAATGTATCCCACTCGCTTATATTTTGGAAATTCGCATATGCATACTGCTTATTGCTTTCAGGAATACTATCCCAGTCAGACACTTGTTTTTTGTAAACTGACATTTCTGAATTACGAATATAAATATCCTCATCATTTGATATATCATATGTTTCAATACCTAACGCCTCGCAACCAACCGCCTGCTGAAAAATTGCATTTTTAATACGCCTAGCTAATTGATAAGCTTCCGTCCAGTTTACAGTTTCCGGATCAGAATTGATATATTTCTTAAATATCGGGATATAATACTCAGCAATATCTTTTATCGCCATTATCTGCACTTCCCGCATCGCTGCTGCTGCTGCCTCTGCCTCTTCTCTTTTCTTTTTTGCTTTTTTTGTTTCGAACAACATTTTTCTTACCTCCAAAAAATTTAATAAGATATTTTGAAGCTACTAAAATAGTAATCTTCATATTATAACTAGTATAATACATATATATTATACCATATTTTTCATATATTTACAATTATATTTACATAATAAAAGAGGTTAAATCTTATGAAATTTAACCTCTTAAACAATTATTGAATCTCTATACTTTTAGCAACAATATTTGTTGGATTTGTAGATAATATTTTTCCATCAAATTCAATTTTTGCACTTTGTTTTTCTTGAATATCCGCAACTGTTATAGTTGTTCCATCTTTTTTACTAATAACAGTATTGTTATCTATTAATACATTTATTACTTTAAATGATTTATATATTAATTCATCTTCATTTGGTACAATAATTATTTTGTTTTCATCATTACCAATTACAGTTGATAAAAATATATTTCCTTCATCAAAAGTTTGTATAGTATTATTTGTTTCAATATTATTTGTCTCATTATTATTATTTATATTATTGTTTTGAGTATTATTATATACAACTATTGCTATTATTACAGTTATAATTAAAACTACTATTATCCCTATTACTATGTTTCTTTTTTTCATAATGTCACCTCCTATAACATTAGATATTCTAACATAAATTTATATAATAATCAATAGTTCAAATATATTTAAAAGTTAGTTAACATAAGTATTGTTATATCTTCATATTAGTGATATAATTATTAATGTTACAAATTATTTTTGTTATTACTTTATTTAAAATTTTTTTAAGAAAGGATAAAACGTAATCACACATTATATAAAAAAATAATATAAAAAGTATATTAATTCAATTTTTTATACTTTTTTTCACATATATATTGTATTTTGCATATTTTTTTAATATAATGTGTGCGATATTTTACGTTAGAGGTGAAAACATGAAAAAGAAATATAACAAAAAAAGATACAAAGAGCTAACCTATAAGTATCCTACGATAATAGAAAATTCTCGTTTTTTAGGATTAAATGAAAAAATAGATAAAAACTTTGGACTTACGTTTCTATCAAGTATATACATATATATACTTATAAGTTTTTGTTTAACTATTTTCGCTTTTTATTTGCAACCAAGCAGTTTAGTTACAATAAATAATATATTTGAAGGAAATAATGCATTAATTTTTATGTTAAATTTTATTCCAATATTTTTAGTTATATCTTTATTAGGAACAATATTTAATAATCCATTTTTAAGTTGCACTATATCAAGTATATTGTTATTTACTGCTTCATTAGCCAATAAATATAAAATTGCTTATAGAGATGAACCTTTTAAATTAAGTGATTTATCTATGGCTAAAGAAGGTTCCAGTGCAGTATTAAATATGAATTATGCTGTCAATAAACCATTAATTTTTACTTTAATAATTACATGTTTAATTTTTCTAGTATGTAGTTTTATCTATAGAGTTAGACACAAATATGTTAAAAGTAGAATAGTTTTTGCATCAATATTATTAATAGCTTGTTTTACATTAAATAGTACAGTTTATAGTAATTCAAATATATATAATAATATTATAGAGGGTAGAACAACATATCATGAAACAGATGAATTCAATAGCAAAGGTTTTGTATATTCTTTTGTTTATTCATGTAATAATAGTGTATTTACTATCCCAGAATTTTATTCACAAGATGTAGCTACTAATATCTTAACAGATAAAAATAATACCAAAAAAGAATATTCATTCAAACCTAATATAATATATATATTAAGTGAAGCTTTTATGGATATAGATGAATTAGAAAATTTATCATTTGATAATAATAATTATCCATTAACAAATTACAAAAAAATACTTAATGAAAGTATTGTATCAGGTGATTTAGTTGTTCCTTCTTTTGGTGGTGGTACTGCATATACAGAATTTGAAGTTTTAACAGGTATTAATACAACTTCATTAAATTATAAAACAAATCCATTTGAATCTGTAACACCTAAGATGTCAAGTGTTCCACAGCTTTTAAAAACTCAAGGATATAAAAATACATCAGTTCATCCTGGTGATGCTTGGTTTTATAAAAGAACTGATGCATATGACATATTAGACTTTGATAAAAAAATTTTTAATGATGTATTTAATGAAGAAGATTATAAAACTGAATATATGAGTGAAAAAGCAACATATGATAAATTAATTGAAGAAATATCAAGTAATTTAAATAATAATCAGCCAGATTTCTATAACTTGGTTACTATACAAAATCATGGACCATATGATGGAAAATACAATGGTCAAACATATGATTTTAATACAAGTACTAAAATGAATGATTTAGGTAAAGATATTACTAAAAATTACTTGATAAACTTAAAAGATGTTGACACAGAACTAAAAAAACTTACAGATTATCTAAATAGTGTTAATGAACCTTTTGTTATTGTATATTATGGAGACCATCTGCCTTATCTTGGACCTGAATATTTAGTATACAAACAAGCTGGTTGGGATTTAAGTGATATGAACACTCCAGAAACTGTTTTAAAACTTCATACAACTTCATATTTTATTTGGGCTAATAATTTAGCTAAACAAAATATGGACACAACATTTGTTACACAAAACAAAGTTAAAGATATTCCAATATCATCTAATTATTTACCAATGATATTATTTGAAGTAATTGGTTTTGAAAATATTTCACCATATTTTGATTATTCAAAAGATTTATTTGAATTGATTAATGTATATTATGGTAATATTCGAATGAAAGATAATGTTATATTAGAAGATGTTGACAGTATAATTGAAGATGTAATTTCAAATTGGAAAACACTTCAATACTACTTTATTCAAGATGAAGAAGTTACTTAATTGTAGCTTCTTCTTTTTTTATAAAAAAAAGACTTGTAAATGATATTTACAAATCTAATTTTATACATTTTAAATTAAGCTTTTTTTGCAATTTCAGCAATTTGTGCAAATGCAGCTGCATCAGTTACTGCTAAATCAGCTAACATTTTTCTGTTAATTGTAACACCAGCTTTTTTTAAGCCACTTATTAATCTGCTGTATGTTGTTCCATTGATTCTAGCTGCAGCATTTATTCTTGCTATCCATAATCTTCTAAAATCTCTTTTTCTTAATTTTCTTCCAACATATGCATATGTTAATGATTTCATAACAGCTTGATTAGCCATTCTATATCTTATACTTTTTGCACCATAATAACCTTTAGCCATTTTTAAAATTTTATTATGTCTTGCTCTTGTAGTCATTCCTGATTTTACTCTTGCCATTTATATTCACCCTTCCTTTACTATTTTTTAATTAACCATATGGTAATAATTTTTTAACTTGTTCAACATTTGTTTTATCAGCATAAGCTCTTTTTCTTAAAGCAACTTTTCTTTTATGAGGTTTGCAATTTAACAAATGTCTTCTGTTTGCTGTGTTTCTTTTTACTTTTCCTTTTGCAGTAAATCCAAATCTTTTTGCTGCACCACTATGTGTTTTCATTTTTGGCATAATATATTCCCCCTTCAAATTATTTTTTAGGTGATAATATGATAGACATATTTCTACCTTCCAAAACTGGTTTCTTATCTAAATTTGCTACATCAGATAATTCTTCAACAAATTTATTAAGAACTTTCTCACCCATTGCTGAATTGTTTACTTCTCTACCTCTGAATCTTACAGTGATTTTAACTTTATCACCATTTGCTAAAAACTTTTTAATGTTTTTAGATTTGAATTCAAAATCATGTGTTTCGATATTAGGTGTTACTCTAATTTCTTTTGTTTCCATGGCCTTTTGATTCTTTTTAGATTCTTTCTCTTTTTTCATTTGATCAAAACGATATTTTCCATAGTCCATAATCTTACAAACTGGTGGAACTGCATTTGGAGATACCATAACTAAGTCTAAGTCATTTTCATATGCTAATTCTAATGCTTCATTAATAGATTTTGTACCTAAACTTTGAGCGTTTTGGTCAATTACTTGTACTTCCTTTGCAGTAATTTGGTCATTAATAATTAACTCTTTTATATAAATCATCCTTTCATAAAAAAAATTTGATCTACTTAAAAGCAGACCAATCCACATAAAAAATATCTTCAATGTATTTGATAAATTTATTACCTTAGACATTCATGTTAAGGTGAGAAGTGGATTACTTCTACTTCAAGCATAAATATATTAACATAAATATATCCCCTATGTCAATAGTTTTGGAAAATTTTATTTATTTCTTTATTATAATATACATTTGTATTTTTATATATTTTATGGTATAATATATATGTGGGTAAAATTAAGAAAAAAGGAGTAATATTATGTCTAATGAAGAAAAATTTGAATTTGATATAGCAAACCTAAGAAAAGAATTTGCTATTGAAAATATGGTTGTTACTGATGCAGATGTAGCACTTTTAAAAAGATATTCAAATAATGAAATTACTATGAATGAAATGATAAATATAATTACAAAAGATACGTTATAGAGGTGATAATATGTACGAACTTTATGAATCTAGAAATTCAATATATTGTTACCCTAATAGCAATGTATTGAAAAACAAATTTGATATACAAGATAATGATAAACTATTTGAAATTGAAAGAAAAATAGTTTTAGCTAAATTATATGAACTAAGACAAAATAATCAAATTTTTAATTTTGATATACATCATTTTGTTGGAATTCATGAGTTTTTATTTGAAGATATATACCCTTTTGCTGGTTTATTTAGAACTGAAAATATTGCAAAAGGGAATTTTAGTTTTGCTCAATGGCAATTTATAGATAAAGAATTAATAAAATTATTAAATGAGTTAAAAGAAGAAAATTACTTAAAAGGTTTAAACATTAAAGATATGGCAAAAAGATTAGCATATTATATGGCTGAATTAAATGTTTTACATCCCTTCCGTGAAGGTAATGGTAGAACAATAAGAGAATTTACAAGACAAATAGCTTTTAATGCAGGATATATTTTAGATACACAAAATATTAATGCAACTGAAATTTTAAATGCTTGTATTAAATCTGTTGTTGATCCAACTGATTTAGAAAATATATTGCTTAATTGCTTATCTTTAAAATAGCGGAGGGAAAAATGATATATGATGGTATAATAACAAGAAGTGTTATTAATGAATTAAATAGTGTGCTTATTGGTGGAAAAGTTGAAAAATTATCTATGCCAAGTAAAAATGAAATATATATTCATATATATAATAATCAGAAATATATACTAAATATTAATTTAAATGCAAATGAAGCTAGAATAAATTTAACTAGTAAAGTTAAAACACTTCCCCTTTCTCCTTCAATGTTTTGTATGGTTATTAGAAAACATTTACAAAATTATAGAATTAATTCTATCAAACAATATTTATTTGATAGAATAATTTTTATTGAGTTCGAAGGATATAATGAAATGAATGATAAAGAAACTAAATACCTAATTATTGAACTTATGGGAAAACACAGTAATTGTATTTTAGTTAATAATAATATGAAAATTATAGATAGTTTAAAACATGTTGATGATAGTGTAAGTAGTGTAAGAACTGTCTTGCCTGGTCTTGAATATGATTATCCTAAAACTAAAGTAAGTATTGAAAATACTAGTTTAGATGAATTTGATAAACTTATACAAAATTATATAGAAAAAGAAGATAATATCTCTAGGTTTTTAATATCTACATTTAATGGTTTTAGTAATTTTTTTTGTTTTGAATTATTAAAAATATGTAATATATCAAAAGATGTTCAAATTAAAGATTTATCAAAAGATAATATTAAAATAATATATAATGAAATTAATAATATAATTCAGAAAATAGACAGTAATAAAATAGATATAAAAAATGAAGATAATAAAAATATGTATCTAGATTTTACAGTATCTTATACTAATGATTTTAGTATAAATAAATATATAGATGAATATTACATTTCTTTTGAGCAAAATAAACAAATTAATGAATTAAAACAAAATTTAACTAGAAATGTATCTACATATATTTCTAAATTAAATAAAAATTTAAAAATAGTAAATAAAAATCTTAAAGAATGTGAAAAACTTGAAGATTATAGAATATATGGTGAATTAATTAACTCAAATTTGTATAGATTTTCTAATAATGAAAGATATGAAAATATATCTGTAGAAAACTATTATAATAATAATAATTTAATAACAATCCCAATAGATAATACTTGTTCATTAAGTTTAAATGCACAAAAATATTTTAAAAAATATAATAAATTAAAAACTACATATACGTACTCTATTTCTCAAAAAGAATTAATAGAAAATGAGCTTAATTATCTTGAATCAGTACTTTTTAATACCGAAGCAAGTAATAATATTGATGAACTTAGTATTATTAAACAAGAATTAATTAATCAAAAATATATCAAAATTCAAAAGAAAAAAGAAACTAGTAAAAATAATATTAAATCTGAACCTATAAAATATACATATGAAGGTTATGATATATATGTAGGTAAAAATAATATTCAAAATGATTATTTAACACATAAATTTGCTAATAATAATGATATGTGGTTACATACACAAGGGATTCATGGAAGTCATGTTATTATTAAAAATAGCAATAACAATAATATTCCAGATAAAATTATTGAATTTGCAAGTAATTTATCTGCATATTACTCAAAAGGTCAAACTTCTAGTAAAGTTATGGTTGATTATTGCTTAATTAAATATGTAAAAAAACATCCATTTAATAAACCTGGAATGGTTATATATACAGATTATAAATCTATATATACTACTCCAGATAAACATGAAGAATATATTATTAAATAAGATTTAAAAATATTGTAAAAAGGAAAATTCAAAATTGAATTTTCCTTTTTAGTGTATTTCATGTTTATGATATTTCTAATAATTTTAGCTTCAAAAATATGAAGTACATAATAGAAAAAAGAGTGGGCCATAACCACTCTTTTTTAAATAATTCTATTGAATATGACTTTAGTAGAAATCTATCAACATTAATACTTTTTGTATTAATTCGATTTCTATCTTTATTATATTACCATATTTTAGTAATGTCAATATTATTTATTTAATTTATCTAAAATATCATTAGCAAGTTTATGTGTAATTCCTTTAACTTTAACCAAGTCTTCAATTGTAGCATTTTTTATTTCTTCAATACTACCAAATTTTTTTAATAATTCTATTTTCTTTTTATCCCCTATTCCACTTATTTCATCTAACTTTGATTTACTTATTTCACTATCTCTTAATTTTCTATGATATGTTATTGTATAATTATGAATTTCATCTTGAATATTTGTAACATATCTTTTTATATCATCATCATTAAATTCTATAATATTGCCATCTATATCCATTAATGCTCTTGTTCTATGTTTATCATCTTTAACCATACCAAATATATCTATTTTTACATTATATTTTTCAAGTATTGATTTTACCGCATTTATTTGTGTTATTCCTCCATCTAATAAAATTAAATCTGGTAATGGATTAAAAGCTTCATTATTTTCATTAATACTTTTATTAAGTCTTCTATCTATAACTTGTGCCATACATCTTGGATCATCTTGGTCTTCCATATCTCTTATCTTAAATTTCTTATACTTACTTTTCTTAAAATCTCCATTTTCTAATACTATCATACCACCTACAATATTAGTTCCAGATATATTTGAAATATCATAACACTCTACTTTTTTAGAAACAAGTGATATATCTAATAGTTTAGTCAATTTTTCAAGATATTCTTTATTCAGATTAATATTTTTATTTAGATTTTCAAGGGCTATTTTTGCGTTATTTTCAGCCATTTCTACAAACTTTAATTTCTGTCCCTTTTTAGGCGTCTTAATCTCTACTTTTGTTCCCTTTTTATTATTTAAAAATTCAATTAAACTCTCATCTTCTATATCATATTTAACCATTATTTTACTAGGTATTTCAATAGCTTTTGTATAATATTGTTTCATAAATGAATTAATTATTTCCGCTTCATCAATATCTATTGTATCTTCAAAAAAATAATTTTCTCTACCAATAAGTTTTTGCTTTCTAACAAAAAATATTTGCAAACATACTTTATCTCCGCTTCTATATGTTCCAATAACATCAATATCATTTTCATTAAAATTAGAAACTTTTTGTGTTTGTATTAATGATTTAATATTATTAATTCTATCTCTTATCTGTGCTGCTTTTTCGAATTCGAACTTTTCACTATATTCTTGCATTTCCTTTTCTAATTTTTTTACTATATCTGAAATATTTCCAGACAATATATGTGAAATTTCATCTATCATTTTAGAATACTCTTCTTTTGAAATATAATCTCTGCAAGGTGCTAAACATTTACCCATTTGATAATTAATGCAAGCTCTATCTTTTCTAAATAACTGCTTACTACTAGTTCTACATTGTCTAATTTTATATTCATTTTTTATATATGAAAGAGCCTCTTTGACTTGCATAATATCTGTATATGGACCAAAATATTTTCCACCATCATTAACTAACCTTCTAGTCATGTATACAACTGGAAAATCCTCATTTGTTATTTTAATATATGGATACATTTTATCATCTTTAAGCATAACATTAAACTTAGGTCTATATAACTTAATTAAATTACACTCTAGCATTAATGCTTCAACTTCTGAATCTGTAACTATATATTCAAAACTAGTAATTAGACTAACCATTTTTTCAATTCTAGCTGTTTTATTATTCTTTTGGAAATATTGTCTAACTCTATTTTTTAAAATAACTGCTTTTCCAACATAAATTATTTGATTACCATTTTTCATTAAATATACACCAGGTTTTTCTGGTAGATTTTTTAATTCTTGTTTTATATCAAACATTTTTATTATCACCATATATACTTTAACATATTTTTATACAAAAAAACAATACTAATAAATAATATCAGTATTGTTTTTAGTTTTATAAATAAATATAATAGTAATGTCCAGTTGAAGGATTTGTATACCTTTTTACCTTATGTCCTTCAAATTTTAATAATTCATGAACATTTGGCCTTAAGTTATTAATTATTACAAACTTACGACTATTTCCCTCTTTATATGAAGCAAAATGTTTCTTAAAGAATATCCATCCCCATTGTAACGAATCAGAAATTTTCCACTTTTTCATAAGTTCTTCCCGTTTTCTTTCTTCTGGTGTCAAATACGAACCTGTAAAATCCTGAAGCATAATTAGCATAATTAATCCTCCATTCCTAAATAATTGGGTTTAATATTATTTTGAGCCAATGATTGAAAAACATCTCTTGCTTTAATTCCATTTTCCGTTATTGTTGGATAATACAACAGTGATTTTTCCTTAATTCTTTTCTTACTTTTAGGTATTCCAAAACAATTAAGTATAAGATATACAAAAAAGAAATTAACAACCAAATAAACATTGTATTCTAATACTTTTTCAACAAGCATCAAAATCCCTCCCTAATATTTTATTAAAATTGTTTTTTAACCATCCTGTCTTTCATCCGCAGTAATCATAGAGATTCCCTCCTAATAGATATAAATTACAGTTTATATATTATATACTAATTCTTACTATTTATCAAGTTCAAACCAAAAAGTTGTGCCAATTCCTTCTTGACTTTCAACACCATATTTAGCTTTATGAAGTTCAAGTATATTTTTAACTATTGCTAATCCAAGTCCAGACCCCTGACTAGTTCTTGAATATTTTTTATTTGCTTTATAATATCTATCCCATATATATGGTAAATCATCTTTACTAATTCCCTGACCATTATCTTTTACCATAAACTTTACTTTAGCTTTGTTTTGATTAATATCTATTTTTATTTCTTTATTATCACCTGAATAATTGATAGCATTACTAATCAAATTATATATAACTTGCGTAATTTTGGATTTATCACAATTAACAAAAACTTCTGTTTCTGAATTAATATTAATAATTAAATCCTTATTTTCATCAACTAATTTAAAATTATCTATAATACTTTTAGTTATTTCATATATATTAATAGATTTAATATTTAAAACCATATTATTATTTTCTATCTTAGATAAATCTAACATATCTGATACTAAATTAGTCATTCTATCTGTTTCATCAATTATTGTATTTAAACTTTCTATTGTCTTATCTTTATCCTCTATATACATGTCTCTTATCATCTCAGAATATGCTTTAATCATAGTAAGTGGTGTACGTAAATCATGTGAAACATTTGCAATAAGTTCTTTTCTTAAATTATCTGTTTTTCTAAGTTCTTGTGTAGCATAATTAAGAGTATCTACCAAATTATCTAATTCTAAATATCCTGCTCTTTTAAATTTAATATCATAATTACCTTTTGCTAACTCTTTTGCTTGATTATCTATTACTACAATAGGTTTTGCTATTCTTCTTGATATAACAATAGATAGTATAACAGATATTATTAAAGAAATAACTGTACAATACATCAATTGGTTGCTTAATACATTTGTTGTTGCATCTATTGGATCAATAGATGAGATTAATATAAGTACATTATCATTAAATTTTCTTGCACAAACAAACATTTCAGTTTTAAATCTATCAATTTTATAAGTATATTTTAGTATTTCTTCATCACTATCATTTAATTCATCAATTAATTTATCCCAAGATAATAGTAATGGTATTTTCATTGTTTGATTATATAAATCTGTTTCCTCAATAATTGTTGAATCATAAATTAATTTGCCATTTTTATCTGCCATATATATAGTAACATTATTTTTATATGCATAACTTGTTAATTCATATAAAAAATCTTTATCTACTTTTTCCCTCACAATATTATTAGATATTTTTATTATCTCACCTTTTTTCATTATACTATAATATGTTTGCAGAAAAACAACTTGCATAATCCATAATATAACGAAAATACCTATAGCAAATAAAATAAATGACAATAATAATTTAGTAACCAAAGAACTATTTTTTATTTTTCCGTTTTTTATATTATTCTTCAAATTTATACCCCATTCCTCTTACTGTAACTATATTTTCTCTATATTCCTCTAAACTATTTCTTAACATCTTAATATGTGTATCAACTGTTCTATTATCTCCATAAAAATCATAACTCCACACATCATTTAATATCTTATCTCTTGAAAGTGCAATATTTTTATTTTCTATTAAATATACAAGTAATTCATATTCTTTTGGCGTAAGTTCTAATTTTTTCTCTTTTATATATACTTCTCTGCCTAATAAGTCAATTAATAAATCCTTATATTCAAATTTTGTTTCTTTTTCATGTGTAGATACTTTTTTATTAGTTCTTGCCAAAACAGCCTTTATTCTTGCCATTAATTCTTTTGGACTAAAAGGCTTTACAACATAATCATCTATACCTAATTCAAATGCTGTTAATTTATCATATTCCTCTCCTCTAGCAGAAAGCATTATAATTGGAGTATTAGTTCTCTTTCTTAATTCTTTCACTGTTGAAAATCCATCTAATTTAGGCATCATTATATCCATAATAATTATATCAAATCTATTTTTAGAACATATATCAATTGCATCTATTCCATCTTTTGCTTCCATAACCTCATAATCATTAAACATTGCATATTGTTTAATAACATATCTAATCTTTTCTTCATCATCAACTATTAAAATTTTAATTATAATCACCTCATGTATATTTTAAATTAATATTGTGTTAAGTTTGTGAAATATTACTTTATTACATTTTATTTTATATAATTTATATTGTCAAGAACAAAAGATAAAGCACCTAAGATATAGGTGCTTCATCTCTTCCAAAATTATATTTTATACTATATGATTTTAAATCTTTTTTTTGATATTTTCCCGGATAAGCAAGTTCCAAAGCCTCATATACACTATTATGACATACTTTAGTTAAAAGACCACTTAAGCCATTTTCATAAAATACATTTGTTGAAATATTATCACACACAGCTTTATAATCCCAATTTAACACATTTTCTATCAGATGTTTTATGTTTTTAATAGCAGTTTCTTTTTCCCATTTATACTGTTTGTTTAAATCACTTTCAACAAAATCATATTCAGGAAAAGCTATTTCTAATATTTCATATAATGTATACTCTTCTAAAAGAGACTTTAAGCCATATTTTCTTAAAAAATCTGCTGAAAAAGCAAGACATATTTTATCTTTTTCTTTTATCCGTGCTTTTTTAAAGGCATTTTTTACAGCATCCTTAACATTGTCTTTGTTTTTCCAACAACCATTAGGAACAACTTTTAACTCCCATGGTTTTATTTGAAGTTCAGGAAAACAAAATGTTAATAATTTAAATGTTGAATAATTAAAAACTTTAAATGCTGATGAAAGCCTTCTCTCTTTAAGTTCGGTTTTAAAATCAATTTGCAAAAGCTGTTTTCGAGAATAATCTTTATATACATATTTTATAATAGTCTTTGCAACTTTTTCATCCCAAAAACCTGATGGAAAACATTTTATTATCCCTTTCAAAACCATTTCATATATCTCGATAATAGATTTTTCCATTAAAGCATCCTTTTCTTTCCAATTCTCCATATATAAATCCTCCAATTTATACATAATTTCTATATGCTTTTAAATCTTCTTTTTTATATTCTCCTGGGAATTCAAATTCCAAAACTTTTATACTACTATATCCAAACTTTATAGATAGCATTCCAGATAAACCGTTTTTTTCAAGAAGATTGCCTGAAAATCTTTCACAAATATCTTTCCGTGTATTTAGATTTTCCTTTTTTAAAAACCAGTTTATAGCTTCATGACATAACTCATCAGACCATTTGTCTATTTTTCTTAATTCCCATTTTTTAATATCATACTCAGGAAAACACAAATTTAATAAATATTGCAGAGAATACCTACTCGTTAAAGTAGCAAGTTTATTCTTCTTTAATAAATTGGTAGAAAAATTATTTATTAAATCTTCTCTCTTACATAATCCTTCTTTTTCACTTAGCCAATTAATTGCTCTTTTTATTGTATCTTCATTCCAAAAATCTTTAGGAACTAATATTAATTCCCATTCTTTAATTTCTAACTCTGGAAAACAATAAGACAATAATTCAAATGATGATTTATTAAAAATATCAATTCCTGTTATTAAACATTCTTCTTTTAAAAAAAACTTTAATCTAATGTTACAAATGTCTTCTTTTGAGAATTTATATAGTTCTAAACAAATATATCTAAATATATTTTTAAAACTATCTTTATTCCAAAAGTTTGCTGGAAATCTACTTATTCTGTTTGCTTTAACTAATTTCCATATATCAATATCTGTCAAAATTGAATAATCAATTTTTTTATTCCGCTTTTTCATATAGAAAACCTCTCTTAATTTTATTTAAATTTACTTTTTAATTATACCACTTTTTTATGTTTATGTAAACAAAAATGTAGGTAAATAGCTTCATAATATTTACCTACATTAATATATCCTTTAAATATTTATCTATATCATATTCTCTTTCAAGTTTTTCTCTCAAATATATTTTAATAAATAACTTAAGTTCAGATAAAACCATATTAGATATTTCAAATGAATAAATCTTTTTTGCATCAGAAAGTAGTATGTATTTTAACGCATTTATCATACTAAGTGAAAATTCTATACTTCCTGTATCTTGTTTTGCACAACTATTACATAAAAGACCATTATATTTTATACTGAAATGATGTAATTCATCACTTTGGCAGTTAACACATTTATTAAGTATTGGCATAAAACCTAAAATTCTAAGTAGTCTTATTTGAAAAACAGTTATCAAAAACATATTATCTTTTTTATTTTGTTCTAATAAATATATAGTATTTAATAATAGTTGCATTAATTCAGCATTTTCTTCATCTGAAGTTGATACATCACAAATCAATTTGCACATATATGTTACATAATAGAATTTTTCAATATCTATTCTTATATTATAAAACTGCTCTATAGTATCTGCTGAATTAAGTATATACATATCACCAGTATTTTTATATAATACCAACTCTGAAAAAACAAATAGTTGACTTGCAGATTTATTTATATTTTTTTCTCTTCTAACACCTTTTGCAATTACAGAAATTTTACCTAAATCTGGGGTAAGTATTGTCAATACTTTGTCATTATCTTTTGAATTAGCTTCATTTATTACTATTCCCTTTGTTTTTATTATTCCCAAAAAAACCACCTATACCATCTACATTTTGCTCTATATTTATATTTTTTAAATTACTAGATATATTATTAGTGTTAATTTGCTCTATATCTTTTAATTCTAAATATGAATTAATATTTCCTGTTTTTTTAAAAACATTCCAAGCCATATCTTTAAGCATATTAATCATCCTTTCAAATAAAAACTATGCATTGAAAAATTTATTTATTAATTTTTCATTATCTCTCCAATCATCTTTAACCTTAACCCATGTTTTTAAATTAACTTTCATACCTAAAAGTTTTTCAATATCTTGTCTTGCATACGTAGATATTCTCTTTAACATTGTTCCCTTTGCACCAATAATTATACCTTTATGTGAATTTCTTTCACAATAAATTGTAACTTCTATATTATAATATTTTTCACCATCTCTTTTTTTCTTTACTTTAAATGTATCAAGTTCTACGACTATACCATGTGGAACCTCTTCATCTAATAATTTTAATGCTTTTTCTCTAACTATTTCTTCTATTATCTGTCTTTCTGTTTGATCTGTAAATTCATCAGCAGCATAATATTTAGGACCATATGGTATAAATTTTTTTATTTCATCTAGTAATGCTTTTACACCATCATTTTTTAATGCAGATAGAGGCACAACAGCATCAAAACTGTACATTTTCATATAGCTATCTATCAAAGCTAATAACTTATCTCTTTTTATTTTATCTATTTTATTAATTACTAAAATACAAGGTAAATTCCTTTCTTTAATTTTATTAATTATATATTCATCACCTTTTCCAATTTCCTCACTATCTGCTTCTACTATAAATACTAATAAATCTACTTCCTCTATTGATTCATTAACAGTTTCATTCATAACTATTCCAAGTTTATGTTTTGGTTTATGAATACCTGGTGTATCAATAAATATAATTTGTGAATTTTCATCATTTAATATACCTGTTATTTTAGTTCTTGTTGTTTGTGGCTTACTAGTCATAATTGATATTTTCTCACCAATTAATGCATTAAGTAATGTAGATTTTCCTACATTAGGTCTACCAATTATACTAACAAAACCTGATTTAAACTGCTCCATTTTTTCCTCCTTATTCTTGCATTATATAACCACCTGGTAATAAGTCTTTTGATAAAAATATATCTTGTTTTAATTCACCATTTTCCATATATGCACATACAACTACTATATCTTTGCCTAAATCAAAAATTAATTGCCTACATATCCCACATGGTGAAGTAAATACTAATTCATCTTCTGGACCTCCAACCAAAGCAATAGTTTCAATTTCTTTTTCACCTTCAGATAACATTTTAATAATTGCTGTTCTTTCTGCACATATATTATATAACCCATTTTGAGAACCTAAATTACATCCTGTATATATTTTACCTGTTTTAGTTCTTAAAGCTACTCCTACCTTATAATTTGTTAAACCACATGCATTTTTCTTTGCTTTAATTGCTAATTCAATTAATTCATTATTTTCCATAAAATTCACCTCTAAAAGTATGTTTTTACAATAAAATATTATATCTAAAACCATAAAAAGTCAATATTTAAAAAAGATTTTGCTCTTTCTTTAATATTAATTATATGCAATTTATAAATTTTTTGTAGAAAAAACAAACAATATTTTAAAATAAACCTCAACTATTATAATAATTGAGGTTTATTATTAATTTTACTATCTTATATTCCTAAATCATGATTATTCTTAATTTCTATATCAAACATTTCTCTATCTGATGCTATTCCTAGTCTTATTACACTTATTCCAATTTTATATTTTCCTTTAACAGCTTCATCAGCTTTCATTAATACTATCTCATCTTGATCTGTATTATATACCCACATTACTCTACCTTGCTCATTAAACAAAGTAATTTGGTATTTATCTCCTGGATTTTTTCCCGCTATTTTTATTTTTAGCTCTTTTCCTGCATTATGTTGTCTTATTTCATCATAATTTACTATAGTTATACCATTTACCTCCATTGTTGATATTATTATAATATGATAATATTGTCCATCATTGTCTTTTAAAGCTATTCTATAATTACTATCTTTATCCAATTTGTTAGATGGTATTGTATAACTATTACCCTCTACTACTTTTCCTGGTTCAATTTCTATATTATTTCCTTGTTCTGATAGTTTAACCATTCTAATAAAATATTTTCTTCCTGCTTCAGCATTCCATTTTATTTCTAAATCTTTATTTGAATCTATTTTTTGAGTATTATATATATTTTCTATTTGTACTAAATTAAAATATATTTCCTTATTAATTACTTGATTATCTTCTAATACTACTCTTAATTCTATTAAATATTTATTAGCATCAATTAATTTATAGTTTCTTTCATTTACTGGTATAGCTTTTGTCTTTTCATTTCCTGCAATTAATTCATATGTACCTGTTATTTGATTTTTAACTTCCCAGCTTCTTATTGATTTTTCAGCTTTACAATCTGCAATAAACTCTGATAATTTACTTCCTTCATGTAATGGATTTGCTTTTGACCCTTCAAATGCTTTTCCACTTAATATTACATTTATATCATTTGATACTAATTCAAATCTTATATCATAACCTTCTTTTGTTCCATTTTCTCTTGTTATACCTAGTCTTGCTTTATATGTATCAATATCTACTTTTTCAAATTGATAGAAATATTCTGCCACATTATTTATTTTACCATTTGGAATTATTCCTTCTACTAAATTATTTACATCCCATATTCTATATTTTGCTATATTTGAACCTGACATTTCAATTCTACTATTTGCTTTTATTAATATTACATTTTCTTGTCCTTCTTGTACTGCATAAGCACTTTCTTGTGTTCCGTTTATTACTTTTAATAACATTCCTTTATCTGTAGCTTCAGTATTTAGTTTTATCTTTATTATTTTATATCCTACATCTTCTTTTGCTCCACCATATGTTATTAAACTAATTTCAACTATTCCATCTGTTGATATATATTTTTCATTAAATGAACTATCCCATGTTATTATAGCACTTTCACTATATGCTTTTTCATCCCAACTTTGATTCTTTACATTCCATAATCTCCATGCTTTTACTCTACCAGATATATTAGTAGTATCTCTAAGTTCAATATTACTAATTATATTTTCTTCTATTATTGTTATTCCATTATTAGCTATATTTTGTGTATTAATATTTTTACCATTAACTTTTGTTTCGAAATTAACATCTTGTAAAATATGTTCTATACTTAATTTAATTTGCTTTGTATTTTCTAGATTGTTTCCAACTACTTTTTGTTCTAAAGTTATTAAATTATTTTTAGGATTAATATATTTTTCATATCCTTCTTCTCCAAAATTAATTGTAGCTTTCCCATTTACATCAGATATATATTGTGGATTACCATTTTTATCATAAATAACCCATGCAGTAACATATCCTTTTATACTTGATTCATCAATTAATTCTATTGTTTTTATATCTGTCATTCCAATACCTAGTTGACTACCGCTTCCATATGTATCTGCATTAATTTCTTGTCCATTTAGTTTAACTTCAAAATTAGGTATTACATTTACTTCTGGTGGTTGTTCTACTTGAGACTCATCTGGCACAACAACTGTATGTCCAATAGCTTGTGCTAATAAAGCTTGACTTTCTGAATATTTTTGTAATAACGCAATATTTTCATCATTTCTCTTATATCCATTAGGTAAAATTTTATTTTCATATAAAACACCTTCAAAAGTACGTACACCTAAATCTTTAGCAACAGAATGTGCATTAGGTCCGGCAACAGCTAAATCTAGTCTTCCAGCCTTAACCAATTTCCCTCCAGTATCACAAGCAAGATAATATCTGTTATTAGTTTTATCATGTATAATTGTTCCAAAAGGGATCCAATCTGGAACTGCCATTACACATAAACTATTATTTTCATTTATTATAACCTCAGAAGCAGTTCTACCATAATTTTTATTGCTTGGATCCTTGCCACAACATAATTTACATATACAATAATGTGAATAAGTAAATGTCTGAGCATTTACTGTTATAGGAAGTATAATTGTAAAAACAATTATTGTTAAAATTAATATATTTTTTATTTTACTCATGTTTTCCCCCTCCTTGAATTAAAATGATTCTTTCATATTAAAATAATTATATATTCCATCAACTTCTAAAGCTAATACTTGTCTGTTTTCTGCATCACAATATGCTATTATTTCTAATTCATTTGTTATATCAATAATTTTCATATTATTGTATCCTATAACAGAGATTATTGAGTGTATAAAAGCTTTATATTCATCTTCATTTTTCTTAGATAAATTACTTTCACTTGAATTTATATATATGAATTTCCAACCTTCAATATCTATAATTTTTAAAAATTCAACATTAAAGTATTCCATATTTTGTTTTAACCCTTTTTCTTCTTCTGTTAAACTAGCAACTATACCTAAGTTTTCCGCTAATGTCTCTCCATTATCTTTTTCAGCATATAAAGTATTATATAACATAATAGCAACATCACTTCTAATTATTTCAGAATTTTCGCTATTTTTAACACCATCCATTATTCCAATTCTATAAGATAAAATTTCTGCTGTATCCATATCTACATCATTTTCACCTAAAATTCTTAATAAGAAAATTTGTGTTTGTGTTAATGTTAAACTATCATTATATCCAAACCATTCATTACTATATCCTTTTGTTATATTGTTATCTTTTGCCCAAGCTATATATCCTGCTGCCCAATTATCTTTTTCTACATCAAGAAAAGTTAGATTGTTTGTATTCCAATTTTTTGCTTCATCTTCTTTTCCCATTAATCTTGAAATTAATACAACCATTTCTTGTCTTTTTAAAGTTTGAGCAAGTCCTAAATTTCCATTTTCATCACCAATTAATATTCCATTATTTCTTAATTCATTTACCCTATAATCTGTATCATTAATCACTTCTATATTTTGGGTAGTAAGTGTATTAATATCAGAAGTATTTGAATTTGTAGCAATTACAACTACAGACATAATACATATTAATGATAAAACTACTAAAATTAATTTTTTATTCATTATTTTTCCTCCTTATAAATTATTTATCTGAATTAATTTTAAGAAAAATAACATAAAAATTCAATATTTATTAAGTATTTAATATATTCTTAAACATTCTGTAATATTTTTGTAACAAAAAAAGATACGACCATATTACCATATAGCCATACCTTAATATAATGATATAGATTGTATCTTATTTATTTAATACTCTTTTTACTACATTTTCAGTATAATTTAAATATTCATCTTCATCTTTTATATATTCAACATTCATATTATTTTTTTCAAAATATGTATTTAAAATAGTTTTCATTTCTTTTTTAGTTGTAATATATTTTGGATAAGCATCTTTTACTGCTTCAAACATTTTTGGGTAATTAATCCCTATACTTTTATGTTCAATATCTTTATCTATAATTTCAACTTCTTTAAATAATTCATTATACTTTTTTTCAGAAGTTATTTTATTCCAAAGATATCCGTTTTCAAATTTTTTTATTACAAAATCTTTATATGATTTTATAAAATTATATGAAATGTTTTCACATTTAAAATACATTTTTAATGTTTCTTTTAATTCTTCTGGTGATTCAATTTCTTGCTTAACATCACTAGGTAATTGATTATACAAATCTTCATAAAAAATTATTCTAGCCTTTCTTTCAACACTAGTTTTAAATTTATCTGGATAATCATTTACTTGTGACCATATAACTTGTGTTTTATTAATTTTATTTTGAGTTTTTATAAATTCTTCATATCCCATAATAAAATCTCCTTTCAATTTAAGTTATTTAAGTCTTATCTCTCACCACAATTAAATTATACCATAGACAAAAATATTTTTCAAGGGATTATGTAAACTTTTTCTATAATATTTTTTTATACTAGGTATAAAAAGAGTATATAACAAAAGCAATCTAATGATATTACTAATTATCATTAAAATTGCTTTTAAAGTTTATGTATACTATTTTAAAATAATATTTTCTTCTATTGTTTTGCCTCTTAAATAATCTAAAATATTCATTCTTTTTGAATTTGGTGCTTGAATAATTTTTACACTTAATACACCATTACCTGTTTGTATAAATAATCCTTCTTTTGAATTAGATTTAATTATTGTTCCAATTTCTTTATTTGAATTTTCATTAATAACTTCTGTTTCCCATACTTTATACATTTTATCTTCAATATTAAAGAAACATCCAGGCATTGGATTTAAACCTCTAACTAAATTATGTATTTCTATAGCAGATTTATTCCAATCAATTTTACCCAAAGATTTTTCAATCATTGGAGCAACAGTAAATTCTTCTCCTTGTTTTTCTGGTTTAATATTTTCAATATTATCTATTGTTTTAATAAGTACTTCTCCACCAACTACTTTTAATTTTTCATAAAGAGTTCCATATGTATCATTAGGTTCAATTTTAACTTCTCTTTTTAAAAGCATGTCTCCTGTATCCATTCCTTCATCCATATACATAGTAGTAATTCCTGTTACTTCATCACCATTAATAATAGACCATTGTATAGGTGCAGCACCTCTATAATTTGGAAGAAGTGAACCATGTACATTAATACATCCTAGCCTAGGAATTTCAAGTATTTCTTTAGGAAGTATTTTTCCATATGCAACAACAACGATTATATCTGGATTTATTGATTTAATTTTTTCAATAAATTCAGTATTATTTCTAATTTTTTCAGGTTGCAAAATTCCTATATTATTATTTACACAATATTCTTTAACAGGTGTATAAACTACTTTCATATCTCTTCCCTTTGGCTTATCCATTTGAGATACTGCTAAAACAACATTATGCTCAGATTTATGTAATTTATCTAAACATTCAACAGCAAAATCTGGTGTTCCCATAAAAACTATATTATACATAAAGTTCCTCCTTTATCTTTCTAATCTGTCTATAAATAATATTCCATCTAAATGATCTATTTCATGACTTAAGACAACAGCAAGTAATCCTTCAGCTTCAATTGTTACTGGATTAAAATCTTCATCTAACCCTTCAACTTTAACTTTCATAGGTCTTTTAGTTTTATAAAACTGATTTGGAAGACTTAAGCAACCTTCTTCACACTCTTGCTCCCCTTCAGTTTCAATTATTTTTGGATTAATTAAAGCAAATTTATGATCAGGTATTTCTACAACTATAATTCTTTTAAGTATTCCAACTTGTACTGCAGCAAGTCCAGCCCCATCATTTACTTTCATTGTCTCAAACATATCTTCAATTAATTCTTTAATTCTTTCATCATATTTTTCTACTACTCTAGATTTCTTTCTTAGTATTTCATCTTTTTCAAGTCTAATATTTCTAATTGCCATTAATCTGTCATCTCCTTAATTTCTTTTTCTCCTAAATCTTCGCAAAATCTTAATAAATATCCATCAGGATCTTGAACTAAAAATTCTTTGTTTCCAAGCAAAATGTCATTTTGTCTATACCAGTTTTTTTCAATATCAAAAGCTATTGGATAATTATTTTCAATCAACCTATTATATATATTATCAATATTATTTAATTCTATTTGAAAATTTATACCTCTACCATAAGGATATTCTAATTTTCCAACATTCCACTTTTCTTCATCTTCATTATTATGCTCTTGTATCATAATTTGAATATCTTCAAGCTCAAGAAATGTAAATAAATTTTCTTTTCTTTCATATTTAATTTCAAATCCTAATAAACCTACATAAAAATTTATACTTTCTTGTAAATTTGAAACAGTAAGTTCTGGTATTAATTTATTAAAAATCATAAAATCACCCTATATATTATTTCTTGAATTAATATCAATAGATAAACGAATTTTATCATTATCCTGATATTCCTTAATAAACTCTTTTAAACTATTAGATATTTTTTCATTATATTTACATTTAATAGATATTTTCCATCTATATTCATTATTTATTTTAGATACAGCAGAAACTACTGGTGGATAAACTTGCATAATTTTTTTATTTGTATATTCACTCATATATTCTTTTAATTTATTAAATGCATCTAGTGATAGATTTTGTACATCTACTTCTTTTTTCCCAAATAGAGTAATTTGTATTATATCACAAAATGGTGGATATGTTAAGTTTTTTCTATATTCAATTTCAGATTTGTATAATCTTTGGTAATCATTATTTTTAATACATTCTAATACAAAATTATCTTTATCATATGCTTGAATATATACTCTTCCTTCTTTATCACTTCTACCTGCTCTTCCTGCTACTTGTGTAAGCAGGTTATATGCATACTCGTTTGCCCTGTAATCTTGCATATTTAATGTCATATCTGCATTTAATATACCAACTAATGTAACATTAGGAAAATCATGTCCTTTAGCAAGCATTTGTGTTCCTATTAATATATCTATATTTTCTTTTTTAAATCTATTTATTATTTCTAAATGTCCATCTTTTTTATTTGTTGTATCATAATCCATACGAATAATTCTGCATTCTGGAAATGCATTACTTAATTCATACTCTATTTTTTGTGTACCTACAACATTACTATCAAATTCAGAACTTCCACATACTATACAATTTTTTTGAACACTTTCACTATGTCCACAATAATGACACATTAATTTTCTTTTATCATGATGATATGTTAATGAAACATCACAATTAGGACATTTGTATACATTACCACAGTTTTGGCAAATAATAGATGATTTATATCCTCTTTTATTTAAAAATAATATTGTTTGTTCTCCTTTTTCTAAATTACATTTAATCTCATTATATAATTTTTCAGATATATTACTAAATCCATTTTGTTTCTTATTTGAGGTCATATCAATAACATCAATACTAGGCAAACTTGCAAATGGATTTGCTCTTACATTTAACTCAAGTAATTTAATATCTCCTTTTTGTGCTAAATAATATGTAGATACACTAGGTGTTGCTGAAGCTAAAAGTAAAACACATTTGTTTACTTCACATATTTTTTTAGCAACTTCTTTTGCATCATATTTAGGTGACATTTCAGATTTATATGAACTATCATGTTCTTCATCAACAATAACAATACCAATATTTTTTAAAGGAGCAAATATAGCACTTCTAGCACCTATAACAATTTTGGCTTCACCCCTATTTATTCTATTAAATTCATCTAATCTTTCACCAATAGATAATCTGCTATGAAGTACTGCAATAATATTTCCAAATCTATTTAAAAACCTATTAACTATTTGTGGTGTTAAAGATATTTCCGGAACTAAAACAATGGCATTTTTACCACTTTTAAGTACATAATCTATTAATTGCATATATATTTCTGTTTTACCACTACCTGTTATTCCATGTAATAATATTTCACTAAAAATATTCTCATCTATATCTGATATGATATTATCATATACTTGTTTTTGAGCTTTATTTAATTCAAATGGTTCATCTTTTAAAATATTAAAATTTTCGAAAGGATTTCTGTATACTTTTTCTTCAGTTATTTCAATTATTTCTTCTTTTATAAACCATTTAAGAAAAGCTAAATTTATATTGAAAAAACTATATAATTCACTTTGTTTAATCTCGTCTAAATCAAGTAATAAATCTAATACTTCTTTTCTTTTAGGTGTTAACCCTTTTATCTCAGTATATTCATTTAATATTTTTTCTCTATCTTTAATATGTATCCATTTTTCAGATTTAGTATTATATACTTCATTACTCATTCTAGTAATTCCAGGTGGTAACATTAGTCTAATACTATCTGATAAATTACATAAATATCTTTTACTTATCCATTTAGCAAGCTTTATATTAAAACTAGATAATCTGTATTCATCTTGTATAACTTCAATAATATTTTTCACTTTACTTTCATCATAAGACACACTATCTAATATTTCAATTATAATACCTACTTGCTCTTTATTCCCAGCACCAAAAGGAACTTTTACACGTTTACCTACTTTAACTAACTTTTCCATTTCAGTTGGAACTTTATATGAAAAATATCTATCTAAATTTGATACACTTGTATTTAATAATACATTTATATACATCATCTTTTCCTTTCATATATATTAAATAATTACATATGTATTTTATATTAATACAATATTTTTTTCAATGAATTTGATAAAAAAAGAAAAGAAAAATAACCTTTTAACAAATATATTAAAAGGTTATATATATATTGTATTAAATTATTTTAATTGCCATGCATTATCTGCACTAGAACCATCACCTGTAACATCTGCTATTTGTGTACTTGCACTTAATGTTACAACTGGACGAAGACCGCAAACATCATATAAATCTCCATCACCAGTAGGATATAACTCCCATTGTGTCAAACTATCATTATCTACAACTAACAATGGGTACTCTACATACACATGATTAAAATATACTATTATACTTGATGATGATAACCAGTAATTATCTTGTGCAAATATCATATCTTTTTCTGTTTCACCTACATTTACACAATCTGATTTTGTATAGCTATAATATAAAGGTATATTCTCATAATTTTCTGGTTTATCCCATCCGCTTACATCATATCCGTCCTCTTCTATTGCATCTCCGAATGTTGCTCCTAATTCTTTATATACCTGTGTTCCTTCTGAATTATAGTACGATGGCTTTGGCTCTATTTTAAGCACTTCATTAACATCTTCAACTTTTAAGTTTCTTCCTCCATATACGGTTTCACATATTGCATCTAATCTGTCTGGTCCATTTAAATAAGCTCGGCTTTTTCCTGCATTCGCATCATCAATCAATAAGTATATATTTTCAACTGATTCTTCACTTACTAAAGTTACTTCTGTTCCATCATTTTTTAATACTTTCCACATTATATCTTGATAACCAATTTCATAACTTTCTTCACCATTAACATTATTATATATCCAACGTCTATCTTCTGCCGGTATTTCATATGTTCCTCCTGGTATATCATAATTTACATAGTCTCCTACTTCTAATAATGCTACTACTGATGTTTTTGCTACTCCTATTCCTAAATCGGCTAGCCATATGCTATATGGGTCTTCACTTCTTGTTCCTAATACTATTTCTCCATTACTTATTGCTATTAAATCTTTATATTCTTCTTTAAATTCGGGAATTATTTCTTTGATTTTGTCATAATCTGTTTCATTATATAATCCACCTTCTCCATTTCCGGTTGCTAATTCTATTTGTTTTTCTGCATTCTTTACTGCTAGTATTTCTTGATATGTTCTTATATCACTTTTAAATACCGCCTCTTTTGCCTTTTCTATTATGCCACCTTCCATAAAAGTTACAATAACTGCAGCTGTTAATATTATTAGCACAATTATTGTTACTATTAGTGCAACTAAGCTTATACCTGATGTTTTACTATTCTTTAAATTTTTCATATTTTTTCCTCCTTTGAATTTTAAATTTGTTATTATACAATTTTATTGTATAACACTTTTGGTTTTACTTCAACTGTTTTGTTGTATTTTTTCTTTTTATTTCCTCCCTTCCTCGGCTCTTTATTTTATTATTGCCAAAATGTATCTTTTTAATTTTGGCAAATTAAAAGAACCTAAGACTACATTACGTTTTTTCGTAATATATTCTTAAGTTCTCTATATTTTTTGGCATGCCAATTAAAGATGTCCTTATTCTATAAACACCCCCCCCCCTAGTATTTAGCACTTTATGGCATATTACTTTGGTTTTATTTGACAATTTTCTCACCTCTTTCGTAGTTATATTATCATATGTAAATTAACTTATCAATAGTTTTTTTATTTTTTCTTATATAAGAAAAAGACTAGGAATATATCCTAGTCTCTTTCTTGTTACGACTTCACCACTCTCATGGTTATATGTGATTATTCATCACATTCACGAGGATTTTGACAATTGGGACAGTCTAAGCCCATACATCCTTTCTGTTTTTCTTCACAGCCTACGCATGTTTTATCACATTTGCAAAATTCCGGTTTTTCATCTGAATAACCGTCCTCTTCTCCTTCTTCGCAAGGAACAGCATATGAATCACATTCATATCCTATACATTCATCTTCTTCGCGATGACACTCTTCACATGGTTCTTTACACAAACATTCTCCATGAGGGCAAAAAGAGTTATTAATTTCTTTAACTTCTCTGAAACAACAACAAGACTCGCCTTCACATTCACATTCTTCACATTCGCATTCATCGCAGTCATCATCACAAGCGCATAAACCGATTTCTTCCAGATCTTCAAGAAAATCTTCAACAGCTTCATCATATACTTCATCATATACAGCATTATAATATTCTGCTGCAATATTAAGCTGATTAAGCGCTTCCGGTAAAGTTTCAATTGCTTCTTCTACAATCTTAGCAGTAACATCAGTATCTTCAATTATTGCAATAAGACCTGCTACTGCCCGCTTCTGAAGTTCAAATGCTGACAATTTCATTAATTCATCCATTCTGTTTTGCATAATAACTATGCCTCCTTATTATAATATTTCGAGATTTGCCTCGATTATTATATCAAGGTTACATAAGTTTTGTCAAGATTATGCTTCTTTTTTTGAAAAAATAATTGTATCGTTTTTTACTTTACAAATAATGCTATCACCTTTTTCAATATCTTTATTAAGCATTTCTTCTGCTAGTTTATCTTCAATATTGTTTTGTATAACTCTTTTTAATGGTCTAGCACCATAGTTTTTGTCATATCCTTTTTCAATAATAAATTCTATAACTTTTTTATCAAATTTAATTTTAATCTCTAAATTTTCAAGTCTTTTTTCAAATTGTTTAAGCATAATTGCTACAATATCTGCTAAATTTTCTTTTGTTAACTGATGGAATACAATAATTTCATCAACTCTGTTTAAAAACTCAGGTTTTAATACTTTTTTTACTTCTTTCATTACATTATTTTTAATATCTTTGTAGTTTTCATTTTCACTTTCTTTGCTTTCAAATCCAATTGTATTTTTATCTGTAATAATTCTAGCACCAATATTTGAAGTCATAATTATTATACAGTTTTTAAAATTAACTTTTTTACCCTGCCCATCTGTTAATATACCATCATCTAATATTTGAAGTAATACATTTAAAACATCTGGATGAGCTTTTTCTATCTCATCAAATAATACTACTGAATACGGTTTTCTTCTAACTTTTTCAGTTAACCCACCGCCTTCTTCAAATCCAACATATCCTGGTGGTGAACCTATTAATTTAGATACTGTATGTTGTTCCATAAATTCAGACATGTCTACTCTAATAATTGAATTCTCATCACCAAATAATTCTTCTGCTAATGTTTTTGCAAGTTCTGTTTTACCAACACCTGTTGGTCCAAGGAATATAAATGAACCTGTTGGTCTTTTTGGATCTTTTAATCCAACTCTTCCTCTTTTAATTGATTTAGCAACAGCAGAAACTGCTTCATCTTGCCCTATCACTCTCTGATGAAGAATTTTTTCAAGATTTTTTAATCTCTCTTGTTCTGTTTTGGTTAATTGTTTAGTAGGAATACCAGTCCATAAACTAATTACATCTGCAATATCTTCAACTTTAACTTCAACTTTTTTCTTTTGCTTATTTGAATTCCATTTTTCTTTCAAATCTGTTAATGCTTTTTTAGCTTCATTTTCTTTATCTCTTAATTTTGCTGCTTTTTCAAAATCTTGCTCCTTAATTGCTTTTTCTTTATCTGCTTTTATCTCTTCAACCTTTTCACTAGCTTTTCGTATATTATCTGGCTCAGAATATGATTTTAACTTAATCTTAGAAGCCGCTTCATCAACTAAATCTATTGCTTTATCTGGCAAAAATCTATCATTAATATATCTATTTGACATCAAAACAGCTTGTTTAATAACCTCATCAGATATTATTACTTTATGATGTGCTTCATATTTATCTTTAATTCCAATTAATATTTGAATTGCTTCATCAACTGTTGGTTCTCCCACAGTTACAGGTTGAAATCTTCTTTCTAATGCTGAATCTTTTTCTATATATTTTTTATATTCATTTAAAGTTGTAGCACCAATTAATTGAATTTCAGCTCTTGCAAGCATT
This sequence comes from Clostridiales bacterium, assembly GCA_015056545.1. Lineage (GTDB taxonomy): Bacteria > Bacillota > Clostridia > TANB77 > SIG350 > SIG350. The sequence continues at coordinate 117,949 of SVGE01000002.1, read as the reverse complement.
GGTTTTAAAATATTTGCTGCATCTATTGCACCTTCTGCAGCCCCTGCTCCAACAATTGTATGTAGCTCATCAATAAATATTATTGTAGTTCCTGATGCAGTTATTTCTTTAAGAGATTTTTTTAATCTTTCTTCAAAATCCCCTCTATATTTAGCACCAGCTACCATTGAAGAAATATCTAATGTAACTATTCTTTTATCTTTCAATACATCAGGAACATTACCTGAAACAATTCTTTGTGCTAGACCTTCCACAACAGCAGTTTTACCAACACCAGGCTCTCCAACTAAACATGGATTGTTTTTTGTTCTTCTACTTAATGTTTGAATTAATCTTTGAATTTCATTTTCTCTACCAACAACTGGATCTAATTTTCCTTCTTTAGCCATATTAGTTAAGTCTCTTCCAAATTGATTTAATGTTGGTGTATCTTTTTCTTCCTTAGTATCTATTTGCATATTATCCATTTCTTTTCCAGTAAATACTTTATCTAATTCTTCAAATATTCTTTGTGGTTCTAATCCTAAATCCATCATTATTCTTGTTGCTACACTTTCTCCCTCACGAATTATACCAAGTAAAATATGTTCTGTTCCAATATATCCACTTGAATCCCTTCTAGCTTCAATATATGCAAGTTCAATTACTCTTTTGACTCTTGGTGTAAATCCTAAAATCTCTACACCAGGTGTCCCTACACCAATTAAATTAACAATTGTTTCATAAACCTTTTTACTTGTAACACCTATATTTTCTAAAACTCTTGATGCAACACCACTTCCTTCTTGAACCAATCCATAAAGTATATGTTCTGTTCCTATATAATTATGTCCTAATTCTGTTGCTAACTGCTCTGCTATTCTTATACTTTGTGCAGCTCTTTCTGTATATTTATACATAAAATTCCTCCTTTACTTTTCTTCTAATATATCCTTAATTACTCTAGCTCTATATACATCTCTTTCATTTGGAGATAATACTTTTCCAAAATACTTTTGCAAACATGCAACTTTTGTATATATACCAATTTTATTTAATTTTTTAATATCTATTTTATCTATTAACTTCATATATATTCCCATACGAATATATGAAATATATTCATTAATTTCTTGTGAAGAAATAATTTTAGCATTACTAAGTATACCATATTTTCGATTTATATTGTCTTCTAATTGTAATTTATTTTTTAAAAGATTATTTCTTTCTTCTCTTTCTAATGTAATTAGCTGAGAAACAATATTATTTATATTATCTAAAATCTCTTTTTCAGTAACTCCAATAGTTATTTTATTAGATATTTGATACATATGTCCAGATGAATTAGTACCTTCACCATATGCTCCTCTAATATTAATATTTAAGTTATTAGCTATATCTATTATTTTATTAAGTTTTCTACTTAATTGAAGTGCTGGCAGATGAAGCATTACACTACACCTAAAGCCTGTACCTACATTGCTTGGACATGATGTTAAATATCCATAATTCTTATTATATTGATATGTTATACATTTACCAAATTCATCATCAATATTATTTAATATTTCATATATATTATATATTTCAAAACCTGCTGAAAATACCTGAATTCTTAAATGATCTTCTTCATTTAGCATTATACAAATATTTTCTTCATCATTTATTAATATTGCTGATGCTTTAGATTTTAAAAGTTCAATACTAATCAAATGTTTTTCAACTAAACTAGCTTTAGTTATATCATCCATATTTTCTAAACGCAATAGCTTAAGTCCATATTTTTTTAATAGCTGTTTATTATTTTCAAATATATTTAGAATTTCTTCAAGTTTAGTCTTATTTAAATTATTTGTATAATTAAATCCTTGTATATTACGTGCAAATCTTACTCTACTACTAATTACAATATCTCCATCTTTACCTTCATTAAAATACCAATTCATACCTAGTTACCTCTTTTCTTTATCTCATCTCTGATAATTGCTGCATCTTCATATCTTTCTTCTTTAATTGCCAGATTTAGTTTTTCTTTTAACTTATCAATTGTTATTTCTTTATCTTCTTTTTTCTTTTCTTTTTCTTTTTCTTTTTCTTTAGCTTTATTATCTCCCATTTGAACATATTGTTTACCAATATGTTTATTAGAACCTTGAAGTTTTTTAATAACATTATCTAATTCATTATTAAATGTTTTATAGCAATTTTCACAAGATAATTTTGTTTTATGAATAAAATCTTCATATGTGTTTCCACATGTGTCACACTTCTTTATTTTGGGTTTATCTATTGTTAAATAATTACCAAAATTCAAATTAAACATATTTTCAAAAATATTTGTAAATTCATCATTAAATTTTTTCATATCCATATCTATATTTATATCATTTGCACATTTTTCACATAAATATTGCTGAGTTATTTTACCATTAATATTTTGTTTAAATATAACTGTTGCTTGGTTATTGCATTTATCACATTTCATAAAATCATCTCCTAAATTAAATTAATTAACATATTTTTTAATATATTTGCTCTTACAATATCTTTTATATCAAAATCTAGTTGTAGAACTTTGTCATTTGTTGCTACTTTCATTAATTTTGCTTCTTTTTCAGTAACTATTTTTTTATCTAATAAATTATTAATAAAAATATTACTTTCATAAGCTGTTAATGTATCTCCTATTACATTAACAATATGCATAATATAATTAGAATTAGAAAAATCTACTTTTTTAATTCTAATATATCCTCCGCCACCACGTCTACTTTCTACATAATAACCATTATTAGGATTAAATCTTGTTGTTATTACATAATTAATTTGTGAAGGTACACAATTAAATTTACTAGCAAGTTCATTTCTTTGAAGGTCTATATATCCTTCTTGCTGACTTATATTTTCTTTTATCCATTGTTCAATTAAATCAGATAATCTCATATTATCTCATCTCCATTTCTTACTTTGACTTTCTTTGACTATTAATATTATATAACATTTCTAAATTTATTCAATATCAAAAATCGAGCAAAAAAATATAATTTACTCGATTTTTCTTTAATTTCTTTAATTTTTTCTATCTTTTGTAATATTTTCTAGTTTATTTGCAATTTCTTTTTGTTTAGACATAGTAAGCCATCTATGATAATCTGGTATAAATTCATATGACCTAATAAATCTTTTTTCATTTATTTCGTGTTCCATAAATATCACCAACAATATTATAACCTTATTATTATTTTATATTCATTAAATATATTCTAATGGATTAACATATTCACCATTTATTTTTATTGAAAAATGTAAATGCGCTCCTGTTGTTGTTCCATTTGTTGGATTACCATTTGAATCTTTATATGGATTATTTGGCACATTATACACATTTTTAGGACCTACCTTACCTATTACTTGTCCTTTTTTTACCTTTGTATTTAATGCTGGAAGGTATTTATCATGGACATGAGCATATATAGCTTGCATATTTCCATTTTGAACAATAATTGAAAAACCATTCGCACCATTAAATTTTGACATTATAACGATTCCATCCATAATACTTACTAAATTACTTCCAGTAGGAGCACCTATGTCTATTCCTCTGTGAAATGTACTCGCACCAGCTGTCGGTGCTTTTCTTCTTCCATAATATGATGTAATATTATTATATCCAATAACTGGCCAAAGGTATTTACCAGTTAATTCATATGTACTATATTGGATATTATCAAATTTTAATGAATAAGTAGAATCAAAAACTATATTATTAGCATATGAAACTAAATAAATACTTACTACAAATATAACTATAATAATACAAAAGATGTATGGATAAATATATAAATTCATATTCCCCCTATCTATCCCCTATAAATTACTTTATTTTATTCATAATCAAACATATCTCTTATTTGTTTTAAATTAATTTCTTTTTCATATTCTTTTCTCTTTCTGCTTTCAATTTTTTTCTTAAACTTTGTTATAGATTTATTAATTTTAGATTTCAAATTATATTCTTTCCTTTTTCTCATTTGTACCTCCTTAATAAGTAATTAAATACCATTATACAATTCTTCTAATTCGCTATTTCCAAGTCCTGTGGCAATTATTATATCATCCATTTTAAAACCATTTTTTATCATATTGATTGCAATATCTTTTATTCCTTCTTTTATTCCTTCTTTTATTCCTTCTTTTATTCCTTCTTTTATTCCTTCCTCTTTACCAATTATTCTTCCTCTTTTTTCCCCTTTTTCTTCCGCTTTTGCTTTCGTATATTCCCAATCATATTGCCATTTAAATCTTAATTCTTCCATTCTTAGTCTTTCTTCTCGCCTTTTTTCTTCTCTTATCTTTTTATCAATTCTCCTAATATCCTTATTCTTCTTTTTTATCATTTCTATCACCTCCATATCTTTTCCTCTCATATAAATTGCCCACTCAGTTAATTCATCATTTAAATCTAGATTTTTCCCTTTAGCTTTTGGTAATTCTAAAAAATAATACTTTATATTTGTTTTAATTTCTGTTTCTCTATGTTTATCTATTACAGACACTGTTTTAGATAAAATCTCTTTATGTTCATTTAATTTATAGTTTAATATATTTATTAATATAACTTGTTTAATATCTTTATACTTCTTTCCTTTATTTATTTCATTACAATATATTTTATTACCATATCTTTCAGTTCTCTCTGCCATATCTAATTCATTATTATTTTGCATCTCAATATTAACAACTATTCCATCATTTATTTTTGCTTTTACATCTAATATACTTACTTTCTCTTTTTTTCTTAATTTCTCCAACTCTACATTAGTAGCAATTTCAATTTTATAAACTTTTATTCCTGTAATTAATTCAATTAATTTTGCTGTATACTTTTTATTATTTTCATTACCAAATACATATTTAAACATATAGTCATATGTTATATCTGCTCTTTTATTTGGTTTATGTTTTTTATTCAAACTTTACCTCCTTATACTAATTGTATACTCTATCTTTTCTTTTGTCAATATGTCAATATTGCATTTAATTTAATCACCTACTTTCTATTTGAATAAATTAATTTTTTGAAAACTTGGAATGAATTATTCCATAAGAAACATATAATTATTTTGATAATGTATTTATATCATATTTTCCGTTTAATGTAAATATACATAATTATTTTATTTTAAAAAGCTAACTTTTATTAGTTAGCTTTAAGATTAATATTTTCATATTCATTAATAAATTCCTTTGCATACTTATTAATAAATTCTTCAAATTCATCTATAGTATATATATCATCATTTTCTGGAATTTGTTCTTTTGAATTAATAAATTTTTCTATTTCATTATTTATATTTAATAAATTATTAACATTATATTCGTCTATAACATTATATCTTTTTAAATCTTCATCTGTTATTTCAAAAAAAGCAGGAAGATTATATTTTTCCACAAGTTTTTTATTAATATTAGTATATGTATTATAAAATCTTTCACTATATAACTCTCTTGCTGTTAATATTTTTCCAGACTTTTTTTCTTTAAAAATAGAAGTCATATCTGAATAATATTCACCTTCAATAATATCAAAAAAGTTAGATAAAAATCTTTCAAAAAAAACATAGTCTAAATATATATGTACTAAATACCCCATTATAAAAGGGTTATCAAGTTTTTCATTGTATTTTTTTAAAAATTCATTTAATTTGACCTTTACATGTTCATTTCCAAAATGTGTTATTCTTTTTGTATAAAACTCTTTTTTGCATATATCTGCTGCTAATGCTCCTACACAAAAATCTTTTTCATTCATTTTTAATTTTTCATTAACAATTTTAGCAAAAGCTAAATGCATACTGTAACATGCCATATTTTATACTTCCTTTCTTAATTTTTTGGCTTGTTTTCTTTCATTTTTTACTTTTTCTATCTCTTCTTTTATCTTTTTAATTTGCTCACTAAAAGAGTCAGATTTAATATGTTTAAAAGAATTAATTAGTCTATTTTCAAAATATCTTTTTTCAGCAATTAAATCATTTATTTGTCTTTCTAACATTTCAGCTATAACATGTGTATAATCGTTTTTAGTAAAATCAGTTAACTTCATATCTAATTCTTCTTTTAATTGTTTTAATTTTAATAGTCTTTGTTTTAAATTTATCATAATAAGAATTGTCTTGATTAAATCTGCAGTAAATACTACTAATAAAATAGTTGAAATAATTGGTATTATAATCGTTGGTATCATTTCAATTATATCAACAACAAATGGATGAATTAAATACATAGCGAATAAAGACAATATTCCAAATAAAATTGAATTTAATAAACATACTCTACCGATTTATATTAAATCTATTATTTGAATAATCCCACCATCTAGTATCAAATAACTTTTCCATAACAAAACTTGTAATATACTCTAATATACTAGCAAGTATCATTCCTAAAACAAATACTGCAATTGGCATATTTTTTACTGGTAAAAGAAAATATACAACTATTAACCCACCTGTTCCATAAATAGGGCAATATGGACCTTCTAAAAAGCCTCTATTAGTTATTTTTTTATCTAAAACAAAACAATATATTACTTCACATATCCACCCTAAAATACTATATATAATAAAATATAAAAATACATAATAAAATGCACTCAAAATATATTTTAACCTCCTTAATTAATACTAAAAATCCAAATTATATCATTTATTAATATAACTGGTTTTCTATTAATATATTCACTAAAACTATTAATTGCTTTAAATACTTTTTCTGTAAAATAGTATTTTTCTAGCAATTCCTTTTTAAACTCTTTTTCTGTAATAAATCTAACAATAAATTCATTTTCAGTTATATCTATAACAATTTCATTAACATATTGTAATTCACTTAATCCCTCAATTTTTAAACTTTCTTTTGTTAATCTATTTTTGGTATAGTCTAATTTATCTGAAACAACAAGAGCTCTTTCTAAAATGTCCATTTCTTCTTTTACATTTCTATGATTAATTATTGCATTTAATATAACCTCTTTTTGCTTTTTTGTTAATTGTTTATCTTTTAGATATTGTTTTGCAATATTATATGATCTAATTTCATGTTCTTTTTTCCCTTGCATGCATCCTAAATCATGCAGTAGAGCTGCTATTTTTCCACATTCAATAATATCTTCTGAATAATTTAATTTTGTTAAAATTGTTTCAATAATTTTAGTAACTTTATATATGTGTTTTCTTCCATGTGTTGCAAAATCATTTTTTTCATATTCTTCAATACCATCATAAATCTTTTGTATATACTTATCTTCATATATTTCATCAGATTTAAACATAAAATCACCTCATAAAAATATTAAAACACATATATATTTTTTTGTCAAATTAAAAGAAAGCTACAATAAAAATTGTAACTTTCTTTTAATCCTAAAAATTTGTTAGAATATTTTCTTTTATGTAATAATAGATATATCTTACACGTATAAAATGAATATCCCCTTCTCCATTATGACTTACATATCTTCTTAACTCTGCAATAAATTCATCAATTGTATCTTCAAGATGTCTTACATAATTATTATAGCAGATTTTCTTTTCAGCTTTTTCATTATTAATTAATAAAATATATTGACTTATTATAGTCTCATATTCTATTACATTATCAAAGAATTCACTTTTCATAATTTCTTGCTTACGTTCTTTATATCTACTGATAATTGAAGAATGGAAATATCCCAACATAGAATCAATAAAACGGTTTTGTATCTCAACCTTGATTTTCTGAATACCATCCAATAAATCTGTTTCGAAAATATCGAAAAGTTCAACTGTATAATTATCGAACAAATCATTAAGTAATGATTCACAAGGTCCAAAAGCATACTCAGGTAATTCCTTTTTTAGAAAATCATTAGGTCTACCCAAATAATGATGTATGCATTTGTCATCATTTATCAAAACTTCATATACTTTATTTACTACCTTAGTAACAACATGCCTGCACCTTACTTTATACCGCTCTTCATATCCTTCCTTTATGATAAAAGAAGGTTTCATTTCCTTTTCAAGAAATTCTTCTAACTTAACTTTACTTTTTTGCATTATATTTACTCCCTTCAAAAAATTTGATTGAATTTTAAATATTAAATTTTATGGAAACATTATATATTATGTAAAGTTTTTTGTCAACTTATATAAAGCATAAAAAAACTTGCTACAAATTGTAACAAGTTTTTGGCAGGACAAACATACCCAAATATGAACTTTATGTATTTACACTAATCTTTTATTTTTAATATATACCATTTATTATCTTTTTTTGCTGTTGCAACGCCATCAATAAATCCACTTATCTCATCATATTCACATGGTAATATTTTTTTTCCTTCTTTATCAATACAACCATATTTTTCATTATCTACTAACATTCCATATTCTTTTGTATTCGCAACTATTAAAATATCTTTAAAGCCTTCAACAATATATTTGTTATCTGCTATTTTATTTTCATTACCTTCTTTATCTATAACTAATATTTTATTATCTTTTCCAACAAAGGCTTTACCATTTTCAAATTTTGTTCCACCATCATAAATACAAGGAATAACTATCTCACCTTGTGAATTCATATAACCAGCCTTTTCATTATGTGTAATTAATATCATACCATCTTGAAAATCATTATACAAATAATTTAAAATATGAGGAATATTATATCCATCCTTATATTCAATTACACTTTCTCCATATTCATTTATAACATTCCATTCTTCATTTTCTTCAATAACTGCTAAACCTTCTGAAAATGGAACTGCTTGTGTTTCACTATCATAAAAAGTTATCACTTCATCTCCATATGTATTAATATAAGCTCTTTCTTTATTTTCATATACAACAAAAGCAAAATTATTTTCAAATGGTAATGCCAATAAATACTGACAAGGAATAATCTCTTCACCAATTTTATCTATATAACCATATTTTTCATTTCTTCTTACCAATGCTCTACCATTTGAAAAATATGAAATACTTTCTCCAAAATTATCATCTATATCAACATTAGATATTATTGTTTCTCCACTTTTATCTATAAAGCTAAATTCTCCATTATATTTTACTAATGCTAAACCTTCTGAAAACTTATTTGCAGAATCATAAATGCATGGAATAACAATTTTTCCATTTTCATCTACATAACCACATTTATTATCTTTATCTGACACAACATATGCTAGTCCATCTGAAAAGTTTCCTATATAACTATACTCATTTGATAACTCTATTTTTTCTATTTCACTACTTCCTGTATTTAAAGATATAACTACACCAATTATTATTGCTATTATTGCGAAAAAAACAAATTTATTGCTCATAACCTTTCCTCCTTATGTGAATACTCTATCACAAAAGAAACAACAAAGCAATAAATCAACAATAAAAAGTAGATATAAATTCCCTACTTTCGCAATACACAATTAAATTTTAAACCTAACAACAAAACCACCTACAAAAATGCAAGTGGTTTTATTTTCTATTGGCAGGGGTACTAGGAATCGAACCTAGCTCAGCGGTTTTGGAGACCGTTATTCTACCGATGAACTATACCCCTATCTAACGCTTTTATATAATAACATTAATTTTTTAAAAAATCAATAGTAAAATGAAAAAAAGTATGATATAATTTTTTTGGTGATAAAATTGATAATGATAAACGATAACTCAAATCCTGAAAACAGGCTATTAATATTATATATTTTAAATAAAGCAAATATTCCTGTTACTATAAGTAATTTAACAGATATATATTTTAGTATTAATGAAATTAATTATTTTTATTTTCAACAATTTCTTTCTGATTTAAAAGATAAAGAATTTATAAATATATTTGAAGAAAATAATAAACATTATTACATTATTACTGAAAAAGGAAAATCTACATTAACTGATTTAATGTATTTAATACCAAGTGTTATGAGTGTTGCAGCAGATAATGCAATACAAAAAATTATTAAAGGTCTAAAATATGAATTATCTATAACAACAGATTTTATAATACTTGATGCAAATAAAATAAATGTAAAATGTAATATTGATGAAGGTAGTTCAAGATTGTTTTCTTTAGAAATTTATGCTGGAACTATGGAACAAGCTAGAAAAATAGCTGAAAACTGGAAAAATAATTCACTTAAATATTATCCTCAAATCATAAATTTATTAACAAATGATGATGATAGTATTGATATTTAAATATAATTAAAAAGGATAAACTTTAATATTTAGTTTATCCTTTATTTTTATTCATATTTTATTGGATTATCATTATTAAAATTATTATCTGATTGATAATCTTCTTCGATTTTATTGTCTATAATTTCTTCATAACTATTATTACTAAAAGTATTTTCTATTTTATTTTTATGCTTTTTTATCGTTATAAAAATTACTATAAAGAAAACAAATGGTAATACTATTGATAATAATACTATTATACCAACCAACTTTATTGCAAAATTTGCAATATTTTCTGGTCCTATAATTTCAAACAAATTAGTTTCATAAATAACGTATTTATTATCTTGTTTCATTAATTTAAATTCTACTTTAAATCCGCTAGTTGACCATCTTTCACCTTTTGCATTTATTTCACATTCTATTTTATATTTATCATTACCTATTTTATCAATATCCATATCAGAACATGTAATATCTATATTTTCAATATACTTATCTATATTATTAGCTAATTCAATATTACTATTATCTATGTAATCATATGTTTCAATATCACCATTTCTAAAATGAGATATAAAATTCATAAAAGATTTATGAGGTGTCTGTTCTTCTCTTTCTTCATTATTAGTTTTCTTAAACAAACTAAATAAATCTGTATCTGTTAATATAAATGTATTATTAATTTCTATAAAATCAAAATATGCTTCTCCTCTAACAATCTCTTTGCCATCTATAATAGTAACTGTATTGCAAATAACTTGAGCTTTCCCATTTTGCATATATGAACTTTTTAATATCTTATATGCTATTTCAACTCTACCCATATATGTATTAATATTATCCGATAAAACTGTATTAGAAGTATCAATACATGAATATATGTCTTCATTATCATTATTTAAATAATTAATTATATTTTCAAGCTTCTCATGAATAATTCCAAATGCACTAACAGAAATTGAAAAAATTAAAATACTAAATATTATTAAAATAGGTATAATTTTTATTTTCTTCATTTGTTTCCTCCTATAAAAAACACTTCAAAATCTTGTTTAAGGCAATAATTTTGAAGTGTATAATATATTATTCTTCTACAGTTTCTTCTTTTTCTTCTACTTTTTCACTTAAAGCTTTAACACTAAGTTCAATTCTATTTTTTTCTGTATCAATTACAACAACTTTTGCGGTAACAGTTTGTCCAATTTCTAAAACATCTGATGGAGCTTTAATCATTTCAGTAGAAATTTGTGAAATATGAATAAATCCTTCTAATCCTGGCTTAATTTCAACAAAAGCACCAAATGCAACTAATCTTAATACTGTTACATCTAATACTGAACCTACTATTACAGAAGTTCCTACTTCATTCCAAGGATTTTCTTCATCTTTTTTAGATTTTAAAGCTATTCTTCCTTTTTCTTTATCTAATTCTATAATTTCAACATCAAGTACTTGTCCTTCTTTTACTACGTCTTTTGGATCAACATTTCTTTTCCATGTCATTTGAGATACATGCAATAAACCTTCTACTCCACCAATATCTACAAATGCACCATATTCATTAATTCTTTTTACAGTTCCTTTAACAATATCTCCAACTCTTATAGATAACATTGTATCATGTGCTTGTTTTTCTTTTAATTCAGAATTAACTTTTCTTTCAGAACCAATAATTCTTCTATCTTGATTTTCTATTATTTTTATTTCAATAGTTTTTCCTTGATAAAAATTAACATCTCTATTTACTAATTGACTTGCTGGTATAAATATTCTATTACCTAAGTAATTTGCTCTAACACCTTTTTCTAAAATCTCAGAAACTTTAACAGTAATAGTTTCATTACTATTTACAGCATTATCAAATTTTTCTTTTAATTTACTTTCTTCTAATTTTTTAGTAGATAAAACAACATTTCCTCTACCATCATTTAATTTAACAACATATACTTCAATCGTATCTCCTACTTTGTATAAATCATTTGGATTTTTTGTTTCATCATAAGATAAATCAGATTTTGCTACAATACCATCAGCTTTATATCCGATATTAACAAATATTTCATCATCAGTTACTGATAAAACTTCTCCTTTAATTGTTGTTCCTGGCACTATTGCCTTAAATGAATTTTCTAACATTTCTTCAAAATTTTCCATATCTAAATCTTTCCTTCCTTAATCTAAATTGCGTATCAAACGCTTTTATATTATCTAATATTATTCTTAATTTGTCAATTGATTTTGAATATTTAATAAAAGTTTTTCGTTTACTTTTTCATAAACTTCTTTATCCTTCTCCATACCATAAAACTCTTCAAATGATACTGGTTCACCAAATTTAATTTTTAGTTTACCAAAAGGTTTATATTTACCAGTTATCCCAACAGGTATTAAAGGAACTTTTGCTGACATAAGTAAAAATGCTGCACCTTTTCCTAGTTTTTTTCCTTTTTCTAAACCATTTCTAGTTCCTTCTGGAAATACAGTTACTAATTCACCTTTTTTTAACATAGTAATACATTTTTTTAATGAGCCGAAATCTCTTTTATCTCTTTGAACTGGGAAACAGCCCATCTTTTTCATAAGCCAACCTAATAGTGCAGGCTTAAATGCTTCAGCTTTTGACATTGTATTAACTCTTCTATTAAGTGCAACAACAACTAAAGGGCCATCTAAAAAATGAACATGATTAGGACAAATTAATGCTCCTCCTTGTTTAGGTATATTTTTCACTCCTTCTATTTTTACTTGAAAAACTAATTTGTATAAAAACCAAATAATACTTTTTACTATAAACCAAAATATCATTACCAAATCTCTCCTATCTTCTCTTTTATTATATTAATAATTTCATTAACAGTATCCTCTATTTCTCTATGACTATTATCCACAACAACAGCATCTTCAGCTTGTTTTAATGCACCGTATTTTTTATTTTTATCATTTTCATCACGGAATATAAAATTTTGCTTAACCTCTTCTTTTGATATATTATTTATCCCTTGTTTTTTTAATTGATTATATCTTCTCAAAACTCTTTCTTCTAAATCTGCAATTAAATAAATCTTCACATCAGCATTTGGAAACACTGTTGTTCCAATATCTCTGCCTTCCATTACTATATTTTCTTTTTTAGCAATATCTTTTTCATATTTTAATACCTTATCTCTTACTTCTTTTATAACAGATACTTGTGAAACATTATCTTGTACTTCTTTAATGCTTAGCTCGTCATTTAATTCTTCACCATCTAGGATAGAAACTTGTTGTCCATTTATATACTTAAATTCTAAGTCAATATTATCTAATAAACTAATTATTTTATCTATTTCGTCAAGTTTAATTTTTTCTTTAACCATTTTATATGTAATAGCTCTAAACATATCTCCTGTTTTAACTAAGACAAAACCTATTCTTTTAGCAACTAGCCTGCTAATTGTACCTTTACCAGTTCCAGCTGGCCCATCAATTGCTATAACATATTTTTTATTTTCAGACACTTTATATTCCCCCTATCTATATCTTTAAGATATTCTTTCAAGTTTTGCTATATAAAAGCCATCTAAATTATGTATATGTGGAAGCACTTGAATACATCCATTTTTATTTATATTATCTTTTATTTTATCTGATATATCTAATAATCTAAAATTAGAGTTCTCTTTTAAAAATTTATTTATTATATCATCATTTTCTTCTTTAAATATTGTACACGTACTATATACAATCTCTCCATTTAGCTTTACATATTGGCTTGCATTTTTCAAAATCAAATATTGAATATTTTTTATTTCATCAATATCTTCTTCTGCCTTTTGATACTTGATATCTATTTTTCTTCTAATAACTCCTAACCCACTACATGGTGCATCAACTAACACTTTATCAAATTTATCAATAAATTCATTATTTAATTTAGTACCATCATTTAATTTAGTTTTAATACAAGTTATACCTAATCTTCTAGCTGTTTTTTTAACTAAACTAAGTCTATTCTCATAAACATCACAAGCTGTAATTGTTCCTTTATCTTTCATCATTTCTGCCATATGTGCAGTTTTTCCACCAGGTGAACTACACATATCTAATACATTTTCTCCTTCTTTTACATTCAAAATATATGAAGCTAAACTAGCCGCATTATCTTGTATAGAAAAATATCCATTTTTAAATAATTCACTTTCAAGTAAGCCATTTAATTTTTCTATTTTTAAAGTATTAGGAACTATTCCATCTTCATATTTAATTTCTAATTTATCTAATTTATTTCTAAATTCATCAATCGTTGTTTTCAATACATTAATTCTAATATATACAGGTGGCTCAATATTATTATATTCACATATCTTTCTTGCATTATCTAATCCATATTCTTTTATTAATTTTTCAATAAACCATTTTTCATGTGATGTTTTAATTGAAAGTTCGTCTATTTCATTAGAAAAACTTAATTCATCTAATTCAGTTTCAGATATGTTTTTTAACATAGCATTTACAAAACCTGAAGATTTTATATGTCCATACTTTTTAGCTAAATTAACGCTTTCATTAACAATTGCTCTTTTAGGTATTTTATCTAAAAACATTATTTGGTAAACACCTAATCTTAGTATATTAAGTATCCAATCTGAAATTTTTTTTAGTTTTATTTTAGAATGTTTTGAAATAATATAATCTAATGTAATTTTATATGTAATACTGCCATAAACAAGCTGAGAAATAAAAGCTTTATCCCTATTTTCCAAATTATATTCTTTTAAAAAACTATCTAAAACTATATTAGAATATGCATTTTCTTTATCTATTTTATATAATATTTTTAATGCAATTTCTCTTGCATTTATATTATTTTTTTCCATTTATCTCACCTGTTTAAATATATCACAAATATAGTATAATTTTCAATAGAAAAGAAATAAAAAAAGACAAACTTGCATTTGTCGGATTTTACGATGAATTGTTTGTTTTTTTGCCATATTTTTTATTTACAAATCATTATTTTAGTTATATAATACTTTCAGGTAAAAGGAATTAAGCAGAGCGGTTAGCCCCCATATTTACACCTAGTTATTACATAATATACAAATATATTTCATAAGGGGGTGATAATATGATTATATTAGACAATATTATATTTACTATTGAAATAATTGTATTATCTATAATTTTCAAAAAATTATTTCATAAATAACAATTAATCGCTTCTGTCTTGGCCTTAGAAGCGATTAATAACGTTTTAATGGCTAACCGCTTTTGCGGTATTCCTTTTATCTATTTTTATTTTAATATATTTATATAATTATGTCAATATTGTACAAACATCTTCTATTTCTTTTCCTCTGCTGTTGATTTAATACGTAAATCTCTTAATTGTTTATAATCAACTACAGATGGAGCATCTGTTAATGGACAAGATGAATTTTGTAATTTAGGGAATGCAATAACATCTTTAATATTATCAGTTTTTGTTATTAGCATTACTAATCTATCTAATCCATATGCCATTCCCCCATGTGGTGGTACACCATATTTAAATGCATTTAATAGGAAACCAAATCTTTCATGTGCTGTTTCACTATCAATTCCTAATAAATTGAACATTTTTTCTTGAAGCTCACTATTATATATACGCAAACTTCCACCACCTATTTCAACACCATTTAATACAACATCATATGCTTTAGCTCTAACACTTGCTGGGTTTGTATCTAACAGTGGAATATCTTCATTCATTGGCATTGTAAATGGATGATGTTTAGCAACTAATCTTTGTTCTTCTTCACTATATTCAAATTGTGGGAATTCAGTTACCCATAAGAATTTATAATCATCTTTATTAAGTAAATCTAATTTTCTAGCAACTTCTAATCTTAAGTTTCCTAAAACATCATAAACAATGTCATTTACATCTGCAGCAAATAATATTAAGTCACCTGACTCAGCATCCATAGCTTTTAGAATGCTATCAATTTCTTCTTGTTTTAAGAATTTAGTAATAGCTGATTTAATTTCACCATTTTCAAGTGAAATCCATGCTAAACCTTTAGCTCTATATATTTTTGCAAATTCTCCTAATGCATCAATTTCTCTTCTACTAAATTTATCTCCACAGCCTTTTGCATTAATAGCTCTAACAGAACCTCCTCTTGCTACTGCATCTGAGAACACTTTAAAGTCACAATCTTTTACTATATCAGATAAATCTACTAATTCCATACCAAATCTAATATCTGGTTTATCAGAACCAAATCTATCCATAGCTTCTTTATATGGCATACGAATAAATGGTGTAGGAATATCTACATTTAATATTTCCTTAAATACTCTTTTTAAGAAGCCTTCATTTAGTGTCATAACATCTTCTTCATCAACAAAAGACATCTCTAAGTCTATTTGTGTGAATTCTGGTTGTCTATCTGCTCTTAAATCTTCATCTCTAAAACATTTTGCTATTTGAATATATCTGTCATAACCAGACACCATTAACATTTGTTTAAATAATTGTGGTGATTGTGGAAGAGCAAAAAATGTTCCAGGAACAACTCTACTAGGTACTAAATAATCTCTTGCTCCTTCTGGTGTAGATTTAGTTAAAATAGGTGTTTCAATTTCTAAGAAACCATTTTCATCATAATAATCTCTTGCAATTTTAGTAATTTTATATCTAGTTATTAATTTTTCTTTCATTTCATTTCTACGTAAATCTAAACATCTATTTTTTAATCTTACTAATTCATTTGTAGGAATTCCATCTTCTATTTGGAATGGTAGAGCTTCAGATTTACTTAATATTCTTAATTCATTAACTATTACTTCTATTTCACCTGTTTTCATATTTGGGTTAATAGTTTCATCAGATCTTTTTTCTACAATACCTTTAATAGCTATTACATATTCACTTCTTAATTTTTCAGCTTTTTCTAATAATTCAGAAGATATAGAATTATTAAATACAATTTGAACTAAACCAGTTCTATCTCTTAAATCGATAAAAATAATTCCACCCATATCTCTTCTTGTTTGTACCCATCCCATTAATGTAACTTCTTCATTTAAGTTTTTTACACTAACTTCTGTACACATATGTGTTCTTTTTAATCCATTTAACATTTCAGTTTTCATAAAATAACCTCCTAATATATACAATAAGTCCCTAATACAAATAATGTATTAGGGACGAATAGACTTTTTTTCGTGGTGCCACCCAGCTTCATAAATATACTTTCTAATATATATTTATCTCTTTAACTTTAACGCAGTTTTTACGAACTTACTTTGCATAAGTTAGCTCCAAAGGTGTTCCACATATTAATTTGAATAAAAGTAATTTCAGCTATTATACTTTCTCTCTAAAAACAAATATACTAATATGCATTCCTTTATCATTGCTTTTCATATGTAATATATATTACTACTATTTTTTAATTCTGTCAATATTTCTTCTAACAAAAGATTTATTTTTGAATTAATTGTGGGTATTTACCACACATTTTTGCTATAAATTGTTCATAATCATTTTTCTTATCTTTAGGTATATCATTTAATAGTTCAAGTATTTGATTAATATTACTTGCCATAATATTATTAGTATCAATTAATAATTTGTTAGAATTAATAATTAAATTATTTATTTTCTCTTTAATTTCTAGATTAGCTTTTTCAATATCTAATTCATTAATTTTTTCTATATTATATGATACATCATTTTTTGCAAACTCTATTTTTTCAAATATATTGTTATAATTTATATATTTTTCATTATCATTTATTTGACTATCTGATAATATACATTTTTCTATCTCTTGTTTTAATATTCCTTGGAATATTAATCCTATAGTATCTGCTATATATTTATCATTAGAATTACCTTCCTTGTTATTGTTCATTATTCTAATTGTTATTTCATCTAATTTTATTGCATCTATAAATTCTTTTTCTTCTACATTTGAAGCATTATTATGAATATCTAATAATCTTTTTTCAATATCAAATTGAGTTTTTACAAGTTTATTTCCTTCATTAGCATGTATCTTTATCATTTTTTGATAATCTTTTAATACTTTTATATATTCTCTTCTTTCTTTTGAAAAATATTCACCAATTTTTTGTATAAATGTTCTAGGAGCCTCTGGCAAATTAGAAGTATACTCTTCTTTGTGTATTTCAATATTTTTGTTTATTTGTTCAATACTAACAGTATTTTTATATATATTCATTCCTGTCTCGTCTAAACTATCTAACTCACATTTTATATTTTTACCATTTTCTAAAGCTTTAGTTATTTTTGTATATGAACTTTTTACTTGTTCTTGCAACTTATCATATTGAACAACTCTAACTTCAGCACTATTTTTTATATTTTCTTTTTCTTCAAATTCTTTAACATTTTTATTAACTTGCTTAAGTGCAATATCCTCAATAATACTAAATTTTTCTGTTAATATATTATATAATTCTTTTTGATAATCATATTCCTCTATTTTCCCTTCTGCTTTAGACATATCAATTTGATCAATTTTGTTATCTAATTCAACAACATTTGGTTTTACTAATTTTTCATATAATTCTTTATTCATAACAATTTCTCCTTTGTATTTTATACTCTTTATTCTTTAACTTTTGTTTTAGTTACTCTTTTACTTTTAGTAACAGTACCATTTTCAAGTTTTTCTAATTCTTTAGCATATTTTTCTAATGTAGTTACAACAGCTAATTTTAATGTACCTAAATCTTTTTTTACATCTAATAATTTTTCTCTCTCTTTTTCAACAATTACTTCTAAATCATTTTTTTCTTTTTCAAATTCAACTCTTGTTTGATCAATAATTTGATTAGCCTGTTCTTGTGCTTTTAATAAAACACATGCAATTGCTTCTTTATCTTGTTTTATTTTTTCTTTATTTTCTTCAAATTCTTTTAATAATTCATTTAATCTTTCGTTCTCTTTTTTTAATTTCTCAATTTCATCATTTTTTTGTGAAATAATTACATCATAATCTGCTTTTAAATCTGCTATATATTGATTTACTTGATTTTTATCTAAACCAAATAAACCTTTAGATATTCCCATTTCATTCATTACAAAACACCTCCACTATTTTTGCATATATTTTATTGCATTCATAATTCCATCATATAACCCTTGTGCACATTTTTGTCTATAATCTTCATCTTTTAAATTATTTAAAGATTCTTCAGAAGTCATAAATTCTAATTCACATAAACAAGCTGGCATATTTGTATATCTAAGTACAGCTAATGTTCCTCTTTCTTTTATTGTCCTATCATTACTTTCACAATTGCCTATAATACCTTTTTGTATATAGTCAGCTAATTGTTTACTAGTTATTCCATAATACTCTTTATCTGTATTTAATGTAATTGTATCTTCTCCATCAATAATTTCTTGATCACGTATAGCATAAAAAGTTTCTGTTCCAGATACTGTATCTAATGGATTACCTTTATCATCTGCTGCTGCATTACAATGTACACTAACAAATAAATCTGCATTTAAATTATTAGCATAATTTGCTATATCTTGAAGTCCTGGTATCTTTTGATCTTTTTGTGTACTATACACTTTTATATTTTTTTCTTTTTCAAATAATTTTAAAGCTCTATTTACAACATCTGCTGTAATTTCTTCTTCTGCAATTCCTCCATAATATGCTCCAACAGTTCCAGCAGCATGTCCTGGATCTAAAACAACAATAAATTCATCTTTTTCACTATAATCTTTCTTTATTCTATATGTAATATATAATTCTGTTTTTGCAGTATTAGTTGTTTTAGTATATACAGATACATCCGCTAAATCTATAACCACTCTTGCATATTTATCTCCTTGTCCTAAACGTATTTTCTGCACCGTTCCTTGCTCAATTTTTTGCTCTTTTTGTGAACAATTAAATTGTGCACCATTAATATCTATAACCGTTCTCTCAGGGTTATGGTAATTTGATACTGTATATTCCATCGCTTTTGAAGTAGTTATCTTAATAACAATATTATTATTGTTTAATGTATAACTAACTTTTTCAACTGTATTTGAAAATTCAAATGGTTTTTCTTCCTCTGGTTCTTGCTCCTCTTGATTGTTGCTTTCATTATTTTCTGAAGAATTATTTTCATCTTTTTTATCATTTTCATTTAAAACTAAAACAGTATATGTTTCTTGATCCCATTTAACTTCTAAACCCAAATTTTCCATTACAAATCTTATAGGGACAACAGTTCTTCCTAAATCAGCATTTCCAAATTGATAAGCAATACATGGTACAACATCTAACTCTACTGTTTTTCCATTTACACTAGCCTTTTTGTTTCCTATTTGCATTCCTATTTTTTTATCATCAACTTCTATAGTAATTAATCTTGTTTTTTCTTCCCATTCAACAGTTCCATCTAATTTTTCAATTAAAGCTCTAATAGGCAAAAGAGTTCTATCATTATGTATTATTGGTGGAACATCAAATTCCATTTTCTCATCATTATATTTTACTGTAACGTCTTTTCCTGTGTATTCATATTCTTTTTCATCTATTAAATAATTTGTTGTTGCAAAAGACGATATTACAAAAATCAAACAAAATATCATACTTAAAAATATTATTTTTATTATTTTTTTCATAAATCTTCTCCTCACAAAATTACTATAGCATATATTATTCAAAAGATAAAGTCTAAATTTGTATTTTTTTATAAAAAAAAGAAAACATATTGTATAATTCACAATATGTTCCTTGTGTATATTTATTTAATTATACAAGCTTTAATTAAACTATCAAATAAAGGCGCTGGTCTATTAGGTCTTGATTTGAATTCTGGATGAAATTGTGTTCCTATAAAAAATTTATTATTTTGTATTTCAACTATTTCAACAAATCTTCCATCTACTGATTTTCCAGAAACTATCATTCCATTATTTTCTAGAATTTCTAAATAGCTATTATTAAATTCATATTTATTTCTATGACGTTCATTTATTGTTTTCTCATTATATATGTTATGTGCAAGTGAATTATCTTTTAATAAACATGGATAACTTCCTAATCTCATTGTATTACTATTATCACTTATTATATGTATAATTTTATTTTCTGCTGTTTTATCAAATTCTTCAGTAGTAGCATCTTTAATATTTAAAACATTTCTAGCAAATTCAATTACTGAAAGTTGCATTCCTAAACCAATACCTAAAAAAGGTATATTATTTTCTCTTGCATATTTTATTGCTATAATTTTTCCTTCAGTTCCTTCTTTTCCAAAACCTCCCGGAACAATTATTCCACTAAATTTACTTAATTTTTCTTTTACATTCTCTTCTAATAATTCATTTGAATTGATTATTTCTATATTTACTTTAACATCATTGTTAATACCAGCATGTGTAATGCTTTCAATAACAGACAAATATGAATCTTCAAGTTGTGTATATTTACCTACTATTGCTATATTAATTTCTTTTTCTGCATATATATATTTGTTAACTATTTCTTCCCATTTTTTATTATCCACTTTATTTTCTATTTGTAAATGTTTACATATTTGATTACCTAAACCTTCTTTTTCAAGCATTAATGGAACTTCATATAAACAGTTTACAGTTTTATTTTCAATAACATTATCTGGGGTAACATTACAGAAAAGAGATATTTTTTCTTTTAATTCATGAGGAATAGGAACATCACTTCTGCATACTAATATATCTGGTTTTATACCAAAAGATTGTAATTCTTTTACTGAATGTTGTGTTGGTTTAGATTTTAATTCATTAGACCCTGATATATATGGAAGTAATGTTACATGAACATATGCTACATCTTCCTTTAAATTTTCAGTACCTATTTGTCTTATTGCTTCTATTAAATAAAGACCTTCTATATCTCCAACAGTTCCTCCTATTTCTACAATTACTATATCTACATCTGTATTTTTAAATGAATATATATTTTCTTTAACCTCATTAGTTATATGTGGTATAACTTGTACAGTTTTTCCTCCATATTCTCCACTACGTTCTTTATTAATTACGCTAGAATATATTTTTCCAGTTGTTAAACTTGATTTGCAAGTTAAATTTTCATCAATAAATCTTTCATAATGCCCCAAATCTAAATCTGTTTCTGTTCCATCATCTGTTACAAAAACTTCACCATGTTCTATTGGATTCATTTTACCAGGATCAATATTTATGTATTGGTCAAATTTTTGTATAACAACTTTATATCCTCTATTTTTAAGTAATCTTCCCAATGCTGCAGCTGTTATTCCTTTTCCTAAACCTGATACTACTCCACCTGTTACAAAAATATACTTTGTATTCATAATCTAACTCCTTTCACACCCCTTTTATTTTAAAAAAAACAAAAAATAGATTAAGAAAAAGTTCCCGAAAAAAGGGGTTTTTTTTTAATCTATTTTATAATTAAAATTAATATGTGCTAATATTAACATATATAATTTATACCTGTCAATAAATTATATATATTTTTTATATAAATATTTTTTATTACTAATATAATTAAGCATTATAATTTTGAAATACCAAGTATTTTAAAAGATATTTTCCCTGCTGGAACATCAATATCCACAGTTTCACCTTTTTTTCTACCAATTAAACCAGCCGCAATTGGTGATTCATTAGATATTTTGTTATTTTCTAAATCTACTTCAGTAATACCAACAATTGAATATTCAATTTCTTCATCATATTCAATATCTAATAATTTAACTTTAGTTCCAACACTAACAGTTCTAGTAGATATATCACTTTCATCTATAACTTTCGCATTTCTTATTTTATTCTCTAATTCTGCAATTTTCATTTCAATAAGTGCTTGCTCATTTTTAGCTTCATCATATTCTGAGTTTTCAGAAATATCTCCAAAACCTAAAGCAACTTTTATTCTTTCAGCAATTTCTTGTCTTTTTTCACCTTTTAAATAATCTAATTCTTCTTCTAACTTTTTATATCCATCTTCTGTTAATATAATTTCCTTTGACATATTACATTTCTCCTTTACGAAATATACTGTTAATATACTATATTTATTAACTTATGATATATTATTCCATTTTTTAATTTTTGTCAATAGTATTTTGTATTTTTGTATGTAATTTAATATTCATATAACTATTATTTTTTTACATTATAATATTATTATATTTTTTTCATTTTTTATTCTTTTTTCCCCTATTTTGTTTATTTCTTTTGATAACATCAAAATTTTGAATATCACTTATAGGAATATTTCCTTTAATACCTACTAAATGTGTTATTAAATAATTATTATCTTCCCTTGTTATTGCTTCAGCAATTGCTAAATTTCTAAATTTGTTTTCATCTAAATATTGAATTAAATTATTTTCTTCTTTATCTATTTTTACTTTAATATCATTTACAATAATACCTTTAAAACTTTTTTTCATTTTTTCTGCACAATCTCCAAAATTAATATATATACAATTATTCGGTATATTATCTAATATATTTTTATTCTCTATATCAAAATTAACAATTATTGTACTTCCTTTTAATCCGCTTCTAAAATTATCACTTAATTTAATTGAAAGTCCCTCATTTTCAAATATATTTGTACATGTATTTTCAAATTTTAATTTGTCTTCTGTAATAATAGTCATACATTTAACTTTTGAAGCCATTTGCTTTATATATTCTAATCTTTTATATGTTATTTTATTAATTAATATTCCCAAATTAACTTGTTCAATTTGTAAATTACTATTATTATCTAATATATATGTTATAATATTATTAAGATTTTTTTCATAAATATTATTTCCTGTAATTATTTGAATATCACTTTCTCTAAATTTATTTATCAACTCCTTAGATATAATATAAATATCTTTTTGAATAAGTACTTTATCTATATTATTCTTTTTTAATTTATTTATAATTTTTTCTACAAATTTAATTTGTTGCTGTTTTTTTTCAATATTATTAAAACATAAATTTATTACTTTTGTACAATTATTAATATTCATAATATTAATACTATTTAATTTAAAAACCTTATTTAAATAACTACTTTCATTTTTTAAAAATATAATCCCTAACATAATAAAAAACCTCCATTTTCATACTTTTATACAATATATGAAAATAAAGGTTATTTTATTCATCTTTAATTCTATTTACTTAAATAACTATTAATTAAAGCCCAAACTCTTGCATCTTCCCTGTCTTTTTCCCAACTTGCAACACCTGCTAAATTAAATTTTTCAACTAATTTTAATTTTTCTTCAATTGACTCAATATCTTCTATCCACATTTGAACTTTATTGCCATTTCTCTCAAATTCAACATAATTTTGTTTTTCATTTTCTAACCATTGTTTAGTAAGACCATTTTTTACAATATAATTATCTATATCTTTCATATCAATTGTTGATGAAGTAACCCCTGTAGATTTTGTTGTCCAAATTCTTGTATAAAATGGAAGTCCTAATATTAGTTTGTCCATTCTTACAGCTTCATTATCTCTTAATTTTATAAGGTTTGCTTCTACCCAATTACAAGCTGCTACACTACCAGGTTTTTGACTACTTCCATTAGTTTGATCATATCCCATTAATACAAGATAGTCTGCCGCTTCTGAAAGTGCATCCCTATCATAGCATAACGACCATGTTTCACTTCCATCTGGAACTGTAATATCTACTGAAACAAATATATTATTATTTCTAAATACAACTGCTAATTCTCTTATAAATTGTGCATACATTATAGCATCTTCTTTATACATGTTTTCAAAATCTACATTTATTCCATCAAAACCATATTTAGTATATTCAGTAATTAAATCATTTATTATTTTTTCTCTTAATTTACTATCATTTAATATATTATGTGTTGTTTCTATTCTTCCTTCATTACTTACTAATACCCATAAATCATATCCATTCTCTCTTGCCCATGAAATATACTCTTCATCAACTTTACTTTTTATTTCAGTATTTTTTTCTACTAATTCATACCAAGTTGGTGACATTATATTAACACCTTCAATTGGCATTTCCATACTTCTATCTGGAGTTTGGCTATACACATAATCCCAAGATAAATTTATTGGTTTATCATAAGTCTTTTCAACATAATTTGTTACATCATTTATATTTGTAATATCTGCTTGTTTTATATATCCAAATCTTCCTTTTGTATCAAGTATTTGATAATACTCCTTATCTTCTTTTAAAACATATACCTTCTCATTAGCCTCTAACTTATCTATTGTTCCACTAATACTAGATGGATATATTTTTAATTTACTTTTAATCGCAACTTCTCCAATTTTATATGTATGAATATCTTTCTTAATTGTAACTAAATTTGTTTCTTTAATATATTCTACATCTATTCCATAAATATCTTCTAATTCGTTTATATCAAAATACATAACATCATTTTCTAAATGAATATATATATCTTTCCAATCATCACTTAATATATTCCTCATTTTATTAATTTGGTAGTCTATATATATTACATTAGTTTTTGATGTAGATATTATTTGGTTATATTTTTCATCTTTGTATATATATGCATCAATAAATTTATTCATATCATCATATGAAAGCAATATTCTATTATCTTTAATTAAAATATCATGTGCCAAATCAGCTGTCCTATCACTAGTTTTCCATATTAGTCCTACTTTATTATCTACATGTGCATACTTATTATGGAATCTTCTCTTATATGCAGGTGTAAATGATATTATTAAACAAATTATTCCTAAAACAGCTACAATTACTATTAATCTTAAATATTTTTTTATTATACCCATATGTTAGTCTCCTTATATTATTTCTTTTTTCATTTTTATTATATCTAACCTATTACTTTTTTTCAATAAGTTTTATAAATACAAATATTAAGAATTTGTTACAACTTTATTACAAATATATTAATTTATATAAAAGTATTTAAAAAAGTTTTAATGTAATATATAATATATGTGAATAATTTTATCTTTTTGTGAAAGGAGGTAATTAGATATATGGAAAGTTGGTTATTATGGCTTATCATAGCAGGTTCAATGGTTCTATTAGAATGTATGACTGCAGGTTTTTTAGTAATATGGTTTGCTGTTGGAGCATTGTTTGCAATGGTTGCTAGTCTTTTTATTGAAAGTTTAGCGATTCAAATTGGTATATTTGCAGTTGTTTCTTCTGTTTTAATTTTACTTACTAAACCATTAGTAAAAAAATTTATTCAAAAAGAAGATGAAAAACCAAATGTGTATACTGTTATTGGTAAAACAGCTTTAGTTACCAAAGATATTGATACAGATAAAGGAACTGGTCAAGTTAAAGTAGATAGTGATACATGGTCAGCTAAAGATATAGATAATGGTAACATTGCTATGGGAACTAAAGTTGAAATTTTAAAAGTTGAAGGTGTTAAAGTTATTGTAAAAAAAATTGATTAATTTAAGGAGGATTAATTATGGAAGGAATTATTATTTTATTAATATTTATTGTTGTTTTCGCATTACTTACTATTAAAGTTGTGCAACAATCTACTTGTATTATAGTTGAAAGACTTGGTAGATTTAAATCTGTTGAATATGCAGGTTTAACAATGATTGTTCCATTTATGGATAAAGTTAGAGCAAGAATTAGTTTAAAAGAACAAACAATGGATATTCCACCACAAGGTGTTATTACTAAAGATAATGTTACAATTACTATTGATACAGTTGTTTTCTATAAAATTACAGATCCTAAACTTGCTGTATACGAAATAGAAAACTTACAAAAAGGTATTGGTTATTTAGCTATTACAACTATTAGAGATATTGTTGGTAAAATGGATCTTGACTCAACATTTAGTTCAAGAGATTCAATAAATGATCAATTAAGAATTGTTTTAGATGAAGCTACAGATAAATGGGGATGTAAAGTAAACAGAGTTGAAATTAAAGATATCAATCCACCAAAAGATATTAGAGATGCAATGGAAAAACAAATGAATGCTGAAAGAAATAAAAGAGCATTAATACTTCAAGCAGAAGGTGAAAAACAATCTGCAATCACTATAGCTGAAGGTAATAAAGAAGCTTTAATATTAAATGCTGAAGCTGAAAAACAATCAAATATTAAATTAGCTGAAGGTATTAAAGAATCTAAATTATTAGAAGCAGAAGGTGAAGCTAAAGCTATCAGAGAAATAGCACAAGCTAAAGCTAAAGAAATTGAGTTAGTTTATTCTGCTATTAAAGATTCTAAACCGGATGAAAAACTAGTTGCAATTAAAACATTAGAAGCTTTAGAAAAAGTTGCTGATGGAAAAGCAAACAAAGTATTTATACCTTTTGATGCAACAAATACATTAGCAAGTTTTGGTTCAATAAAAGAAATGTTAAATAAATAAATTTATATTATTATTTAAGCAATAAGGTTATTCCCTTATTGCTTTATTTTTTAGTCATACCTTTTCTCTTGTTTTTGTTATGTAAACATGATATAATATTTTAGATCAATAATTATTATAATATTTGGAGGTATATATTATGTCTAATTACAACAATATTGCATTATGCAGTAAAGATTGGAAAGAGCGGATGGATGCAATAAAACATGTAACTGATCAACATGTTCTCTCCATAATTGCATTAAATGATGGAAATTCTGATATAAAATTAGAAGCTGTAAGAAGAATTACTGATCAAGGGGAGTTATTTGAAGTCGCAACTAAATCCAATATTAATACCATAAAGCTTGAAGCTATTAATGGTATTAATAATCAAACTTTATTACAACATATAGTTTTAAATCCATGCAGAACTCTTGAGCCATGTGTTGTACTAGCTGTTGCAAAAAAAATAACAGATCAGACGGTATTAAAAACTATCTTTAAGCATTATAGATATGCTAAAGTAAGGAAAGCTATCTTTAATAAGCTATCAGATGAAACAATTTCTCTATTATAATATAATTTGGAGGTATTAATTATGACAAATTATAACGAAGTCGTATTAAACGACAAAGACTGGAAACAGCGGTATCATGCTTTGGAACATGTAACAGATCAATCAGTTCTTGCAAAAGTTGCTTTAAATGAATATGACTGGCGTATAAGAGGTAAAGCTATTGAAAAACTCACTGACCAGAATGTTCTTGCTCAGATAGCTATTAATGATGATGACTGGAAAATAGCAGTTGAAGCAACAAAAAAAGTTACTAATCAGCAACTTGCCAAAAAAATTTATATTGAAAAGCAAGGAAATTATGAAAATGTATGTTTAGTAGCTATTAAAAATATTTATGATCAAAACATATTAATTGACCTATTTTTTGTAAGAGGTGATAATATGCAGCTTATGAATGAAATTATCAACAAGCTAACTGATGATGCCTTCTTACTTTCTATTGCTTTAAATGATACTGTTAGTCAAAGGCGCATTACAGCAATCAACAGAATTAAATTGATAAATAGTCCGTATGCTATTTCGAAATTAAAAGCAGAAGGTGACTATCTAGTAAAAAGAATGATTTCTTAAATTATTTATTTCCAAACAAACAATCTCAAAAAAGATGTTGAAAAAATTTTCAACATCTTTTAATTTTTATACTTTTCTAAATACACCCGCTACTTTACCTAATATTGAGCAATCTGCTACAATAATTGGATCCATTGTAGAGTTTTCTGGTTGCAATCTCACATGATCTTTTTCTTTATAGAATGTTTTAACTGTTGCAGAATCATCAATTAATGCAACAATAATTTCACCATTTCTAGCTGTATTTTGTTTTTTTACTAATATTAAATCTCCATCTAATATTCCAGCTTCTATCATACTCTCTCCTCTAACTCTTAACATAAATGTTTCAGAGTTACCAACAAAATCAACTGGCAAAGGAAATGAGTCTTCTATATTTTCTACAGCAAGAATAGGCTCCCCAGCTGTTATTTTTCCTACAATAGGAACATCAACCATTTCCTTACTAGTATAATACCCTTTATCTTTATTTTTTTCATTATTACCTACTAATACTTTTAAAGCTCTTGGTTTTAAAGAATTCTTTTGTATATAACCTTTTTCTTGCAATTTCTTTATATGTGCATGAACTGTTGAAGTTGAACTCAAATTAACAGCCTTACAAATTTCTCTTACTGTTGGTGGGTATCCATCTTCTTGTATTTTTCTTTGAACAAATTCCAAAATCATTTGTTGTTTTTCAGATATACCTTTTTCCATCTAAAAACCCCTCTCTTTAGTATTTTCAGATATATAATATCAAACAAACAAACGTTTGTCAATACAAAAGAACAAATAAATTAAAATAAAATTTATTTCTATTTCAAATATCCTAATTTTAGCATTAATGCAATAATTCCTAATAATTTTTTATTACTAAAATTACTATTTCCTTTTTTAACAACAATTTCTTTTGGTTCAATTAATTCATTGTCAATATTTAGAATACTTCGTTGCAGAAAACAAACTACTTTATTCTCTAAATTATCTATACTTGATACTGTTAAGGTGGATTTTGAATTAAAACCATAAGTTAATACATAAACATCTTTTAAATTGCTTTCTTTAATAATTTTATATAGTTTTTCATCTTCACCATTTATTATTAATATTTTAGATTTAGTAATAACATGTTTAATTTTTTCAATATTTATATTATTAACATCTGCTAAAATAAGTAAAATGTCATATTCATTTATGATATTTTTCATTGAAAAAGCATTATAAATTTTAAAATCTTTTACTAAATTTATATTATATATTTTTCTTAGAAAATTTAGTATAAAATTATAATTTGTATTATCAAAAATACCAATTGTTTTCAAAAACCTCACTCCAAATTAACTATCAAAATCTTCAATAAATTCATATAATTCTTCTTGTCCATATAGCTCTATTCCTTTTTCTTTAAACAATTGTTTATCATTTTCTCTTAGGTTGTTTATGTTTATATCTAATATATTAAAAAGCTCTATAGTCTCTTCATCTATTTTATTATAAATTCCAATTTTATTATCAACTTCTTTTAATATATAATGATATGGGCAATACTTATTAACTTCTCTCTTTAATCGTATATATTTATTATTAAATTCATTTATATTATACTCACTATACATTTTTTCAATTTCTTCATATGTTTTATTAATATTATTTAAATTTATATCTACACAACTATCTATTTCATGATTACATAATAAATATTTATCTGTTAATATTATTTCAGTGTTTATATTTACTTTTTCTTGTTTGTTTATTGTTTCAATGTTTTCGTTATAATCTGTACATTCATCATAAAACCCTTGTTTTGTATAATCATATTTATTATTACTAACAAACATATAGCCAGAAATTACTGATATAAAACATATAATAAATATTATCAATATTATTTTTTTACTATTTCCCATATTTGGTCTCCTTAATTCCCTTTTTACCTATTATTTACCAATAATATATAATTATACATTTATTTTAATTTAGTCTTTATTGTAGTTTTTCCATATCTATTTACTATTAAAGTTATTTGTCCATTTACATCATTTCTATAAATTTTGCAATTAATTTGTTTAAGTCTATTTAATACTTCTTTATGTGGATGACCATAATAATTGCTACCCACTTGAATAATAGCTATACTTGGGCTTACTTTATCAAGAAAGTCATTAGTAGTAGAGTTTTTAGAACCATGATGCCCTATTTTTATAACATCTGCTTTAATATCATTATTTTTTAATAATAGTACCTCTTGCTCTTTTTCAGCATCACCTGTAAATAAAAATTTAGTATTATAGTATACTAACCTGCATACTAATGAATTATTATTGCTCATATTTTCTGTAATAAGTGTGTTTTTATCTGTTGTATAAAAATCCAAATAAACATTATTTGAAATATTCATTCTATCATTGTTTTTAACAGTTTTAATAGATATATTATTTTTCTTTATTCTATTCATAAAATTAACAAATTCTTCACTTTTATCATCTATATTTTCAGCAAATATAATATTATCTACAGTATAATTATTAATTACATATATTAAACCATTAATATGGTCTGAATCAAAATGAGAAATTATTATATAATCTAATTTATCTATTCTATTAAATAACAAAAATGGTAAAATATTTGTTTTCCCATTATCATATTTATCATTAGCATTTCCTCCATCAATTAATATATTCTTCCCAAAGACTCTAATACAAATTGAATCACCTTGACCAACATCTATAAAATCTATTTTTAAGTGATTATTACTAAAATAAATACTAAAAATAACTAATAATAATATTATTCCTAATAATATCTTATTTCTCCTATTTTTCTTAAAAATAGACCATATAACTATTTTCATATTTATATAAAGATTATTATTAAAAAATATTGAATAAAGTGCAAAGTAATATATTAAAATTTCATACCATCTAAAAGGATAAATACTTATATTAGATAAAGGAATATTTGAAAAATATATACTAATATATTTTAAAATAATAATAAGAAATCTTAAAACAAAACATAAAATGTTAGAAATAATAGGGATAAAACAAGTTAGACAATATATTATTCCTAATATAATTAATAAATTTGAAATTGGTGTAGCTAGAATACTAGATAATATAGATGTTAAATAAATTTTTTGAAAATATATAGATAAAATTGGAATTATAGCAATTTGAACACAAATACTAACAGATATTATTTGAAATATATTTTTAAGATTAATATCATTTTTATTATTTAAATTATATTGCAGTTTACTTGCAGTTTTGTTATTAAATAATTGAATTGATATAACACTAATAAATGATAATATCAAACTAATATTAAAAAGATATAAGGGATTAATTATAAGAAATAAAATCATTAATTTAAGGATTATTTGAAGGTTATTTTTATGCTTATTCTTAATATTATATATAATACTTATAATATGCATAATACTTGCTCTTAATATAGATAAACTAAATTTATTTATAATTAAATAAAAAATAATTATAATAATATTTAATATATTTATACTATTGCTTTTTAACTTAAATCTTAAAAAAATATATTTAGTAAAAAGTAAAATACATGCTAAATGAGTTCCTGAAACAACTAAAATATGAGATAAATTAGAATTTGAAAACATTTCTTTTTCTTGTTTTGTTAAATATGTATCATCACCTAATATTATACTTATTAATATTCCTGCCTCACTTTTAAAATTATTCAAAATATTATCACAAATATTTTGTTTTAATTCATAAATATATGTTAACACATCTTTACTACTTGATATCTCAATTATTTCATCAACATATGCTACTGCAAATATATTATTTGAATAACAATAAATTTTATTATTAAATCCTCCATCATTTCTATTAATGGTAGGTTTTTCAATATTCATTTTGCACTTAATAATATCCCTATATTCATATTGTTTGGTATTTTTTATATACAGATATATTTTTATATTACTTTTCGTATTATCTATATTAATTACCTTTGCTAAATATTTATTATATTTCTCACCTATATATTCACATGATAATATTTTACAAGTATAAACTAAGCTACTTGTATTTTCTTTTAAAGTATTTTCATATTTATTAAACTTATATGTAGTATAAAAACTAAATATAATTATTAAAATACAATAAAAATATATTCTGTTATATTTCTTTAAATTAGGATTTATTTTAAAAAACAACAAATAACAACAAATTATGCAAAAGAAAAGAGAGATATTTAATAGATAACTATTTAAATATCTCCCATATAAAATTCCTAAAATAATTGAAAATAAAATATATACTATTTTTTTCAAATTACCTCCTAAAATTAAATAACTCTTCTTGCTAATATATAATTTGTGTTATAATATCCACTTTCTAATGTGTCTACTACTACACCTCTTTTTGAATTTGCAGCGTGAACAAAATTACCATCACCTATATATATACCAACATGTTCAACTACTCCATTACCATAATTACCAAAGAAAACCAAATCACCTTTTTGTAAATTTTCTTTTTCAATATATGTTCCTATTTTAGATTGTTTCATCGCACCTCTTGGCAATTGATTTACATAAGATTTATACACATAATATACTAAGCCTGAACAGTCAAATCCACTTGGTGAAGTTCCACCATATACATATTTATGTCCAACATATGATAAAGCTTTATCTGCTAAACTTGAAGCTAAAATAGCTTCATTATCATCTCTATCATAATCACCTCTTGATGCAAGTTCAGATTTATCTATTGTATATTCTGCACTTATATATCCATATCCTCCATTAAATTTTATTTTATACCAACCATCTTCTATTCCAACAACACTAGCAGTCTTATAATATGTCAAACTCCCTATTTTATTAGCTGAAGATGAAGCTCCATCTCTAACATTTAATGAATTTGCTGTTATATAAACTTCTTTATTTATTCCTCTATCATCTTCTTGTGGTTTAGTAATTATTTCTTCAGTAGTAGTTTTCTCATCTATTAAATACTCATTACTAACCCAACCTAAAATACCATCTACTCTTATATAATCCCAACCATTTTCAGTTTTTAAAACTTCTACTTTTGTATCTTTTTTAATTTTAGCTATCTTACTAGAAGTAGTTGAATTTTCTTCTCTAACATTTAATAAATCTGTATTAACAAATTTATATATATTAGTTCCTTCAACTTCTTCTGTTCCGTTAGGAATATCCAAAACTTCATTATCATCTTTTTGAGTAATATTATTTGCTGAATTATTAATTTCAACAACATATTTCTTTTGTATCCATATTGATTTATTATTAATACTTATTTTTACTAAATCATCTTTTTCTTCTTCAACTGTAAAAGTATTTTTTTGTAATGATTTTATAACAGAATTAGTTAATTTATTATTACTAAATTCTTTTTCATTAATCATTACTTGTTTTCCATAACAAATGTTTAATAACAACATATTAGTAATTATTACAAATGCTATGACAAATTTTACTTTCTTCATTTTTTACCTCCAATATTGCTACGATACAATTATATTCATTAGTGCGATTTTTGTCATATTTCAAAATCTGTCATATTTTTGTTTTATATTTAATTTTCTATGTATTTATTTATTTTTTCGACATTTTTCTTTATATATTTAATATTTTAGAATAAAAGTGCATATCCTATACCAATTATAAATCCAACAAATACTTCAAAAGGAGTATGTCCTAAAAATTCAACAAGTTTTTCTGGTACATTTACCTTTACTTCTTTTGAATTAATAATTTGATTTAATATTCTTGCTTGTTTACCAGCTGCTCTTCTAACACCTGTAGCATCATACATTACAACTAATGCAAATATACAAGAAAGTGCAAATATAGGTGAATTTAGTCCTTCTGACTTTCCTATTAATGTAGCTAAAGATGCAACAACTGCACTATGTGAACTAGGCATACCACCAGCACCAATTAATCTTTTTAAATTAATTTTTCTATTTTTAATTAAATCAAATATAAATTTCCATATTTGTATTATTAACCATATTGATACAGGTACCCATAAAAATTTATTATTTAAAAAATCTGTAAATGTCATTACTGTTTTCTCTCCCTTATATTTCAAATTTTTCTTCTGTTACAGTTCCATCAGTATTTTCAATTAATTGAGTAATACTTTTTTCGGCTTGTTCTAATTTTTTATTACAAATATTTGATAATTCAACACCTTGTTTAAATTTTTCCATTGAAACATCTAAACTTAGTTCGCCACTTTCTAATTCTTTAATAATTCCCTCTAATTCAATTATTGCTTCCTCAAATTTTTTTTCCATAATTGCCTCCTTAAATTATTTCTGCATCAATATTGCCATCTTTTAATACTACTTTAATTTTATCCCCTTTATTAACATCTGATATAGATTTAATCACTTTGCTTTGCTCATTTTGTACTATACTATACCCTCTTTCTAATGTTTTTAAAGGTGAAATAGAATCTAAAATAGAAACTAATTTTGTATATTTGTTTTTTTCCATATTATATTTTTGACTTGTTACATAAGTTAATTTTTTAATATATCTATCTATTAATTGATATCTATTTTGAATACCTAGATATGGATTTGTAAATATAACACTATTTTTACATCTCTCATATCTATTTTTCATATTTTCTAATTTTCTATTTAATAATACTCTCAAACTATTTTTATAATTTTGAAGTTTCCATTTAGCTTCATTTACATCAATTACTGCAAGTTCAGCAGCTGCTGATGGTGTTGGAGCTCTTAAATCTGCAACAAAATCTGATATTGAAAAATCTGTTTCATGACCAACTGCAGATATAACTGGCAGATTAGACTCATAAATAGCTCTTGCCACAACTTCTTCATTAAATGGCCATAAATCTTCTAAACTTCCTCCACCTCTTGCAATTATTATTACATCAACATTATTTAATTCATTAAATTTTCTTATTGCTTTAGCAATTTTTTCGCCAGCACCTTCACCTTGAACAGCTGATGGAATTAATTTAATATTAACATTTGGATTTCTTCTAGTAGATACATTTATTATATCTCTAATAACTGCACCTGTTTGAGATGTTATAACACCTATTGAATCCGAAAACATAGGTATCTTCTTTTTATGTGAAACATCAAATAAACCTTCTTTTTCTAGTTTGTTTTTTAATTCTTCATATGAAGCATATAATGCACCCATACCGTCTAACATCATATCCTTACAATATATTTGGTATTGTCCATCTCTTTCAAAAACAGATACTGTTCCAAATATAACAACACTCATACCATCTTTTGGTACAAACTTTAAGTTAGAAGTATACGTTTTAAACATTATACCTTTTATAAGGCTTGTTTCATCTTTTAAAGTAAAATACATATGTCCAGTATAATGATTTTTAAAATTAGATAATTCTCCCTTAATCAAAACATTTTGCAGGAATTCATCTCCTGCAAATTTGTTTTTAATATATTTATTTAATTCTGTTACTGACATTGGATTTATTTGCATATATTTAACCCTCTTTACTTACTTCTTCAAATACTTTTGCTAAAATTCCATTTATAAATGATTTATCTTTTAAATCCCCATACATAGTAACTAACTCTAAAGCTTCATTAATAGCTACTTTTGGTGGAACATCTTCTTTCATATATTTTAATTCAAATATAGCTATTTTTAATATAGCTATATTTAATTTAGATATTCTTGAAATATTCCAATTTGATTTCAAATTCTTAGTAATATATTCTTCAATTATTTCATTATTTTCTCTTATTCCATTAGTTACTTTTGTTATATATTTTTCTGTCTCTTCATCCATATTAGTTTGTTCACTTAAAGTAACTGCAATTATATTATCAAAATCTTCTTTTTGGAATTCATTTTGATAAATTATTTTAAATGATATATCTCTTGCTTCTTTTCTGCTCATATATTTAACTCCTTAAAATTTATCTACAAAATTTTTTATACTTTCTTTAATACCTTCTTTATTTTTATCTACTGTATTTCCAACAATCATTCCTAATGCTACCAAAAAAACAAGTGTTACTAATTTAGTTAATCCAAAAATAAATATTAATAACCCAATTAGTCCCCCTATTACTATACCTTTATTGGATTTCAAAATCTCTAATAATCTTTCTTTTATCATCGACTAGTCCTCCTTTTCTGTTTTTGTTTCTTTTGGTTTTTTTACATCTTTTACGTGTATATTAACACATTTAACAGTATTTCCTGTTTGTTTTTCAATTCTTTCTTTTATTTTATCTTGCAATTGTCTAGTTAAATCACAAATATTAACTTCAGGCAACACCTTGCAATAAACGTTTACAATTATACCTTCTTTTTTCATTTTCATTCTTGTTGTAATATCTTGCACAGATGCATATTTACCGACTTCTATTAATGCTATATTTTCAATAGTTTCAGGCATAATCTCTAATATACCTTTTTCACTTTCTGTTATAATTGGTTTTCTTTTTTTATCATCATATGATATTAAAACTACATCTAAAACTATACATATTATAGCTATTACTAAAAATATTATTTTGTATTCTGCATGAATAAACATAAATTCTACTGCACTTGTTATATCTTCAACTGGGATTATATTAAAAAATCCACAAATAAATGTTAAACCTGCTATCCATGTTAATACAACAAAAATTGCTAATGCTATTTTTTCAATTATTTTCATATTTTACCTCCAATAAAAATTATTGAGCGTTATTCTCTTCTTGTGGTAATTCCACTACTTCTTTTTCCCCTATTTTTACACCTTGAACATGGATGTTAACTTTTAATACATTTAATCCTGTCATTTCTTCAACAGATTTTTTTACTTTATTTTGTATTTCCCAAGCTACATCTGGTATTCTAACACCATATTCTACTATTATATATATTTCAATTGTCGCTACTTTATCTCCTACTTCAACTTTTATACCTTTTGAAAAGTTCTTTTTACCTAATATTTCAGAAATACCACCAACTAGTCCACCGCTCATTCCAGCAACACCTTTAACTTCATTTGTTGCAATTCCAGCAATTATAGCAACAACTTCATCAGATATTTTTAAACTAGTATCATTATTTGTTTCTAAACTAATTTCATTACCTAAAACTTCGTTATTTTCTTCCATATTTAACCTCTCCTTTCATATACAAGTGTATTATATCAAAC
Organism: Clostridiales bacterium; assembly: GCA_015056545.1. Lineage (GTDB taxonomy): Bacteria > Bacillota > Clostridia > TANB77 > SIG350 > SIG350. Next base: position 80,029 of record SVGE01000002.1, on the reverse strand, counting down.
CTATTTTATAAATACAATATTTTTTATAAAGTTTCATACTGTTTTTAAAGAAAAAAATAACAAAAAAATATAAGGTACTACAAATGTAATACCTTATATTTTTTGTTATGAATTAGGACAATCTTCGTTAGAACAAATAAGTCCGCCATCATTTACAATTGCATCACTACCGCAATCAGGACATTCGGTTTCTATACCTTCAGGATCGTTACAATAAAGTTTTAACATGATATTTTTCTCCTCTCAATTTATTATGTCTTTAATCATCTGCTCCAGAAGTTGTATAGCCTTCTGTTTCACAATCACAATCACTGCAATTGCAATTGCAATCATTATCACAATTTGTTGGCCATACACCCCCACCACATTCCATGTTGTAAGTGACCGATTTGCTTACTCCGACTGCAATAGGAGCAAGTCTTCTTGTTCCGGCATAATTTCTGAGTAATAACATAAGTTTTTCGCCTAACATAAATTTTCTCCTCTCAAATAAAAATTATTTTTGAATATATGTTTAAGTTATAACTAATTTTGTTTGTAATAGAATTATAAACAAAATTCACTCCTTTATGATTATTTTTTACAAACAAAGTAGTTTTAACTATAAACTACTTAATATAAACATTAGGATCTTCAGTAAGCCATCTAGTAAAACAACCCCCACCACAAATATTCCATTTATCACATGTTTGGCATTTTACAGTTGGATACGAGCGTGCTATATTTCTAAATTCTTTTACTACTTCACTTTCCATAATCTCTTCAATCGAATTTTCTTTATTAAAATCAACAGGTATTTCAGAAAACGGAAATTCTGCAAAATGATTACAAGGAATAATTTTAAAATTTTCATCAAAATTTATTCCTATTCCTTTAGGAACATGACAACAATTGCTTATACGATTTTCTATAACAAGCTTATCCCATATTTCTTCTTCAATCATGCAAATTGGAAAAGAAACTTCAATCCCATAATTAATATTAGTCTGTTTCATCCTATTATAAATATATGTAACAAATTTCCCCATTTTATCAACAGACATAATACTATCTTTTTCTTCTAAACTCAAACAAGGTTTAACAAATTGTAAAGAAATCGATGTAAAATTTTCTTTTTCAAGAAAATAAATAAGTTTATCAAATTCCTCTGTTGAATCATTTACAATAACATATGAAGCAGTTACTTTAATTCCTACTTTTTTAAGATTATGATATCCATCAATCATTTCCTGAAATCCATCTGCACAAGTATTATCAATATATGTTTTCTTATCTGTTGCTTTAATAGAAATATCAACACTATCTATTCCAGCCTCTTTTGCTTTTTGTGCAAATTCAATATTCTTAAAAATCCTTCCATTGCTTGCAACAACTACTTTAATATCTTTTACGTGAATATATTTCACTAATTCAATAAAATTAGGATAAATTGTGGGCTCTCCACCTATTAATACAATTTTTCTAACTCCCCGCATTTTTAATTTATCAACAGCCATTTTTGCCATTTCAATATCCATTTTACATTTACTTGATAATTGATTTCTGGCATAACACCAACTACAATTATTATTACAATTTCTATTTGTTGTTAACCATGCTACTCCAAAATTTTTCATAATGAAAAATCTCCTCTCATAATTTTGAATTATGGTTATAATATAACATCTTTTATTATTTATGTCAACAAAATAATATATATGTATTTTTTATATATACTATTAATGTTTTTTATATACAATAAAGCACTACTTACAATAGTAGTGCTTTATTTAACTTATAGTTCACATGGCATCTGTTATTAATCTTCTATGCAATATTCACTTTGACAATATTCACTTTGACAATATTCGCTTTCACAGTAATCACTCTGACAATATTCACTACAATCTGAATTATCTGATTGTGAGAAAAATGCCCCTTTAGTACCATCTCTAATTCCAACAGGTATAATACCAATGATATTTGTTCCCTCAAATTGTCTTAACAAACTAGTAGCACTGTTACTCAACATAATATTTTCTCCTTTCAATTTATTTATTAACACTAGCATCTATAATAATAATAAAATCTATTATATATTTATAATTATTTACTAGTTATTAATATTAAATACTATTTGATATAATAATTAGGATCTTCTGAAAACCAACGAGCAAAACAACCTCCTCCACATATGCTCCATTTATCACATGTTTGACATTTTAATGTAGGATATGAACAGGCAGCTTCTCTATATTTCTTTACAATATCTTTTTCCATAAGCTCATCAATTTCATTAGGATTATCAAAATTAATAGGTATTTCTGAAAATGGAAATTGAGCAAAATGGTTACATGGAATTACTCTAAAATTTTCATCAAAATTTATTCCAGTTCCCTTTGTCACATGACAACTATTGCTTACACGTTTTTCTGCAACAAGATTATTAAAAACATCCATATCAAGCATACAAATTGGTAATGAAAGTTCTATTCCATATTGTATAGAAGTCTCTTTCATACGATTATATATGTATGTTACAAACTTCCCCATTTTATTTATACCTATAACTTTTTCTTTATCATTAATAGTTAAACAAGGTTTTACAAATTCAAATAGAATAGAATTAATATTTTCTTTTTGTAAAAATTCAATTAATTTATTAAATTCATTTTTATCATCATTTGTAATAAGATAGGATGCTGAAACATTTATCCCAACCTTTTTCATATTATGATATCCTTCTATCATTTGTTGATATCCATCAACCTGAGTATTTTTTATATACATTTCTTCATTAGTTGCTTTAATAGACATATCAACATGAAAAACTCCTGCCTCTTTTACTTTTTGTGCAAATTCTATATCTTTAAACATCCTGCCATTACTTGCTACCGAAACCTTAATCCCCTTTTTATGTATATATGAGATTAATTCAATAAAATAAGGATAAATTGTAGGTTCTCCACCAATTAATACTATTTTCTTAACATTCCGTCTTTGAAGTTCATCAACAGCTAGTTTAGCCTTATCTATATTCATCATGCAATTATTTTTTAAAGTATTTTTTGCATAACACCAACTACAATTATTATTACAATTTCTATTTGTTGTTAACCATGCCGCTCCAAAATTTTTCATAATGAAAAATCTCCTCTCATAATTTTAAATTATGGTTATAATATAACATCTTTTATTATTTATGTCAACAAAATACAATATATGTATTTTTTATATATACTATTAATGTTTTTTATACCATTATAGTAACAAAAGAGAATGAAAACTTAATTTCATTCTCTTTAAATTCATTTATATAATATCTCTTTTTGTGTAATGTGTGTGTAATAATTTATGTGCTTTATGACTATTTGGTTTTTCAAGATATTCATCATATAATTTTTTAATAACTGGATTTTCATGTGATTTACGAATTGGAAGTGATTTATCCTCATCATAAATTGCTTTTGCACGAAGTCCACGAATATCTATTGTTGCTCTTTCTTTAGCAGTTCTAATAGGTTGACCACCACCAGTAATACAACCACCTGGACAAGCCATTATTTCAATAAAGTGATAATCTGCTTTTCCTTCTTTTATCATATCCATTATTTTAGTTGCGTTTCCAAGACCATGAGCAATTGCTACTTTTAATTCTGTTCCATTAATATTTACCGTAGCTTCTTTTATACCTTTTTCTCCTCTAACATCTTCAAATTCAATTTTATCTACACTTTGACCTGTTAAAACATCTTGAGCTGTTCTTAATGCTGCTTCCATAACACCACCTGTTGTTCCAAATATTACAGCTGCACCAGTTGCTTCACCCATTGGGTCATCAAATTTTTCATCTTCTAATGTTACAAAATCTATATTAGCTTGTTTAATCATTCTAGCTAATTCTCTTGTAGTAATTACAGCATCAACATCTTGAATACTATCTACATTCATTTCATCTCTATTAGCTTCGAATTTTTTAGCAACACATGGCATAACAGATACAACAAATATATTTTTAGGATCAATATTATTTTTCTCAGCATAATATGATTTAATTATTGCACCAAACATTTGATGTGGTGATTTACATGTAGATAAATGATCTAATAATTCTGGATATTGGTGTTCTGCAAATTTAATCCAACCTGGTGAACATGATGTAATCATTGGAAGTGTTCCACCATTGTTTAATCTATCTAATAATTCAGTAGCTTCTTCCATAATTGTTAAATCTGCTGCAGTATTTGTATCAAACACCTTATCAAATCCTAATTTTTTAAGTGAAGAAACCATTTTTCCTGTTACAGATGTTCCAATAGGCATTCCAAATTCTTCACCTAAAGCAACTCTAACAGCTGGAGCTGTTTGAACTACAACATGTAAATCTGGATTACTTAATGCTTCCCAAACTAAATCTGTTGAATCCTTTTCTCTTAATGCACCTGTTGGGCATGCTTCAATACATTGACCACAATTTACACAATTAACATCTGCTATACTTTTATCAAAAGCAGTACTGATTTTAGAATTAAATCCTCTATTTACTGCATCAATTGCACCAACATTTTGTACATTTTTACATACAGCAACACATCTTTTACATAATATACATTTATTATTATCTCTAACTATTGAAGGAGATATTTCATCTACATCATAAACATTTCTTTCACCTTCAAAACGTATATTTTTTATTCCTAATTTTTTACTTAATGCTTGAAGTTCACAATTTGTACTTCTAACACATGTTACACAATTATTATCATGATTAGATAATAATAATTCTAATGTAACTTTTCTAGCTTCTCTAATAGCTTTTGTATTTGTTCTTACAACCATACCATCAGATACTGGATATACACAAGAAGTAACAAAACCTCTTGCTCCTTCAACTTCAACTATACACATTCTACAAGCACCTATACCATTTATTCCTTTTAAATAACAAAGTGTTGGAATATCTATATTTGCTTCAAGAGCAGCATCTAAAATTGTATATGTTTTTGGAACTTCTAATTCAATTCCATCAATTGTAATTTTTACAGTTTCCATTTTTCTACCTCCTACTTTCTAGAAATTGCTTTAAATGGACATTTCTCAATACATAATCCACATTTTACGCAAACATCTTGATCTATTTCAAATGGTGATTTTAATTCACCTTTAATTGCATTAACAGGACAGTTTCTAGCACATATGCTACAACCTTTACATTTTTCTTTGTCTATCATAACTTTTGTCATAGCTTTACATTCTCCAGCTGGACATCTTTTTTCTTTAATATGTGCTTCATATTCATCTCTGAAATATTTTAATGTTGAAAGTACTGGGTTTGGAGCTGTTTGTCCTAATCCACAAAGTGATGAAGCTTTAATATTTTTAGCTAATTCTTCTAATTTCTCAATATCTCCTTCTTCACCTTTTCCTTCTGTTATTCTAGTTAATATTTCAAGCATTCTCTTTGTACCAATTCTACATGGTGGACATTTACCACATGATTCATCAACAGTAAATTCTAAGAAAAATTTTGCTAAATTAACCATACATTTAGTATCATCCATAACAATTAATCCACCTGAACCCATCATTGAACCAATTGCTGTTAAGTTATCATAATCTATTGGTGTATCTAAATGCTGAGCTGGTATACAACCACCTGATGGTCCACCAGTTTGAGCTGCTTTAAATTCTCTACCATTTGGAATTCCACCACCAATATCATATATAATTTCTCTTAATGTAATACCCATAGGAACTTCAACTAATCCAACATTATTAATATTTCCACCAACAGCAAATACTTTTGTACCTTTAGATTTTTCAGTACCCATTGATGCAAACCAATCTCCACCATTTAATATAATTTGAGCAACATTTGCATATGTTTCAACATTATTAAGTAGTGTTGGTTTTTCAAATAACCCTTTTACAGCTGGGAATGGTGGACGTGGACGTGGTTCACCTCTATGTCCTTCTATTGAAGTTATTAATGCAGTTTCTTCACCACAAACAAATGCTCCGGCACCTAATCTTATTTCTAAATCAAAATTAAATCCAGTACCCCAAATATTTTCACCTATTATTCCATATTCTTTAGCTTGTTTTATAGCTATTTGTAATCTATGTACAGCTATTGGATATTCAGCTCTTACATATACAAATCCTCTTTCAGCACCTACTGTATGTGCTGCTATCATCATTGCTTCAATTAAACTATGTGGATCACCTTCTAATACACTTCTATCCATAAATGCACCTGGATCACCTTCGTCAGCATTACAAGCAACATATTTAACTGCGTTTTCTGCACCTTTTGTAAATAACCATTTCCTATAAGTAGGGAAGCCTGCTCCACCTCTACCACGAAGTCCAGATATCTCTAATTCTTTTAATACATCATCTGGTGTCATATTAAATAATACTTTTTCTAATGCCTTATATCCATCAACTGCTAAATATTCATCTATATTTTCTGGATCAATAAATCCACAATTTTTAAGTGCAATTCTTTTTTGTTTTTGATAAAATGTTAAATCATCTAATTTATTAACAACACTTTCATCAATATCTTTACATAATAATCTTTCAACAACTTGATTATTCATTATATGCATATTAATAATATCTTTTGCATCTTCTGGTTTAACCATAGCATAAAAAGTATCTTCTGGATGAATTACAACTATTGGTCCTTTTGCACATAAACCAAAACAACCTGTTTTAATAACTCTAACATTTTCAATATTATTTTCTTCAATTTCTTTTCTTAAATTTGCAATTAATGTTTCAGATTTTGAAGAAGTACATCCAGTACCACCACAAACTAGAATATGTCTTTCATTATTTTCTAGTTTGTTACCTTTTCTAATTTTTATTCTCTCGTAATTTTCTTTTCTAATTTGCTCTAATTCTTCTAATGTTTTCATTATTTCACCTCTATTCTTTATTCATATATTCTTCTAAAACTTTATCTACAGTTTCTAATGTAGCCTTACCATAAACTTCTTCATTAACAGTAAATACAGGAGCTAAACCACATGCACCAATACATCTAGTAGCTTCTAAAGAGAATTTACCATCTTTTGTACACTGACCTACATCTATACCTAATTTTTCTTTAAATTTATTAATAATAGCTTCAGAACCTTTTACATAACAAGCTGTTCCTAAGCATACAGCTATATTATATTTTCCTTTTGGTTCTAATGAAAATCTTGAATAAAATGTTACAACACCATATATTTCAGCCATAGGTATTCCCATTCCTAAAGATATTTCTTTTTGTACTTCAAGTGGCAAATAACCATACACTTCTTGTGCTTCATGAAGTACTTGCATTAAATTACTTTTGTCATTTTTGTACTTTTCAATAATTTCTAAAAGTTTTTGTTTTTTGTCATTACATTCACAATTACACATCATATTTCCTCCTTTAAAAAATCTCCAAGTGTAGTATAACAAAACAAGCAAAAAGTTGCAATAATTTTTCGACAAAAATTAAAGTTTTTTACTGGCAAAATTGAATAATTTTTACAATAAAAAAAAGTCTAAAACAAATATGTTTTAGACCAAATATTTATATTATTTTAATTGCCATGCTGAAGCTGCACTAGTTCCATCTCCTGTATTACTTTCAGATATTTCTACATTAGCATTTAATTCAACTATAGGACGACCTGGAAGGCTTAAGCTTCTCCAAGTATTACATGTATTCCAAAAATATTCAGCTGAAATTACATCTCCTTTAATCTTACGCATATAAAATGGTGAATCACCACAAAGCATTAAATAAGCTGTTTGTGAAGCAAGCCAATATTCTCCATTAAACAATAAATCATATTCTGTTTCTTTACCTTCTTCATATGTACTTCCATTATATGTATAATATGAAATTTCATAATCACCATAATAATATCCAAAAGTATTATCATATTCCAAATCTTCAACATTGCAAAAGCTAGTCATATCAAGCCAGCCATATGCATCATATACTTCTCCTAGTTTAGTGCCTACATCAACTTCTGTTTCAGTACCATCTCCATCTTGGTATACAGATTTTACATCTTCACCTATTACTACTCCCATTATTTCATTTACATCTTCTACATCTATATTTCTTGCTGTACCTACACCTGTTTTACTATATAAACTTGAGTATATATTATCTAATTGTTGTGGACCATTTAAATATGCTAAGTTTCCTCCAAAACCTATATCATCTATTGGTGTTTCACTTATTAATGTTACTTTATTACCATCTATTTTTAATACTCTCCAATTTATATCATGCTTTCTTTCTATTGTTTGGTCTAACAAGCTATTTGGATAATAGGATGGATCCGATCCCTCGTATGAATCTTCTGGTGTAAAATAACCACTATCTGTTCCTAATAATTCGTAACTTCTTTCTTCTTCTCCTGGAGTATATGCCACATAGTCTCCTACTTCTACTTTATTTGCTATCGCATTTTCTGGTAATGGTGCTACTCCTATCCCTAAATCTGCTAACCATCCACTATATGGCTCTTTACTTTCTGTTCCTAATACTATCTCTCCATTACTTATTACTATTAACCCATCATATTCTTCTTTAAATTCTGGTATCATTTCTTGTATATCTTCTAATTCTGTCGCATTAAGCGGAGTATCTTCTCCATTTCCGGTTGCTAAATTAATCATATTCTCTGCATTTTTTACCGCTAATATTTCTTGATATGTTCTTATATCACTTTTAAATACCGCTTCTTTCGCCTTTTCTATTATTCCACCTTCCATAAATGTAACTATAACTGCAGCAGTTAATATTATTAGTACAATTATTGTTACAATTAGTGCTACTAAGCTGATTCCATCTCTTTTACTTGATTTTTTCATAATCTTTTCTCCCTTCGTATTTTAAATTTGTTTTTATACAATACCATTGTACAACACTTTTAGTTTTACTTCAACTGTTTTGTTGTAGTTTTTTTATTTTTCTTTTGTTATTACCTCCTTCCCTCGGCTCTTTATTTTATTATTTCCAAAATATATTTTTTTAATTTTGGCAAATTAAAAGAACCTAAGACTACATTACGTTTTTTCGTAATATATTCTTAAGTTCTTTGTATTTTTTGGCATGTCAATTAAAGATGTTTTTATGCTATAAACATCCCCCCCCTAGTATTTAGCACTTTCTGGCACTTTACGCTGGTTTTATTTGACATTTTCTACACCTCTTTTCTGTTTTTAATATTACCATATGTATTTTAACTTTGCAATAGTTTAATTAAAAAGAGTTTAAAATATCTAATTAGATACTCTAAACTCTTTACTCTTTAAAATTTTATTCCTACATGTTTAGCATACAATTCAAGTAATGAATAAGGATATTTCATTAAATGTTTGTTGTACTTACTTATATCATATACAAACTGTTTTATACTATTTACCTCTCTATTCAAATTTATTCCATTTTTACTTACAAACAGTCTGTTTATTTCATATTCTTCCATAACTAAAATTTCAGTTATTATTCTTTTCACATAAAGATACGGGAGATTATTTACGAACTCATCAGATATTTGTGAAATTATATTGATTTTCTTCCTGTTAATCATATTAAAGAACTCTATAATAAAATTATCACTTACCCGATTTTTCCGTCTTTCCCAAACTACAACTTTAAATATTTTGTATACTTCCTTATTTTTTCTGAAATTTGATTTCTGATATTTTGTTAACATCACTTTTCCTCCTAATAAAAATTATTAGTAAATATAAATAATATTTTTTACCATAAATATTATATCATATTATGTTAACTATATCAATAAATTATTCTTCTATTTTGTATGTTTCTTCATTTATCTCAACTTTTACATCAATTTCTTTTCTTGTAAAAAAAGCTGTTAATATTGTTCCTATACCATTTAATGTAAGTCCTACTCCTATATATACATTTACTATTGAAGCAATTGTTTGCTCACTAGCTGTTACTAGTAAATAACCAAGTATTGTTACAGCTATACCAAGAATAAGAACTATTGGCCAATACTTTAATCCTAATCTTTTAATAGATACTGCTGAAGATATTTGAAGAACACCATTTATCATTACCCAAATACCAATAATAACAGTAATTATACCTAAAACTAATTTAGAAGTAGTAATTAATATTATTCCAATAACTATATTTAATGCTGATGATACAATATTAATTTCAGCATAATTTTTTATTTCTTTTTTTAACAAAGTAACTATTAATTGTATTACTCCTACAGCTAAGAATGCTCCTCCAACTATTTTAAATATTGTTTCAATAATGCTTTCACTTGCAAATGCTATACATACTCCTAAAACAATTTGTGCTAATCCTAATACAAACATCATTAAATTTGATACTTTCTTCATATCTTTCACCTCTCATTTTTATTGTAATCAATATATTTTAAAATGTCAATAAAGTCATAATATTTAAGTTAGTACATATATTTTTAGTAAAGATATTATGGAAGGACTGATATTATATGTTTATAAATATAAAGATTAATTTAAAAACAATAATTATTATTTGTATAATTATTGCATTAATAATAACTGGTTTCTCAATTTATTCAGTATTTGGTGTTTCTAAAAACATTACAAATCCTGATTTAATTGAATTAAATACAGATAATTATACAAATGTTTTAAAAGAAATACACATGTATCCAGATAGATATAAAAATCACCCAATAAAAGGAAATGGATTTATTTTTATTGATAATACATTAGATAAAAATCAATTTGTTTTAGCTAGAAATATGATAGTTTGCTGTGAAAATGACCCTGTTGTTGTTGGTATCCTTTGTGAATATTCTGGAATAGATAAATTTGAAGTATCTTCATGGGTTGAGATTGAAGGAACTATAGATATTATTGAAAGAAATGGTTTTACTATACCAATTATTAAAATAATTAGTATAAATAATTCTAAATGTCCTGTTAATCCTAATGTAGTTCCACCTACTATATAAAGCAAAATAAAGAAAATACCAAGAATAATCTTGATATTTTCTTTTTTTGTTTTATTTTATTTATTCTTCATCCTCATCAACTTGTGCTATGTTTTCTTCTAATGCATTTTCAAATGCTTGATTATAATTATTACGTATTTTTTGTTCAACTTCTGCACATATATCTGGATTTTCTTTTAAGAAGTTTTTAGCATTTTCTCTACCTTGACCTATTTTTTGTGAATTATATGCAAACCATGCACCTGATTTATCTATTATATCTAAATTAACTGCTACATCTAAAATATTTCCTTCTCTTGAAATACCTTCACCATAGACAATATCAAATTCAGCTTCTCTAAATGGTGGTGCAACTTTATTTTTTACAACTTTTACTCTTACTCTATTTCCAACAACATCTGTACTTTGTTTTAATAATTCACTTTTTCTAACATCTAATCTAACAGATGAATAGAATTTTAACGCTCTACCACCTGGTGTAGTTTCTGGGTTTCCAAACATAATTCCAACTTTTTCTCTTAATTGGTTTATAAATATTGCAACTGTATTTGTTTTATTAATAATACCTGCTAATTTTCTTAATGCTTGTGACATAAGTCTTGCTTGAAGACCAACATGAGAATCTCCCATTTCACCATCTATTTCTGCCTTTGGTACTAATGCTGCAACAGAGTCAACAACAATTATATCTATTGCACCACTTCTTACTAATGCTTCTGTTATCTCTAGCGCTTGTTCTCCTGTATCTGGTTGAGCAACTATTAAATTATCTATATCAACACCTAATTTTTTAGCATATACTGGATCTAATGCATGCTCAGCATCTATAAATGCTGCTTCACCACCCATTTTTTGTGCTTCTGCAACAACATGTAATGCAACTGTTGTCTTACCAGATGATTCAGGTCCAAATACTTCTATAATTCTTCCTCTTGGAAGTCCTCCAATACCTAATGCTATATCTAAACTTAATGCACCAGTTGGTATAACCTCTACCTCTGTATGTGCTGCATCTCCTAATTTCATTACTGACCCTTTTCCAAATTGTTTTTCAATTTGGCCCATAGCCGCTTCTAACGCTTTTTTTCTTTCAATATTTTCACTCATAATTTTTACCTCTTTTCATATATTCAAACATTTGTTCGTCTGTGTCTATATAATATATTTTATGTGCGAACTTGTCAATAGTTTTTTTTATTTTTATAAAAATTTTTTATCTTTTCTTATACATTGTATTTATATCATAATAAATACTTAGATAATTAACATTACTTAAACCTATTAAATTATTATTACTTAAAACAGTTCCTTTTTCAAATCCTATACCTATAAACGGAATATCATTTAAAATAATATTTTGTATTTCATTCATTACTTCTTTTAACGAATTTTCATCATTTATATTTGATATTTTTGTTCTTATTTGCTCATTATTTAAATTAAATAAACCATTATATTTATCTGAATAATACATATTAAAATCTATTACTCTTGGCATATCAAAATTAACTAATACTAAATCATAATTTTTTTCTTGCAACCTTTTAGCATATTCTGTATTATTAACTGATATTACATTAAGTTTTATATTTAATTTATTCAAATATTCTTTTAGCATATTAGAAATATTAGTATGTTTTTCATTATTTTCTTTTATAACTAAATTCAATACAATATTATCACTAATATTACTATTAACAAAATCTTGTTTTGCTTTATCTACGTTATATACATATTCTTCATTTTGATAATAATAACTATTAGGATATATATTACTTTGTGATATTATTCCTTTTGAATTATATACATTTTGCCATATAGCTTGTTTATCTATAACTTCATTAATTGATTTTCTAATATTTACATTACTTAAATAAGAATTGTTTTTGTTAATACCTAAACACAAAAATGTGTTATTTGCATATTCTAACTTACCATATCCTATTGTTCCTAAATGCTCCTCATAATTTGTTAAACCAGTATTTACAATATCTGTTTTCTTATTCTTTAAATTAGCAAATGCTTCTCCTACAGTAGAATACATATTAACAGTTATTTGCTCTATCTTTATATTTTGAGTATTTTTAAATGCATTTAATTTATATATATGAACTGTATCAGATACTTTTTCGCCATATCTAAAAATACCTGTACCTACTGGAATATTATTTCTTGTAGATACATCAAAAGCTTCATTTTCATAATATTTTTGACACATAATAGGAAAAATTAAACTATAATGTTTTAAATTATTAGGTTCTTTTAATACAAATTTAATATTCCAATTATCAATAATTTCAATTGTTTCAATATTATCTATACATGACAAATAAATCCCACCATATTGTTTAATCATTTCTATAGTAAAATTAATATCTTTTGTAGTAAATTCTGTACCATCACTCCATAAAATATCTTTTTTTATCCTTATAAATAATGTATTTGCATTATAGTTATATTCTTCAACAATATTAGATTTAAGCTTCATTTCTTTATCATAATAAAATAAACTATCATAAACAAGATTTAAAAAATTAATAACGTCTGTATTTTTAGTTAATATTGGATTAAATGTATCAACATTTACTAAACTTATATTAATAATTTTTTCATAATTTTCTACATTTTCAGTTTGTCCTACATTTTCATCTTCTAATATTAAATTATTTAACAAACCTTTTTCCTTATTAATACTATATAAAATCATACAAATTAATAATAATATAATAAATACAAAAAATCTTTTTACACTCTTTTTCATTCTCATAATATTTCCTACCTTAAACTTACTTTTTCATAATAAAATGTCCCATTCTTCCTGTAACTGTATTTTCTCTATATGAATAAAAATCATTTGTATTACATTTTGTACATATATTGGCAAAATGTATATTTTCTTTTCTTATACCATAATTTAATAAATCATTTAAAACTATTTTGGGTAAATCTATTAAATATTTAATATCATCTTTTGGTTTAATTATATCTGTATATTCAAACTTTTCTTCAAATAATTGTTTTACATCATTTTTAACTTCAAAACAATTTCTGCAAATAGATGGTCCAATACATATAATAATGTCTTTAGCATTACTATTATACTCATCTATCATTTTATTAACTGTTTTAACAATTATTTGATTTAATACCCCTTTCCAACCAGAATGTACTGATGCAATATATTTTGTTTTTACATCATATATTAAAACAGTCATACAATCTGCACATATACTTACAAGTGGAATATTAGAAATATTTGTAATACCTCCATCACATTCAATATATTTTTGATTCATCAATGTATGAGTATTAGTTTCATCAACAAATATTACTTTATCACTATGTATTTGTTTTGGAATAAATATATTGTTATATTCAATATTCATACAATTTGAAAGTTTAATATAATTATTCTTTACATCATTTATATTATCATTATTAAATAATCCTAAATTTAATGAATCAAATTCATTTTTACTAAATCCACCTTTTCTTAATGTAAAAAAATGCGTTATCTCATCTTCATATTTTAATAATGCTTTAAACTGTAATACTTCAATATCTTCTTTTTTTAAATGAATTATTTCATCATTTGTATAATCTTTATTTAAAAACATACAAACTCCTTTTAAATTAAAATAATCATAATTATTGTTTAAGTATTATATTATATTTTATGTAATTTGAAAATATATTTAATGAAATTTTATATAGAATTATATAAAGAATTTTAAAATTAGAATTATGATACATAGGGATATTTTTATATCCCTATGTATATGTATTTTAAATTATCTAGATTCAATAACAAGTTTTATACCTGTTCTTTCTTCACCTTCTACTTTAACTTCTGCAAATGCTGGTACACAAACTAAATCTACACCAGTTGGTGCTACAAATCCTCTTGCAATTGCCACTGCTTTAACTGCTTGATTTAATGCACCTGCACCAATTGCTTGCATTTCTGCACGACCTTTTTCCTTAATTAACCCAGCTATTGCTCCTGCAATTGAATTTGGGTTTGATTTTGTTGATATTCTTAACATTTCCATAAATTCTCCTCCTATAATAATATATTTTTTAGCACATTAATATTATATACAGTTTGGAATAAATTACCATACTTTTCTATGAATTTGTTAAACTTTTCATCGCAAAAAATTACATATTTCTACATATATAATCTTTTAATATCAACAACTTTGTTAGTATTATCATTTATGTCAAAAATTGCACCTGAAAATTTTGCTTTTCCTTCTGCTACTGAATATCTTTCTGGTATTTGTGTTAAAAATCTTTTTAATGCAACTTCAACTTTCATTCCTAAAACAGAATCTATCGGTCCTGTCATACCAATATCAGTTATATACCCCATACCAGTATCAAATATTCTTTCATCACTTGTTTGAACATGTGTATGTGTTCCAAAAACAATTGTTGCTTTATCTTTTAAATAATATGCCATAGCTATTTTTTCAGCAGTTGCTTCTGCATGAAAATCTATTATTACAATATCTATTTTTTGTTTAGATTTAACTTTTTCAATAATCCTTTCAGCAGTAGTAAATGGACAATCTGAATTAATATTAATATCTACTCTACCTAATAAATTAATAACTAAAACATTTTTTCCTTTTACATTAGTTACTAAATATCCAACACCAGGTACATTATTTGAATAATTTGCTGGCCTAATTATATTATCTTTTTCTTCAAATATTGTAAATATTTCTCTTTTAGCCCATGTATGATTCCCCATTGTCATTACATCTATACCAATCATATATAAATCATTATATCCGTGTATAGTTAATCCCATTCCACCTGAAGCATTTTCTACATTTGCTATTACTAAATCTATATTATTTTCTTTTTTAATTTTAGGAAGTAATTCTTTTACTTTTTCTCTTCCCATTCTTCCCACAATATCTCCTATTACTAATACTTTCATATTTTTTTCCTTTCTAAATTTTATTCTAACATTCCTGCTAAATATCCTGTTGAAAATGCTATTTGCAAATTAAATCCTCCTGTATATGCATCAACATCTATAAGCTCTCCCGCTATATATAAATCTTTAATTATCTTAGATTCCATTGTACTTGGATTAATTTCTTTAATATTAACACCACCAGCAGTTATTATAGCTTCATCAATTGGTCTAAATTTCTTTATACTTAATTCAAAGTTTTTAAGTAATTCAACTAATTTTTCTATTTCTTTTTTAGAAATATCACATACTTTTTTCTCTGGATTTATTTCAGATAAATCGATTATAACTGGTATCATTTTCTTAGGTAATAATTCATCTAAACTATTTTTAAACATTTTATTTCTAACCTCAAGAAAATCTCTTTCAATTCTTTTGGTTAACTTTTCTTTATCTAAAGCTGGCTTTAAATCTATATATAACTTAATTTCTTTTTCTTTTAATTTATTTTCAATATCTTTATATCTTAATAAATGCGCACTAGAAGATAAAATTATTGGACCAGATACTCCAAAATGTGTAAATAACATTTCTCCAAAGTCTGTATATATTTTTTTATTGTTTTTTATATCTAATATTTTAATACCTATATTTTTTAAACTAAGTCCCTGCATATCATAAATTTCATATGTTTCAAGTGGTATTAAACTTCCTTTTGGACTTACAATACTATGTCCAATATTTTCTAAAAGCTTATATCCATCACCTGTTGAACCAGTTATTTTATAACTTTTTCCACCTGTTGCAATTATTAATTTATCACAAAATAGTTTTCTTTTACTTGTTCTTATTCCTACAACTTTATTATCTTGAGTAAGTATTTCATTTACTTTTTCATCTGTATATATTTTTACATTATTATCACTTACATATTTTTTTAAAGCTGTTAAAACATCATTAGATTTATCACTAACAGGAAATACTCTTTGCCCTCTTTCTACTTTTGTTTTAACACCATATTTTTCAAAAAAATCTATTACATCTTGATTTGTATATGAATATAAAGCACTATATAGAAAATTACCATTACCAGGTATATTTTCAACAAATTCAGATATATCACAATTATTTGTAATATTACATCTTCCTTTACCAGTAATTAATAATTTTCTACCTATAGTAGGCATTTTTTCAATTAATATAACCTCATTTCCATTTTTACCAGCAGTCCCTGCCGCCATTAAGCCAGCTGGACCTCCTCCTATTACTATAACTTTCATAATTATCTCCATTACATATTTTTTATATATTCTAATATTAATTCTTGCAATCTATATACAACACTTGAATCATATTGCAATCCTAAAACTTCATTATTAGATATAATCCTAACACCCAAAACTTTTACATTATTATCTCTGCACACTCTAAATGTAGCAATACTTTCCATATCTTCACACAAAACATTATATTTATTATTCAAATAATTAATTTTATCTATATTCTTATTCCAACAGTCTCCGCTTCCTAAAATACCTTTTATAACATTTTTATCATATGTTTTGGATAAGTAATTATATATGCTGTCTGAATATTTGCCATCACTTGTAATCATCTCTCCTTCTATATCTCCACCATCAGCATCTGTTTTAAATGTCTTTAATTTATATTCATTTTCATATTCATATGAATTAATGTTAATAACATCACTGGCAATAACAATATCTCCTGTTTTTATATTACCATAACCACCAGCACAACCTTGATTTAGTACTAAATCAGGTTTAAATAAATTTAAACCTAAAATTGTAGCTACAGATGTATTAATTATCCCTATCTTAGTTTCAGATATAACTACTTTTTTATTATTAATATTTCCTATATAAAAATTATATCCATTTATATTTTTACATTCTGCATTATTCATATTATTCAGAAATATTTGTATTTCTTTTAGCATTGCCCCTTGAATTAATATAGTATTTATCATAAAACTAATCCCTTTCTAAATTTTCTAAAGCCTTATTTAATCCTAATTTACTATATTCATATACTAAACCACCTTGCATAAACGCAACATATGGTGGTCTAATAGGACCATCACAACTTAGTTCAATTGATGAACCTTGTGTAAATGCTCCAGATGCCATAATAACCCTACTATCATAACCTGGCATATCCCATGGCATAGGTATTGCATGACTATCTACTGCAGACCCCATTTGTATTCCTTGACAGAATTTTATTAATTTATTTTCATCTTCAAATTTAATTGTTTGAATAATATCATTTCTTTTTTCGTTATATTTTGGTGAAACTATATATCCTAATTCTTGCATAACTCTGCTAGTAAGTATTCCCATTTTTAAGCTATCTCCAACAACTTTTGGTGCCATATATATTCCTTGAAGTATTGATTTATTATATCCTAAACTTGCTCCACCTTCTTTTCCAAGTCCTGCTGCAGATAATCTGTCTGCACATAATTCAACTAATTCAGCTTTCCCTACGATATATGCACCTGTTGGGGCAATACCACCACCTGGATTTTTAATAAGTGAACCAACCATTACATCTACATTAGGCTCTGTATAATCTACAAATTCACCATAACAATTATCTAACATAACTATTATATCTTTATCCACTTCTTTAATTTTGTTATATATATTATTAATTTGGTCTACACTTAATGTTGGTCTGTAACTATATCCTTTTGAACGTTGTATTTCTATTAATTTAATTTTATTTTCTTTAATAGTATTAATAATTTTTTCTTCATCAAAAGATCCATCTTCTAATAAATCTATTTGCATATATTCAACACCAAATGCTTTAAGAGAGCTTTTATTTTCTCTTATACCAATAACTTCATCTAATGTATCATATGGTTTACCACAAATACTAAGCATTGTATCTCCTGGTCTAAGCAGAGCTGTAAGTGCAGTTGAAATAGCATGTGTACCAGATATAAATTGAATTCTAACTAATGCATCTTCTTTATCAAAAATATCTGCAAATATCTTTTCTATTGTATCTCTACCTTTATCTCCATATCCATATCCTGTTGATGTATTAAATAATGTTTCATCAACATTATATTTCCAAAATGTTTTTAAAACTTTCTCACAATTTGCTTCAACAATTTTATTTACTTTTTCAAATTCTTCTTTAACTTCTAATTCACATTTATTAATTAATTCTTTATACATATTTTTTCTCCTTTTTAATCTACTTAAATATTATACCATAAAATTATATATTTGTGTAAAATAAGTAAAAAAAGATAGAATTTATAGTTCTATCTTTGAAATTTTAATATTCTGATATATCTATAGCTGTACTTGGAATATTTACAGTTGATTTTGTGTTTTTATTATATATTACTGTTTTTTTGCCATTTTCCTTGATTACAACTCCTTTTATATGATATACAGTACCTGTTTCCTTATCTGCGCAAAATTGTGTAAAATCTATATTTCCTGCATCAATTTCCGGATTTTGCTCAAATTTATATAATACGACTGAATTACCTAATTGATTATTAATATTCTCCCCAATAACTTGTTGTTGTGATAATATTCCATCATATTTATCTTTCTCATAATTTTGCATTTGTTGACTTTCCACGTAATTAGTTAAAGCTTGAAGTGTTACTGCTTCTTGCAAAATTGATATATCATTATAAAATATTGCTGATCTGTTTTGTTTTGGTGTTTTCGCCCCTGTATATATTACAGACCCCATTAATATCATTAACATTGGTATAACTATTAAAATGTTTCCTTTTTTCATATTTTTCCTCCTATTTACCTTCTTTTTTCTTTTTAGGTTTTAAAAATGAAATATATTCACATCTATTTTCATTATCTTCTCTGTTATTTTCACAAATATAGTATTTTTTATTTTTTTTACTTTTCTTAACTAATATTTCACCACCACAATTTGGACATGGGATATCTAATTTTTCAATAATAGGTTTAGCATTTCTACATTCAGGAAAACCTGGACATGCTAAAAATTTACCAAATCTACCATATTTATATACCATAGTTCTACCACATAATTCACAAGTAACATCTGATTCTTCTGGTTTTAATTCAACATGCTCAAGTTCTTTTTCTACTTTGTCTAGTTGAATTGCAAATGGTTTATAAAATTCTCTAATAATTTGTTTCCATTCTTCTTTACCTTCTTCAATATTATCTAATTCTGTTTCCATATTTGCAGTAAATTCAATATCTACAATATCTCCAAAATTATTTATTAATAAATTAGTAACAATTTTGCCTAATTCTGTTGCAAATAATTTTTTCTCAGATTTTTCAATATATCTTCTTGCAAGTATTGTTGTAATAGTTGGGGCATAAGTACTTGGTCTACCTATTCCTTTTTCTTCTAATGTTTTTACTAAACTAGCTTCAGTATACCTTGGTGGTGGTTCTGTAAAATGTTGTTCAGGTTTAATTTCTTTTAATTTTAATTCTTGTCCTACTTCAACTATTGGTAACATTTTTTCTTTTTCTTCTTTTTCATCTGTTTTTTCAATATATACAGACATAAAGCCATCAAATTTAATTTTAGAACCAGTTGCTTTAAATAGATAATCATTTGCGTCTATTTCTATAGCAATAGTATCATAAACAGCACTAGACATTTGAGATGCAATAAATCTATTATATATTAAGTTATATAACTTAAATTGATCATTACTTAAAAATTCTTTTATTTGGTTTGGTTCAAATTCAATATGTGCTGGCCTAATAGCTTCATGTGCATCTTGGCTATTAGATTTAGATTTATAATATGTTCCTTCGTAATACTCTTTACCATATTTAGAAATTATTATATCTTTTGCAATAGCTCTTGCTTCTTCTGACACTCTTACAGAGTCTGTTCTCATGTATGTTATAAGACCTGTAACTTTACCATCAACTTTTACACCTTCATATAAAGTTTGTGCAACAGACATTGTTTTTTTAAGTGCAAAGCCTAACTTTCTTGAAGCTTCTTGTTGAAGTGTACTTGTTGTAAAAGGTGGTGCAGAATGTCTTTTTCTTTCACCCAATTTAACATCTTTTACAATATATTTTGCATTATTTAAGTCTGCTATTATTTTATCTACTTTTTCTTTTGACTCAATTTCTAATTTTTTATCTTTATATTTTATTAAACTTGCTTCAAAACTTTTTTTACTTTTACTGTCTAATAAATTAGCAATTAAAGACCAATATTCTTGTGGTTCAAATTCTTCAATTTCATGTTCTCTTTCAACAACTAATCTAGTTGCTACTGACTGAACTCTTCCTGCACTTAAACCTTTTTGAACTTTTTTCCAAAGCAATGGACTTATTTTATACCCAACAATTCTATCTAATACTCTTCTAGCTTGTTGTGCATCAATAATATCCATATTAAGTTTTCTTGCATTTTTAATCTCTTTTGTAACAGTTTCTTTTGTTATTTCATTAAATGTAACTCTACAATTTGAATTTAAATCTATATCTAAAATATGTGCTAAATGCCATGCAATGGCTTCACCTTCACGGTCAGGGTCAGTTGCAAGAATTATTTTTTTCATGCCTTTAGCTTCTTTTTTCAATTCTTTAATTGTTTTTGTTTTATCTCTCATATTTATATATTTAGGTTCAAAATCATTTTCTATATCTACACCTAACGTACTTTTAGGTAAATCCCTGACATGTCCCATAGAAGCAACTACTTTATACTTAGAACCTAAAAACTTTTTAATTGTATTAGCTTTAGCTGGTGATTCAACTATTAATAAATTATCCGCCATTTTATTTTAAATGATATATCTATCATTTTCTCCTTTCTTATTTTCTTTATATATTATATATTACCTTCATTTAGTATAATACCAGTTATTTTTTAAATATTCAATAGTATTTTATCCTATTTTTTAATATATATATATTTCTTTATATATGCAAAAGAAAAATAAGAATAAATCTTACTTTTCTTTTAATTTTTATATTATTTGTATCTCTTTACTAGAATTAAATAAAATTTCTGGTTTTCCATCTGTAATTATTATTGTATCTTCAATTCTAATACCAAATTCATTTTCAAAGTAAAGACCTGGCTCTATTGTAACAACCATTCCTTTTTCTAAATTACAATCACTTTTATATGATAAACTAGGCATTTCATGTATATCTAATCCTACTCCATGTCCTAAGGAATGTAAATACTTTTCTGTTAAATTGTGTTTATCAAAATCTGCCCTTACAATATTATCTAAATGTTTAACATTAACCCCTTTTACTGCATTTTTTTCAGCTTCTAATTGAATATTAAGAACAATATTATATATTTCTTTTTGTTTTTCAGTTATACCACCTATAAAAAACGTTCTTGTCATATCACTACAATAACCATCAACTTTGCAACCAAAATCTATTAAAACTATATCTTGTTTATTTAGTTTAGTATCTCCTGAAACATGATGTGGCTTGCTTGAATTTGCTCCAAATGCAACAATTGCACTAAAAGATACATCTTCTGCACCTAATTTTTTCATATAATATTCAAGTTCATTTTTCACCTCTTTTTCAGTCATGCCAGGTTTTATATATACTTTTATATATTCATATGCTTTATCAGTAATTTTGCAAGCTTCACGAATTTTATCTAATTCTTCATTTATTTTTATACATCTAATTTTTTCAACAATATTTACTGTATCTATAACTTTCTTAAAATTATATTTTTCTTTCATATTATTTAATCTAGCTACTGTAATATTTCCTGCTTCAATACCAACACACTTTTTAGATAATATATTTTCAATTTTTTCTTTATCTAATATATCTATAACATTTGCATTATCTATTTTTTTACAAACATTATTTGCAACTTCAATATATCTACCATCTGTTACAATATATGTTTTATCTTTTTCAAGTAAAATATATCCTTCTATTTCTTCTCCTGTTATATATTTAATATTTGACATATTAGTAACAATAAATACCTCAACATCAATATTATTTTTATTTAATTCTCCCAAAATCAATTGTATTTTATTCATAAGTCACCTACTTTAAATTCATATATATTTCTTTCATTTTCATTGCATCTGAAGTCATTGTATCTTTAGACTCACAAATTATATTAGGCTCAAGTTTTAATTCTTTTAAAACACCTGCTAAATTTTCAAAATGTGGTCCATATCCTTTATCTTCAAAAGTTACATGCCTTTTTTCTCCACCTTGTGTAAACTCCATTTTACTAAAATGTGCATGAAAATTCTTCATTCTTTCATAACCTAATTCACTTAAAAACATATTAAGTAAATCTCTAAAATCTTTTTCAGAATTTAAACTTCCTAGATTTCTACAATGCAAATGTCCAAAATCTATTGTTGGAAATAATCTTTCATCTATTTTGCACATCTCAATTATTTCTTTTTCATTTCCTAATTGATTAATTTTTCCCATTGTTTCTGGGCATATATGAATATCTCCTAAACCTAATTCATCTGCTTTATCTACTGCTCTTTTTAATGTTTCAATAGCAGTTTTTACAGCAAAACTTCTTTCCATATCCATTACAGAACCGGCATGAACAACAACTCTATTTCCTCCCATTAATTTAACAGCATTCATGCTATCTGTTATATATTTTATTGAATTTATTCTTTTTTCTTCATCTTGACTTGATAGAGAAATATAATATGGAGCATGTACACTAATATCTATATCATATTTTTTTGCTTCTTCACACATTAATTTAGCCTTAGCTTCAGATATTCTAACACCTCTATTACATTGATATTCATAAGCATTAAGCCCTTTTTTGCTTAAAAAAGCTGGCATTTGAGTAGACTCTTTATTTCCTTCACTATAAAATAAACTATCATTTCCACCTGGTCCAAATCTAATCATAATTCCTCCTATTTTTTTTGATATTAACAATATATCACATTAATTTTATTTTAACAATATTGTATTTTATTTTTATACAAAAGAAAAACAGAAAAGGAAATATATTCTCCTTTTCTGTCATAAATTTATATATATTATTTTAATTGCCATGGTGAACTTGCACTAGAACCATCTCCAGTTACATCTGCTATTTGTGTACTAGAACTAAGAGTTACTACTGGACGAAGACCAAATACTAGAGCAAATTCTTGTAAATTTTCAAGACTACTTGGTCTATACAACCAATACTGTCCCATTACATAATTAGCATTTACAGAACGTAAACAAAAATAGGCATCATCATGGAAACATACATCAATACACGCTGAAGACAACCAGTATTCGTTATCTATAAATACAATTTCTTTTTCAATTTCAGTAGCTTTTGTTACTATTGACTTATTATAAGAATATGATAATTCATAGTCTCTATAATTATTAACTGACTCTGGATATTGGCTTACATCGTAACCGTAATGATCAATTGCATCTCCAAATGTTGCCCCAGCTTCCATTTCTATTCGAGTATAATCTATCGCCTCCATATAAGATGGATTAACATCTTCTCCTACATTTACTTTTAATACTTCATTTACATCCTCTATTTTTAGGTTTCTTCCTCCATATACTATTTGACATATCTCATCTAGTTTATTTAAGCCTTCAAAAAAACCTTTTTTACCATACAAACATATATTATATACTGGGTCTGCAGTTATTAATGTTACCACTGAACCATCATTTTTTAATACTCTCCAATTTATATCTTGATATTCTATTATATCTTCACCTTCGTCAAAATCTATTGTTCTGCTTTCATGAGAACCTTTATCTAAGTCATTAAATACCCAGCTTCTTTCTTCTTCAGTTATTCTATATGTTCCACCTGCTATATTATAATCTACATAGTCTCCTACTTTTAAATTTGTTGTTATAGATTTTTTAGCTTCTGAAGATAATTCTATTCCTAAATCTGCTAACCATCCACTATATGGCTCTTTTTCTAATGAACCTAATACTATTTCTCCATTACTTATTGCTATTAAATCTTTATACTCTTCTTTAAATTCTGGTATTATTTCTTGTATTTCTGCTAACTCTGTTGCATTTAATTGTACTCCTTCTCCATTTCCTGTTGCTAGTTCTATTTGTTTTTCTGCATTCTTTACTGCTAGTATTTCTTGATATGTTCTTATATCACTTTTAAATACCGCTTCTTTTGCTTTCTCTATTATGCCCCCTTCCATAAATGTAACTATAACTGCAGCTGTTAATATTATTAGTACAATTATTGTTACAATTAGTGCTACTAAGCTGATTCCAGCTCTTTTACTTGTTTTTTCCATAATCTTTTTCCTCCTTTAAAATTTAATTTTTCCATTATAGGCTAATGGATGCCTAAGTCCTTTTTTGCGCGCACTAAAAAGAACCTAAGACTATACTACGTTTTTTTCGTAATATATTCTTAAGTTCTCTACTTTTTTGCATGTCAAATAAAGATGTTCTTATTTTATAAACATCCCCCCCCCCCTAGTATTTAGCACTTTATGGCAGTTTAGGTTGGTTTTATTTGACATTTTTATTCACCCCTTTTCTGTTTGTAATATACCATATGTATTTCATCATTTCAAGTAGTTTTATAAAAAAATATGACATCTATCTCTTAGATGCCATAATTATTTTATTTTAATAAATTTAAATACCAGTCTACAAAAAATCCTGATGGAATAAACATTAATAAAGTAGCTGCAATTACAAGAAATGGTCCAAAAGGAATATAGTCTTTCATGCTTTTTATTTTAGCAACAATTAATGCTATACAAACAACTGCTCCTAATGCAAATCCAACTAATGTTAATACAAGAATTCCTTTAATTCCATAAAATAATCCTAAACCTGTCATTAATTTAACATCACCAAATCCCATACCTTCTTGTTTATATATAACTAAAGATATTAAAGCTAATGCAAGGAAAATTCCTCCTCCAATTAATCCACCTAATATATGACTAATTGCTACTGATGTTTGCTTCGTAATAAATAAACCAATTATATATATTATTCCTGTTATAACAATAAATAAATTTATTTTATCCGGAATAATACAATGTTTAAAATCTACTGCTACAACTGTTACTAATGCTACACTTAATAATGAATAAGCAAAAAACTCTAAAGCTATTCCATATTTTAAGAAAAGCAATGGAAATAGTATCATTGTAGGAAGTCCAAACAATAGATTAAATTCATTTTTAAAATTTTCTTTTCTAAAAACAGGTGGTTCTTTTTCATCATCACCACATGGAAGTACTTTATAGCAAACTAAATTAATTTGCCCAACAAGCATTCCAACTACAGCTAATATTAAACATATAATTGCATTATAAAAAGTCATTATCATTATTTATCACCTTTCTTTTGTACATATTTTTTTAAAACTATTTTTTCAAATGGTCTTTTTACAGTTGTAGTTATACTACAATCTTTTTTATTAATAGGTTTTGTATAAATAGTATACATCCCCATTCTGTTACCACCTAATATATCTGTAAAAATCTGATCACCAATTACACATATATTTTCAGGTTTAATATTTAATTTTTCTATACACTCAATAAATCCTTTTTTAGAAGGTTTTTTTGCAAACATTATATATGGTATATCTAATTTTTTAGACACATCTTCAACTTTTCTTTTCTTTATTGTATTAGATAAAATATATACTTTTATTCCCGCTTCTTTAACTTCATTTACCCAATTAATAACTTTATCTGTTAATATTCTATTATGGTCAATAAGTGTATTATCTACATCTAATATCATACCTTGTATATTATTATTTAATAATTTTTGTATATCTATTTTTTCAATAGCTTCATATATTTCATTTGGATAAAACATATTTCTCTCCTATTCATTTACTGTATTTTTTCTATTTTTTATATAATCAACTGGTATTAAAGCTTCATCAACTTTTAAAAGTAATGTAGATAAATAATAAATCATTACACCTACTAATGCTCCAATACCTACTCTTATTATTTGCATTAATTTATTTCCATTAATTATATTAATAAGTCCATTATTTATTAGTATAACAACTACACACATAACCCCTGCACTAATTAATATTTTAAATAAATTTATTATTAATCCTTTGTTTATTATTCCCTTTTCTTTATAATTAGCACAAATTAACAAAATAATTGCATTTAAAGTTGATGTTATTGCAGTAGATAATGCTAAACCATTAAATTGCATAATTCTAGATAATCCAAAACTTAATGCTACATTAACTATTATAACTACAATTCCTATTAACATAGGTGTTTTAGCATCTTTTTTTGCATAAAATGCTTTATTCATAACTTCAACAATTCCAAATCCAAGCATACCTATTGAATAAAAAAGTAATGCACCTGATGTTAATAGTGTTGAATTTTCATTAAATTCACCACTTTGATAAATTACACTTACTAAATCTGTTTTATATATCATTATTCCTATCGTAAGTGGTATTAATAAATATGATAAAATTCTAACACCTTTTTGAATTATATCAATATATTTTGTATTATCTTTTTCAACACTACTTCTAGCTAGCTCTGGAAATATAATATTCCCAATAGCATATGAAAATACACCAACAATAACTAAATATAGTTTGTATGAATATTCTAATGCTGCAACAGCACTATCTCCCATATTTGAAGCCAATCTCGTAGCTACTAAATTATTTACTGAAAGTACTGATGTGCTAAATATTATTGGAATAGCTAATTTGAATACTTTCTTAATATTTTCATCTTTAAAATCTATTTTAAATTTAAATCTATATCCATTTTTATATGCTGATGGTAATTGAATAAGTACTTGCAGTGCCCATGCAATTAGCATAAATGTTGTAACACCATATATACCAAAATTTTCTCTAAATAATACTAAATATATAATCAATGCTAAATTAGATATTGCACTAATCATTGCTGGTATATTAAACTGACCATATGACTGCAAAAAGCCTACAAAAGAAAAAGCTATTGCTGTAAATATTATCATTGGGAAAGTTATTTTTATTAAATCAACTGTTAAATTAAATGTTTGTGTTTCAAATCCTCCTGCAAGCAATGTTACCACTTGCTCAGAAAATATTATTCCAATTACTGATATAATTGTTGCAATAGCAGCAATTATATTAATAAAATTACCAGCAAATTTATTTGCATTATCTCTACCATCTTTTTGAAGTATTTCATTAAAAACAGGAATAAATGTTGAAGTAATAGCTGCACTTAATCCAATATCTAATAATTGTGTTGGAATACGTATAGCAGCAAAATATGCTGTTGCAATATATCCTGTTCCATAATATTTAGCAAATACAATATCTCTTAAAAGTCCTAAAACTTTAGAAATTAATGTAATTATAAAGACTGTACTAAATGTTTTAACAAAACTCTTTTTCATATTTACCTCTTTTCGTATAGATATTATCACACTTCTTAATTAATTGGAAGAAAAATTTTAAAATATTTGTGTTTTATTTTTATTTTTGATATAATCTACAAAAAACATATTATTATTTACTAATACACTTTTTAAAGAAAGGAGTTTTTATAATGGATTTTAATAAATATTTAGAATTTATTAAAGAAAAACATGCAGGTCAAACAAGAAAACATGGAGCTCCATATTATACTCATCCTATGGCTGTAGCAGATATTCTAAAAAATAAAGGTTTTTCTGATGAATATATTATTGTTGGTCTTTTTCATGATTTATTAGAAGATACTAACACTACTTTTGAAGAAATATTAAGTTTAACAAATTTATCAATAGCAAATGCTGTTAAGCTTCTTACCAAAGAAAAAGGATATATCATGGAAGAATATATAGAAGGAATTAGGAATAATCCAATTGCAAAAATGGTAAAACTAGCTGATAGAATACACAATCTTTCAGAAGCTAATTTAGCTTCACTTAAATTCCAAGAAAAATATATTAAAGAAACAAAAGATTGGTATATTGATTTAGCTAAAGGCACTGTATTTGAAGAAGACTTAATTGAAGTTTTGAGAAAATTAGAAAACAATTAAAATGAAAAAGCATCATAACTTAATAATTAAATTATGATGCTTTTATTATTATAGATTACTATAAAATATTTGTCTGATTTTTTTTATTCTTTCTTTTTCTGCAGGTGTTAAACCTAAGAAAAATCTTCCTTTATATATTTTTTGCTTAATTTCATCTGGTATCATAAGTTTTGTACAATAATTTCCTTCTCTAAGCGGATTTAACACTACATTTGCATCTAACCTTTTTGAAAAACCAGAAATATATATACCAAAAGAATTCGCATATGGAACAAAATCAAATTCTGCTTTTTTTATTGTTTTATTTCCATATTCAATATCTGCAATTATTTTGTTTTTCCCCCGTTTTTCCCACCATGTTGCAAAAATAACATTTGCTTTATTTATCTCAACAAGAAATTGCATATATATTCCATTAGCTTCTTCAAAAGGATAAAATGTTCCTTTAGCTGTTATAACTCCGTTTTGTGTAACCTTTTTCACCTTATTTGTACTCGTTGATATACTATGTTCATATTCACCTACAACCAATAAATCCTGTTTTATATTTTCCCTTTTTAAAATATTAATAAATGTCATTGGATCATCTTTAGGAGCAACCCACCAGTTTTTAATTAATGATTGTTTTAATTTTAAATACATTCATTTTCCCTCCACATAATAAAATCTTATTTTATTAATTATAATATTAAATAATATAAACTTTTTGAATTATATCATAATTATTAATAATTTTCAATTTATGTAAATTACTTTTCTTGCATTTGCTCTAAAAACATGTTATTATATTGCATACAATTTTATTCATATTTTTATTTAATTTATTTTATATAATTTAATGAAAGGAGTCTTCGTGTATGGGAAGAATTATTGAAGGATTTTGGAACTGTAAATATTGCGGTAGTCAAAAAATTAAAGGAAGATTTAGAGAATGCCCTAATTGTGGTAAACCACGAGATAAGGATACAAGATTTGAAATGCCTGATAAAATAACTTATGTACCTGAAGAAGAAGCAAAAAATATAAGCAGAAATCCTGATTGGTTATGTCAATATTGTAATAGCTTAAATCCTGACAGTGTTACAACTTGTAAGTCTTGTGGCGCAGAAAGAACTTCTGAAAATTTAGATTACTTTGAAAATAAAGCCAAACTTGAAGTAAAAGAATCTACGCTTTCAAGTTATTCCAATGATTCTTTTTCCAACTATGAAGAGGATTCTTCTGAAAAAGATGATGATGATAACTATTCGGATTATTATAATAATTACTCTTCTTCATCTAATAGTTCTTCTTCTAACTTCTTCAAAAATAATTGGAAAGTATTAACTGGTATACCAATTATCTTAGCTTTAATAATTGGTATGATTTATCTATTTATTCCAAAAGAACAAACAGTAACAATAGATAATTTAAGATGGGAACGTTCAATAGATATTGAACGGTATCAAACGGTTAAAGAAAGTGACTGGTCACTTCCAAGTAATGCAAGATTACTTTATTCAAATCTTGAATTTTCACATTTTCAACAGGTTCTAGACCACTATGAAACTAAAAGCAGACAAGTAGCCAAAGAACGTATTGTTGGTTATGAAGAATATGTAACAGGTCATAGAGATCTTGGTAATGGGTATTATGAAGAAATAACTTCACAAAGACCGATTTACGAAACATATTATGAAACAGAGTATTATGAAGAACCTGTATATAAAGATGTACCTATTTATCTAACAAAATATTATTATGAAATTGATAAATGGCTACATGAAAGATATGTAGAAACAAATGGTAAAGATAAAAATCCATATTGGGGTGAAACAAACCTTAGTAAAAATGAAAGAGTTTCAAGTAAATCTGAGAAATACTATATTATATATTTAGACAAAGATAATAAATCAAAAGAATTAACGATTGATTTTGAATCTTGGAAAAAACTTGAACTTAATCAAACTATAAAAATTAAAGTTTCTATATTAGGAACTTGTGAACTAATTGAATAACACTTTAACAAAGTATTTCAGTAATTACTGTAATACTTTGTTTTTTATCATCATTAAACATTTCACCATTTTTATATTTATTTCATAAAATATATACTAAAGAGGTGAATTAAATGGCAAAAATCATTGTATACAATAATGATACTGACCGTATGGAAACATATTATAGGGATTTAACAGAACGTATGCCATATAATTATAATAAAACATTAACTGTTCAAGAATTTAGAGGTGCAAGTAATAGTGACACATTATGGACAACAAAAAAAACAATGAAATCTTGGAATTCACAAAGGCGTATTTATGGTGCACCAATTCCAGTTGGTTTTGCTTTTAGAAGACCTTGGGAAGGTGGTCATGGAAATCAATCACAACATTATGCAGGAACTGCTTTCGATGTTGCTCAAGGATGGACAAATGCACAAAGGGCTGTTTTAAGAAATAGTGCAAGAAATTCTGGATTATGGAGCTATGTAGAACCTATTAGTATTTCCCCTACTTGGGTACATTTTGATAGAAGACAATTTCCTCCTGCTTGCTTAACTGGTGGCTATCCTTTATTAAAAAGAGGAAACCTAAGTGTGTATGTATTAATTGCACAAGATGATTTAAATACACTTGGATTTACAACTGGTGGACTTGATGGAATATTTGGTAATAATACATTTAATGCTGTAAGAGACTATCAATCAAGTAGAGGATTAACTCCTGATGGTATTATAGGATGTAATACTTGGCGCTCACTTCAAGAAAATGTTGTTGGTACAGGTAGAACATCTACTACAATAGATTAAAAAGCAGCCACAAAATGTGACTGCTTTTTACTACCTACTTTTAAATTCTTATGTAGATAGCGTTTTCCTCTTCTTTTGCTATAGTAAAGAACCTTATTATATGGTTAAATATTTTTTCTCCTGTAAATATCATATCACCATAAATTAAGTCTTCTTCGAAAAGATGAGTAATATCTGCCTCAGTTTTCCCTTCTTCAATAGCCGCTTTAGAAGCAGAAATTATTGTATTTCCCATATAGAACTCCCATTCTGAATGTCCGGTATTCCGAAATACCGAAACATAATTCCATACAGGGATATCCTTTGCTTCTTCAGGATTCGTAAGATAAACTTTTCGTCCTTTTACAAACTGAATCCGGTCTTTCTCCACTTTTACCTCCGTTTTTTCCTCATGTTTAACTTCCTCCTGAGGTTGCTTTGATACAACTTTCTTTTTTCTCCAAAATTTAAACACTTTTTTCATCCTTTCACCCAAAAATAATGGGTTAAATAGTACAACAATAATAATGTTGTCCAATATTATTATATCACTTTTCCAATGATTATGTCAACTGATGTTGTTTTATACAAATTATAAAAAACAGCTACAAATTGTAACTGTTTTTTAAGTTCTTATTTTTCTATAAGTCTATTTGGTCTTTTTCTATACTCTGGATGAATATATGGCAAGTTATCAACAAAAGACTGTGCATGTTCATATTCATCAAAAAAGAAAGTAGCATATTCATCATTATCTACAAAACTTTTTACATTATCTGAAACATTCTGAACATACTTATCTGTTGGTTCATTTTTATATACTCTTACCACGTATTCTTCCCCTTCTTTTCCGAGGAAAATCATTAGTTCTGATTTATTTCCACAAGAAACAGACATTGTTCTAAATTCTCCGTCTTCACCTACAAGTTTATCTTCTGAAATAAGCCGCACAAAATCCCAATGACAATAGATTTTGTTTTCTAAATTCATGTTAATTCCTCCTAAAAAAAATTTTTAAAATATTAAAAATAATTTATTTCTTTTGTATTATACCATCTTTACCTTTCTTTTTCAATAAAATACTTGAAGTTTACATAAAAACATTGTATAATGTTTTAGTATTTTAATATTATATAAACTCAAATAAACTTTTTATGGAGGTAAATATGAATATATTATTTATAGAAGATATGCCAGAAGCTAAAATTAACCATCTTATTGAATACTTAAAAAAACAAGACTTAGTTTTTTCTTATGAAATAACCAAAAGTAGCTCAAATGCAATGAGGTATCTATTTAAACATTTTCATGAAATTGATTTGATTATACTAGACTTAGGCTTACCTTTTTCAGATGATGGTAGTGAGTACGATAGTTTAGGGGGCTTATTTATAATTGAAGAATTAATGCGAAAAAATATTAAAATGCCTGTAATTATTAATTCTACTACTGAAATTCTTGATGAAAAAGAATTATTTGAAAAATATCGAAAACAAAATGGAATTATCGAACATATTTCTGAATTAAAAGGAGATTTCTTGTTTGATTTTATTAAAATCATTGATAAATAAATTTTCCACAAATATTTATGTGGATTAAATTTATATAATGTTTGTGAGAAGCCTATACAGGCAAATCCAATCTCACGGACATAAGAAAGGATGTTTGTCGTGTTAGAATTTTTTAAAGATGGTAAAAAAATTAACATCAATTCCATTCATGGTAATGGAAAAGTTAATCAAATGGTTGTATATGGACAGGATGTAGATTGGGGACCAAATGCAAGTCCTACAGTACACCCTCTTTCACAATATTTAGCTCCTTCAGTTTTTACTATTGTACAAAAAGACGATGGCTTTTTAGGCTCCTACACATTGAAAGATTCAAATGGTAATTGTATTAAAATTGATAAAAATGATGCATGGTATCTTTATGATGCACAAGAATGGTTAACATGGCAAAGTTTACACCAATCTGAAAAAATTGCTCGTAAACAGAAAAAAATTGAATTACTTGAAAGTCATCTTGGTCTTTTAAAAGACATACTCATTAAACAAGGAACACATATTATAACAAAAGAGCAAGCTGATGCTTTAAATCTTTAATACCAAGAATAACATACTCTATTGAGTATGTTATTTTTTATATATGTTTATAAATATATCCATTAGTTTATTAAATAAAAGATACTCACTATAACTAATATATTGTTTTTTTTCACATCTACTATAATCAAAAAAACAATCAACTAATTCTGCTAAACTATCATGCTCTTTTTGTTCTTCCCTATTATCATAATAAGGAGAATCTGAAAATAATGTTTTAAGTGCATTATCAAAACATGTTATTTGTCTTGAAGTTATTGGTCTTAATATTTCAAATTCTAATTCTTTAGTATAATCTTTTTCATCATAAAAAATTGAACCTTTTTCATATCCAGTTATACAATCTTCATTTAAAATAATTGTTTTAGAATTATTAAACATATATATATATTTACTATAAAAATCTAAAAAAGCTTCTTTGTTTAATATTGTATCGAATTCTTTAATAATAGGTATAAATTCTTCATATTTTACTAATTTAAACATTTGTGGTTTCATTGTATTCTCCCTCTTTTTTTATATAATTATTATTAATTATAATTTAACATATATAATTTATTTTTTCAATAACTTTTCAATAAAGCAAAAAGGATATCACCAAATATGATATCCTTCTATTAATTTACCCATTTGCATTTTTTAACATTTCTTTTAAAAGCTCTACATGAACATATGCTTCAAATCTAAAATATTCATCACGGCTTTTTCCATTCTTTTTTAGCATTTCCGCTAACTCATCCACATGTTTTCCAACCAATTCTTCATCAATTTTGAGATTAGAACTCCACATAAGAGAACTAAAACCTTTAGCCTCTACAATATATCCCTTTGAGTCAAAAATTATATATCCATCTTCACCACGTGAAAACCGATATTTGGGATTATTAGCCATTATCTTTCCCCCTAACAATTTTTTATTAAAATTTATAACTTGCTCTTCTTAATTATAGTTCGCATATTTATAAAATAATTATATACGTTATTATATTACTCTTTACATGATTTTTCAACCTTCTAAATAAAAAAATAGAAATAGTATTTTCTATTTAAAAGTAGAGCCTTAACTATACACGTTTACGAAATTAAGACTATAAGATTTGATTAAATCTCTCTGATAAATCAATTATATCATTTTCTAAGATATTTTCAAGGGAGTATGGAATTTTTTTGTGATTTATTGTATAATATACTTAACAAAATGCTTGGAGGAATATAATTATGGATTATAAAAAAATAATAGATAGTACAAAATTTTATTTTGGCAAACAGGAAGACTATTCTAAATTTAGACCAAGTTATCCTGAAGAGTTATTTGAATTTCTAGTTAAAGATTATAATTTAAAAAGTAAAGATATAGTTGAATTGGGTGCTGGAACAGGAAAGTTTTCTAAAATAGCTAGCGCATATTGTAATAAAATTTACTATGTAGAACCTAATATAGATATGATAAATAAAGGAAAAGAATATTGCAATGATTGCTATAATATAACCTTTATTAATAATAGTGCAGAAAATACGAAGCTTCCTAGTAATATTGCAGACATTATCTTTGCAGTACAAAGTTTTCATTGGTTTGATAAAACTACTGTAAAAGAAGAAGTAAAAAGATTATTAAAACCTAATGGATATTTTGCAATAGTATGGAATAATTGGGAAGATGAGAATAATGAATTTAGTAAAAGTTATTTTAAATATATAAGTGAATGGAATACAAAATTAACAGGTAGAAAGTATCAACACAAAAATGTTGATGATAGAAAGAATTTTTTTAAAGAAGGTTTGTATGATACATATACTTTTATTCATTCGAAACAGTATAATTTAGAAATGTTAATAGGTTTATCTAAATCTTTATCATATGCACCAAAAGAAGAGGAAATTTATTATGATGAATTTATTAAAGGAATTATAGAAATTTTCAACAAATACCAAATTGATGATTATGTAAGATTTGACTTTCATACTGAGATGTATATTGGTAAGGTTTAAGGAGGCTTATCATGATAGATAATGGTTATTTATTTGCTAAAGATAATAAAAGGCTGTTTATTAATACTAGTTTAGGATGTTCAGGTGAATGCTTATATTGTTATTTACCTAAACTAGGTTATGGTAATAAAGATAATAATTATAAAACAATATCTGCAAATGATGTAATAGAAATGATACAAAAAAACAATTTTAATCTAACCAAAGATACATTAATTACTCTAGGTTGCTTTTCTGAATGTTGGGATAATCACAACAAAAAAGAAACATTAAAAATAATTGAATATTTCTTAAAGAAAGGGAATCAAATTCAATTATCTACTAAGAAGAAAATTTCTAGCGAAGAACTTACTATATTAGTTCCTTATATAAAATATTATGGACAATTAATTGTTTTTGTTAGTTCTACAACAATTTCTAAGCATAGTGTTATAGAAAAAAATACAGAATCAATAAAAAAAAGATTTGAAACTTTTGAAATGTCAAAAAGTTTAAATATTCCAGTTATATTATATATGAAACCAATTCTTGAAAATATAACAGTTAAAGATTTGGATTTATATAAAAGTTACATAGAACACTATAATATTAAAGATGTCGTCGTAGGAAGTATTTTTACAGGTAATATAACGAATGAAACAGTACATTTTTCAAATAAAAATGAATTGTTTTATAATTCAATTAAGGATGAAGATATTATAATATCTGAATTATCAAAAATATGTAATGTTTATAGAAGAAGTACAGATGTTATTAATTATTATAAAATGAATTAAATTAAATATTTTAAGAGAAAAAATGATAGAAAAAGTAAAAAAACAAGTATATGAATTATTAAACAAATTTTCACCAGCGTAGCTGGTGTTTTTTCCTTTTGTCCTAAAAGTCTTTTCTTCTATACTTTGGTGCAGATACCACATGATATTTGCAATTCCACGAAATATGTGCTAAACTTCTTATATCATTTAATTTGATTGATTTCATTTTAAATGCTCTCCTTTCTTTTATAAATTTGCTTCCGGTAAGTCGCAAATTTATTATACAAGAAAGGAGTTTTCTTTGTCTACTTATCGCTAAAACTTTATCAACCTCCCGGACTATCTGTGGTTTTGATAGAAACAAAAAAATCAATCTTTGCAGATTGATTTAATCATTAACGTCACATTGATGCGACGATTTTACCTTATGGAGCGAGCAACGGGAATCGAACCCGTACCTTGGGGTCGGAAGCACCAAATTCTACCATTAAAATATGCTCGCATCTTTCTTTTTTATTATAATATAACTTAATATTTTTTTCAATTATATTATTACACAATTTTTATATTTTTCACATATTATGTATAAAGAATACTTATTAAAAGAGGTGAAAAATATGAACTCTACTCTATCATTAAAAAATATAAGTAAAGTTTATCAAGATATAAATAGTGAGATTTTAGCTATAAAAGATTTTAGCTATAATTTTAAAAAAGGGGAATTTATTAGTATCGTAGGTCCTAGTGGTTGTGGTAAATCTACCCTGCTTTCTATTATATCAGGATTAGAAGCTCCAACATCAGGTAGTGTTTATATAGATAATCAAGATATTACTGGTAAAATAACTAATATTGGATATATGTTACAAAAAGATTATCTATTAGAATGGCGCAATATTTTACAAAATGTTTGTTTTGGATTAGAAATCAAGAATATGCTTAATGAAAAAACAAAAAATTATGCGATAAATCTTTTAAAAACATATGGTTTAGGCGAATTTATAGATAAATATCCTGCACAATTATCTGGAGGAATGAAACAACGTGTTGCATTAATTAGAACATTAGCAACAAATCCAGATATATTACTTTTAGATGAGGCCTTTTCCGCCTTAGATTACCAAACAAGATTATCTGTAACAAATGATGTATACCAAATTATTAAAAATGAAAATATTACTGCAATAATGGTTACACATGATATTCCAGAAAGTATTAGTATGTCAGATAAAATTATTGTTTTGACACAAAGACCTGCCGTTATTAAAAGTGTACATGATATAAAATTTAATATAAAAAATAGAACTCCTTTATCTTGTAGAGAAGATCCTAATTTTAGTAAGTACTTTGATACTATTTGGAGGGAGCTAAATTAAATATGGATAATAACATTTCTGAAGATAGAAAAAAATATTTAGCTAAAAGAAAAAAACAAAAAATTGCTATTATTATTACTCAAATTACAATATTAGTTGGATTTATAGTTATTTGGGAATTACTTGCTAGATTTAATATTATTGATGGATTTTTAACAAGTCAACCTTCAAGAGTGTTAAACACAATAATGGATTTATCTTCTAATAATTTGCTTATGCATTTGTTTGTAACCTGTTTTGAAACAGTCATAGGCTTTTTACTTGGTACAATTGCAGGAACAATAATTGCATGTATATTATGGTGGTCTCCATTTTGCTGCAAAGTTGCTGAACCTTATTTAGTTATATTAAACAGCTTACCTAAAGTTGCTCTTGGTCCAATTATAATTGTTTGGGTTGGAGCTGGTATGCCAGCTATAATTACTATGGCGCTTGCAATTTCGTTAATTGTTACAATTCTTGAAATGTTAAATGGCTTCTTAAGAACTGATAAAAATAAAATAAAAATGGCTGAAACTTTTAATGCTACTAAATTACAAATATTTACTAAAATAGTTTTTCCATCTAATATATCAACATTAATAAACGCATTAAAAGTAAATATTGGCCTTTCTCTTGTTGGTGTAATATCTGGTGAATTTTTAGTATCAAAAGCTGGACTTGGTTATCTAATTGTATATGGTGGTCAGGTATTTAAATTTGATTTAGTTATGACAAGTGTAATAATATTAGCTTTAATGGCATGGGCAATGTATAAATGTGTTGTTCTTTTAGAAAAAGGAATTTTAAAATTTATTATGCACAATTCTTAATAATTTGCATATTATTTAATATATTTAAATGCACTTGTAAAAAACAAGTGCATACATATAAAGGAGGTTTTATGAAAAAATTAATTTATATTCTTTTAGCAATTGTTGTTATAATTATTATTGTATCAATATTAGTTATTAATTTAAGCAATACTACTTCTCCTACTTCACCTAATATTACTTCACCTACAAAATTAGAAAAAATATCTGTAAGCGAAGTTACACATTCTATTTTCTATGCTCCACAATATGTGGCAATGAATTTAGGCTTTTTTGAAGAAGAAGGGTTGGAAATTGAACTTATTAATGGTGGTGGTGCAGATAATGTTATGACTGCTGTTTTATCTAATCAGGTAGATATTGGATTTGCTGGTCCAGAAGCGGCTATTTATGTATATAATGAAGGAAAAGAAGATTATGCTGAAGTATTTGCACAAGTAACTAAAAGAGATGGTTCATTTTTAGTTGCAAGAGAAAAAACAGATAATTTTTCTTGGACTGATTTGAAAGGGAAACATGTTCTTCCAGGAAGAAAAGGCGGAGCACCATATATGACATTTGAATATGTTTTAAAACAAAATGGTTTAGATATTGTTAATGATTTAAATCTAGATACATCAATAAGTTTTGATGCAATGAATTCATCATTTGTTGGTGGAACAGCAGATTATGTTACATCATTTGAACCTGCTGCAAGTTTACTTGAAAAAGAAGGTGCTGGATATATCGTAGCCGCTGTCGGTAGTGCAACTGAAGAAATCCCCTATACAGCATATTTTGCTAAAAAAAGTTATATTGAAAAAAATTCAGATATAATCCAAAAATTCACTAATGCAATATACAAAGGTCAAGTATGGGTAAATCAGCATTCTTCAGAAGAAATAGCAGATGCTACAATATCTTCATTTCCAGATTCAGATAAAGAATTACTAACAAAAGCTATTGAAAATTATAAAAAAATTGATGTATGGAATACTACTCCATACATGAGTGAAGATTCTTTTAACTTATTGCAAAAAGTAATTATGGAAGCTGGTGAATTAGATACTATGGCACCATATAATAAAATAGTAAATAATACATTTGCTGAAAATGTAAAAAAATAATACTAAAAGAAATGACTTACTAATATCGATAGTAAGTCATTTCTCATTTTAAATATTTTTTAAATTATTATATATTGTTTTAAACATCTTTTTATATATTTCTCTACTATGTCTTAATATAACTGCACTTATCAATCTATATTGTTCTAAGTTATTATATAATATTTCTTTATCAATTTCATCTATTGCTTTCTTGAAATATTCATATTTTTCTATTACATCTTCTCTATCCCA
The DNA here is from genome assembly GCA_015056545.1 of Clostridiales bacterium. Taxonomy (GTDB): domain Bacteria; phylum Bacillota; class Clostridia; order TANB77; family SIG350; genus SIG350. Next base: position 39,931 of record SVGE01000002.1, on the reverse strand, counting down.
TAAATCAATATAATTATTCATACATATTTTTTCCATTGCACTTGTATACATTCTCACCCATGTAATATTAGCATATTGTTTAATTTCTGGATAATTATTTAATATAAATAAATATTGTTCAAAATATGCTTCTAAACTATCTAATATCTTTTTTTCTGTAAAAGTTGATGTAATTGATCCTATCCTACCATAAAAATAATTATATAGTTTTAAATTTGTATAAACAATTTTATTAGCATTGTGGACAACCTTATATGTTGTTCCCGCATCTTCATAAACTTTTCCATCTGGAAAAGTTATATTATTAAACAACTCTTTTTTAAATAACTTTGTACAAGCAAAATTACCTATATTTCCATCCATTATCATTAATTTAATTGCTTCACCACTATTAAGTACTTTTTCTTGAATATCATTTTCTTCAAGTTCTGGAATTATAATTTTTCCTTCTTCATCTTCATAAACTTTTATTGCTTCACACATAGTAATTTCTGTATCATATTTTTTTATTAAATTATATAATATTTCATATATTTTACTATTAATTGTATCATCACTATCTACAAATGTTATATACTCACCACTCGCAATTTTCAAGCCTGCATTTCTAGCAGATGAAACTCCTCCATTTTCCTTATGTATAACTCTTATTCTTTTATCCTTTTTAGCATATTCATCTATTATTTGTGGACTACTATCTAAAGAACCATCATCAACTAATATTATTTCTAAATTAGAATAAGTTTGATTAATTATACTTTCTATACAATTTCTAATATATTTCTCAACATTATATACTGGTACAATTACAGTTATTAATTTATTCATAATATCCTCCAATTATTCCATCATTTTTAAATACATATCTGCCTGTGGCTTAGACATAGTTTCTTTAATATCTTGTGGCATAAATGTTCTTACTTCTGCAATAACTTTGCAAATATCTATAACATCTTTATAATCTCCATTAATTATTTTATCTATAATTAAACTTAATGACTCTTGACACGCCGGAACATTAAGTTCTTTGCTTAATTTATAAAACCATCTCATTTGTGATAAAATATCTATTTTTTGTTCATCATTTATAAATTTTGAATCTATGAATTTATACAACATATATGTCATACTTTTTGCATAAAAAAATCTGTAAAAACCTATTTCATCATTTTCTTTAAAATTATTATAAATTATTTTATATGCATTATTGATTCCATTAAAATACTTTTCTGTACAATTCATAGAAATGGATGTCCCTGCATTTCTTTGTCTATAACAATAAATTATTTCTGGAATATATACAACTTTATTTGCTTTAATAAAACAATATGTAGTAAATATAGCATCTTCTGCCGGCAAACCTACTTCAAATTTTAAATTCAATTCTTTTATAAAACTTGCTTTAAATATTTTATTACAAGCACTAGAATTCATTATATAAAAAGAATCTTTATAATCTTTTATACTTAATTCAAACTCTTTATATTTCTCTGTATTAAAAATAGGCTTTTCCCATAGCTTTCCATTCTCCTGGGTATTAATATAATTTCCGATTACATAATCAGCTTGCTTTTCTTCAATTTTATTTACTAAAACTTCACATGCATTTATAGGGAAAAAATCATCTGAGTCGATAAACATTAAATAATCCCCTGTAGCAATTTCTATTCCTGCATTTCTCGTATCAGATAATCCTCCATTTTTCTTATGAATAACTTTAATTCTATTATCTTTTTTAATATATTCGTCTGCAATTTTTCCTGAATTATCTGTTGATTCATCATCTACTAATATTATTTCTAAATTTGAGTATGTTTGATTAATTATACTATCTATACAATTATTCAAATAATTTTCCACATTATATATTGGTACAATTACACTAATTTTACTATTTTTCATATTATCTATCTCCTCTCATCTTTTGTGAAAACAAAAAATCACAGGAAAATCCTATGACTTAGTTATTTTCCTCTTATATAGCTTGCCAAGTTAGCTGACGGGTTAGGAATAAAAGGTTTCCCTCATTTATATGATACACCCCAAAATTGGTTCCTCGGCTCTTTTTACAAAGATTCAGCATTTTTATTTAATTTTCATACAATAATATTTTAACATTTTTTTAATAAATAAGCAACTATTTTTATTTTTTTAGTAAAGGTATAGCAATATTAAAATATTTATAATATAATAAAAATGATAATATATAATACTAAGGAGAAAAACATGAAAATTGAAGAAAAATATTTAGAATTTGCTAAGAATATAGCTTATAAAGCTGGAAAAATAATGTTGAAATATTTTAAAACTAATAATGGTGCTAGCTATAAAATTGATCAAACAATTGTAACAAAAGCTGATACTGAAATAAATGATTATTTAATCAAACAAGTAAAAAAAGTATTTCCAACACATTCTGTTGATGGTGAAGAAGATCAATTTGGAAACAGTAATTATATTTGGGTATGTGATCCAGTAGATGGAACAGCAATGTATGCAAGACACATTCCTACTGCTGTATTTTCTCTTGCATTAGTTGTTCATGGAAAACCAATTGTTGGTGTTGTATACGATCCATTCACTAATAACTTATATTCTGCAATTAAAGGAAAAGGAGCATACCAAAACAACAAAAAAATAAAAGTAAATGATATAGATTTTAATGATATAAGAAGTGTTTCTAATGTAGATATAATGCCGAAAGAACAATATTATAATATAAGTGGGCCAATAAAAGAACTTATAGAAAAATCATATTGTGTAAGTTTAGGAAGTGTTATAAGAGCTGGAATGTGTGTTGCTAATGGTGAATTTAATTTAGCCCTATTTCCTGGAACAAAACATAAAAATTGTGATATTGCTGCAGTTAAAGTTATTGTTGAAGAAGCGGGTGGTAAAGTAACAAATTTATTTGGAGATGAACAAAGATATGACCAAGATATAGATGGAGCAATTATTAGTAATGGAAAAGTTCACGATGAAATTACTGATTTAGTAAATAAGTATTCAATAAAATCATTCTAATGATATACATTAAAAGAGGAAGTCTACTGACAACCTCTTTTTTAATTCTACATTCTAATTTCATTTTCTTCAAATGAATAAATATCCTGAATATTTGTTCCAAAATCATTTGTAAATTGCTCTTTTTTTCTTAATATGTATACAGTTGTCATTACAGGTAACTTAATTTTACTTCCACTATCCCCTATTACTTTCATAATATCTTCAAAAAATACTTTTCTAGTATTCTCATCTAATTTAATAATCTCTGGAAATGTATTTAATAAAGCTGCATAACTTTGAGCTTCATACAAATATTCAGTCTTATATCTTTTTAAACTTGCTAAATAAAAATATTCATTATTTATTATTTCTTGTTCTCTAGTTATTACTTTATTTAAAACACCTGTATTAACATCTCCTTTTTTAGCATATACTCCAGATAAATGTTTATCATATACTTCATCTATTTTTTTCATTACATCTGAATTATCTCTACAAAAACTATTCCAAAATAATATTAAAAAACCATTATCTTTCAAACATTTTGCTGTATTCATATATTTAGTTTCTTTATCTAACCAATGAAAAGCTGTTGCAGATATAATACTATCAAATTGTTTTTCAGAAAAATTACAATTTTCAAATGTATCACAAATATATTCAATATTTGTATATTCAGATAAATTATATTTAGCAACCTCTACTAAATTATCTCCTGGTTCAACTGATATAATCTTTGAACCTATTTTAGCAAATTCTTTTGTAGCTAATCCGCTTCCAGATCCTATTTCTAAAATTTCATCTTTAGCAGACAGTTTGCAAAACTTTATTATATCCTCATACATAATCTCTGGATATTTAGGTCTTGCATTATCATAATTTTTTGCATATTTATCAAAAGATGCATCAAATAATTTTACATTTTCCATAACTACAACAACCTCCTTATATATAAATTAACATAAATATATTAATACATCTCTGCTTATTTTACAAGCACAAAACAAAAATACAGCATAAATACTGTATTTTTGTTGTTATTTTATTTAGTTGCCACAGTTACATTTCCATTGTTTGCTGTTGCTGCTATTTCTGCTAGTTTTGTAGAAGAACCTGTTAGAGTAATAGGTTGAACAGTATCAATAAATGCACCCGAATAATTTGATGTATTAGAATTAATTTCGATTGTACCTGTTAATGATGCACAACCTTCAAATATATGGTCTAAATAAATAACGTTAGACGGTATAGTAGGAGCATTAACAATACTGCTTGAAGAAAAAGTAAATCCCATATCTGTAACACTTCCTGGAATTATTGGAGCTTGTGTTATAGATGTAGATAAAAAAGTTTCTCCTAATATTGCTACTGTATTTGGAATTGATGGTGCATTTTCCAAATTACCAAACCCACAAAATGTAGCTCTCATACTTATAATATTACTACCATTAATAGTAGTTAAAATATCTCCATACTCGGATTTGTTTTGCTCTCTAACAGCAACTCCCCAACCATTTTTAAAAATATCTCCATTCCAAATATAATACATAGATGTAAGTTCAGAATTATATCTATATTCATAATCCCCATATACATAAACATCTCCTGTTTCTAAATTTGGGAAATTATCTCCTTCACTAAATACCTCTTCTGCAGTTGAATAATCTCCTACCATATAAACAGGTGTTCCTTCTGGGCCATCTACAGATTTAATCCCTTTATAATAAGTTCCACCTTCTGGAATAATATCATTATGAACAATTCCTATATTACCAATTTTACTTCCTAGTCCTATTCCTAATTCTATTAACCATTTTTCTTGCATAACTTCTTCATCTAATTCTTTTTTTGCTACTATTTCTCCATTTGCTACTTCTATTAATTCTCCATATTCTTCTACTTTAAATTCTGGTAATATATCTTTTATTTCTTCCCCTGTTATTGTTTTGTCTATTAATTTTAATTCTTCTTCGCCATTTCCTGTTGCTAACTTTATTTGTTCTTCTGCTCTTTTTACTGCTAATATTTCTTGATATGTTCTTATATCACTTTTAAATACACTTTCCTTTGCTCTGTCTATTATTCCACCTTCCATAAACGTAACTATAACTGCAGCAGTTAATATTATTAGCACAATTATTGTTACAATTAATGCAACTAAGCTGATTCCAGCTCTTTTACTTAAATTTTTCATGATTTTTTCCTCCTTTAAATTTAATTTTCTTATACAATTTTATTGTATAACACTTTCAGTTTAACTTCAACTGTTTTGTTGATGTTTTTTTATTTTATTTTTTCCTCCCTTCCTCAGTTCTTTATTTTATTATTGCCAAATTATTTGTTTTTTAATTTTGGCAAATTAAAAGAACCTAAGACTATACTACGTTTTCTCGTAATATATTCTTAAGTTCTTTGTATTTTTTTGCATGTCAATTAAAGATGTTTTTATACTATAAACATCCCCCCCCCCTAGTATTTAGCACTTTCTGGCAGTTTGGCTTAGGTTTATTTGACATTTTCTTACACCTCTTTTCTGTTTGTAATATAACATATGTTTTTTAACTTTTCAATAGTTTTGTATAAAAAAACACACTTCTAAATGAAATGTGTTTTTGTTTTTTAAATAAGCTTTTCCCGTATCTTTTTTACAAAACTACTATTTTTGTCTGTCAGTTTTGTTAATGACAAATTAGATTTGTAAATATTAATTCTTTCATATTTTCCTGTATATACAGTATCCGCATCAGAAAGTATTTCTATTTCTTCCTCATTATTTGGAGATAAACTAACAGTTAGATTTCTAGGAATACAAATACTTTTAGGTAAACAATGCATTTCTCTATTAGCAATAGCTTCTCTTGGCGTTATCTGTATAACTTCAATTTCTGGGAAAATTACACTACCACCTGCTGATAAATTATGTGCTGTTGAACCTGTTGGTGTTGAGAAAATAATACCTGTTCCTATATAATCTTCAAGAAATTCATTGCTTATTTCAACCTTTGCTCTAAATGTCTTATTATTCTTATTTTGAATATTAAAATCATTTAGTGCATTAAATACTTTCTTCTCTTTTCCATTTATAGCTTCAAGTGATATAAGATTAATTTTTTGTTGTATATAATTTGGTATATCTTGCACAAATTGGTGAATATCTGTTACTTCAAAGTCTTGCATAAAACCTAATGTTCCACAATTAATTCCAATATACTTGGCTCCTAATGAATAAGTTCTTTCTCTTAAAAGATTTAGAAGTGTTCCATCACCACCAAAGCCTATAATTATATCAGGTGCTTCCCGAACTATTTCATAACCACTTTTCAGAAGTTCTTCTTGTATTTGATTTGAAAGCATTATTGCCTTTTGTTTTGTTGAATTAACATATAATTCGACTCTTTTCATAATAGTCACCTCACAAGTTATTTAATATACTAACATTGCTAATATTTAAGTTATTTTCCTTACCACTACCTATTTCAATATCTGGTGAAACTATAGGTCCATGATAATCACTTCCAACACTATACAAAAGACCAAGTTCATTTACTATTTCAAGTAACTGTCTGCTATATTCTTTTGTATGTTTACTCTGATAAACTTCAACTGCTTTAAGTCCATACCCTTTTAGTTCAGCAATATATTCCTTTAATTCATCCATATCTTTTTTTAACTCAATTGGATGAGCTAGACAAGCTATTCCTCCCGCATTTTGTATATATTCTATACAGTCTTTTGCAGTAGGTCTTACTCTCCTCTTTTCTACTTTATCTTCAAGAGGATCAAGTAATTTTTTAAATGCTTCATGTACAGTCTTAGCATATCCATATTTTACACATAATTTAGCTACATCTGGTCTTCCAATATTTCCAACTGAATTAAATATCTCATCAATATCTTTTTGTTGAAAAGATATATTGTAACATATTTTCAACTGTTCAATAAAAGATTTAACTCTTCTTTCAGCATCTTCCATAATTGCATTACTTAAATTGTTGAGTTCTTTATTTTCTAAGTCTATATTATATCCTAAAATATGAAGATTACATCCTTTTTTAGAATATATTGCTGTTAACTCTATACCAGGTATAATTTTAATATTAGGATAAGGATTTTCTTTAATAGCTTTTTTTGCCCCTAAAATATTACCATGGTCTGTAATAGCTACTGTTGAAATACTATTGTCATTACACATTTTTAATATTTCTAATGGTGATTTTTCACCATCTGAATATATTGTATGAACATGTAAATCTATTATCATTATTCTCAGCTCCTTAATACAATTTTCTTACCTTCCTTTGCAACTTTTGTTCTTTTATATACACTTTTAGCTTCTCTTAAATATTCTTTTTTATTTTCTTCAGGCCAAAAATGTGTTAATAATAATTTTTTAACATTTGCTTGTTTTGCAATATTTGCTGCATCATATGCTGTTAAATGTGTTTTGCTATTTGAATTATGTTTTTTCAAAAACGAACTTTCACAAATTAACAAATCTGCATTATTACAAAATTTAGCTAAACCTTCAATATTTGTATTTCCTACATCTGATGTGTATACTACTTTAAAGTCTGCTGTTTCAACTTTTATTGTAAATGTTTCAATAGTATGAGAATTATTATTATGAAAAGATACTTTTAAATCTCCAATAATATATTCTTTGCCTTCAGATATATCATAATAATTCGCATAAGCTTCATTATTTGATAATATTTCTTGCTTACTAAAATTAAAATCATTTTCTGGAAGATATATTTTTATTGGTTGTTTTGTAACACCAAGATTATGATATACAAAAGAAGCATATTGGATAGCACCCAAGTCTCCATAATGATCTTTATGAAAATGTGATACAAAAACATGAAGATTATCTAAATCAGTTGGAAAATTCATTAATCTTGTAATTCCATTTCCACAATCTAATAATATATTATTGTTTTCATACTTTATTAGAAAACATGGACAATTCATATTTTGTTTGCAATAAGGTGAAACTGTACCTAATGGTATAACAATTAATTTTTTCATAATATTTACCCCTATTTTGAATATTTTTCATTTATTGCTTTCTCAATAATTGGATGAACAAAAGAAGTTATTTTTTTACCAATATTATATATTGCTTTTACATTTGATGAGGAAATTGTTGTATGCTCAGGATTAGCAAATAATGTTATAGTATTAACTTTGTTGTCTGATAACATTAAATTAAGAGCAGCCATTTTTCTTTCATATTCAAAATCTGTTACATCTCTTAATCCTTTTACTAATGTAGTACAACCATTACTTAAAGCTACATCTACAACAGCTGTATTAGCGTCAGATGTTATTACTTCAACTTTTGGATTATCTTTATATATTGCTTTTATTAACTCTTTTCTTTCCTCAAGTGTAAACCAGCCTCTACTTTTGCTTTCATTTTTTAGTACTGCAATTATTACCCTGTCATAAATATTAAGTGCTTGCTCTACAACATCCATATGCCCATAAGTTATTGGATCAAAACTACCTGGATACAATACTTTTTTCATAAATCTCACCTACAACCTTTCTTAAATAATTAATGTCTTTGTTGTTTTTAATAACATAATCAAAAGATAAATTAGAATAATCTAAGCTATTTGAATTTATTTCATCATATTTTTCAGTTGAAATATTATCTCTTAAAATTACTCTATTACTTCTTTCTTCATATGTTGCTTCTACTAAAACTTTCACATCACACATATTAAAATATTTTGTTTTCGGAAGCAGTGCATAATCTAAAATAGTTATTTCGCTTTGAGAAATTAATTTATCTATTTTTCTTACCATATATTCATATGTAGCTAAGCATAATTTTTCCATCATTTGTTCATCTTTAAATACAATAGAAGATAATTTTTTTCTATCCACTTCTCCATTTTCATCAAAAATATCTTTCCCAAATGATTTAAGTAATTGTGTTTTTACATATAAATCTTTATGTGAATTATGACCTATTTTATCTATATCTATAACTTGCAAACTATTATCTCTTTCTTTAAGCAAATTACTTATTAAAGTTTTACCACTCCCTGACTTGCCCATTAGTCCAATCAGTAACATAATTATCTCCTCCTTTGCTTGAATTATATCACATATAATGTTATAATCAAAATATATATTTTTTATACATATAATAAGGAGAGATTATGATGGAAATAGATATTGAATTATATAAAATATTTTATACTGTTGCTAGATTAGGTAATATAACAAGAGCTGCTGAAAGTTTATATATTTCACAACCAGCAGTTACAATGGATATTAAAAAATTAGAAGATTTATTAGAAACAACTTTATTTATACGTACTAAAAGAGGAGTAATTTTAACAAATGAAGGAAAAGTATTATATGAACATGTTTCTAATGCTATGGAAAATTTAAAACTAGGAGAAAATAGATTAGCTAGTTTAAAAGACTTAGAAACAGGTAATATTCGCATTGGTATTGGAACAACATTAACAAAATATTTTTTAATAGATCATCTTGAAAAATTTCATGATAAATATCCTAAAGTAAGTATAAATATTGATACAAGTATGACATCGGAAATATTAAATAAATTAGAAAATGGTAAAATAGATATAGCTATAATTACAAATGATAATCTAAATTTTAAAAACTTTAATATTGAATATTCACAAGATATACAATATTCATTCATATGTAATAGTGATTTTATTGAATTAACTAAAAATAATATTCCTATAGAAAAATTAGTAAACTACCCTATTTTACTGCAACAACCAAATTCTAATTCAAGAAGAATATTAGATAAATTTTTGAATGAGAATAATATAAAAATAAATAGTGATATTGAACTTTCAAGTTATGCGTTAATTATTGAATTTGCTAGAATTGGTATGGGAATTGGTTTTGTTGCTAAAGATTTTGTGAAAAAAGAATTAGAAAACAAAGAACTATTTACAATAAATACGATTCCTTCTCTTCCTAAACACAAAATAGTTGTATTAACTAAAAAAAATTATATGCCAAGTTATTGCACCCAAAAACTTATTGAAATTATATCTAGTAATTAATATGATAACCTACATTTATGATAAACATCAAATTATCTGATTATATACATACTTGAATTATGTTTACAACCGTGATATAATACAGAAAATTAAAAATTATGAAAGTGAGGTTTTATTATGTATAAGAAGCCTGAGGACGTAGCATTAATTGTAGGACGGTTTCAGCATTATCACATCGGACATGATCTTTTAGTTCAAACTGCATTAAAATATTGTGACAGAGTCTTAATATTAGTTGGCTCTGCACAAGAATCTGGAACATTAAGAAATCCTTATCTACCATCAACACGAATTGATGTAATTCGTGAAATATATGGAAAAGATAATGATACATTTATTGTGAAAGAATTAAATGATCTAACTAACGAAAATGATATAACAGCTGATTGGGGTCGTTACGTTTTAAAAAATGTAAAATTGCATATTCGAAAAGCCCCCTCTCTTATGGTATATGGTAATGATGAATTTCGTAGTAAATGGTTTGATCCTGAGGACATCCAAGATACCGCTGAACATGTAATGCCTCGTAGTAGAATTCCTATATCTGCTACGAAACTTAGAGAAGCGCTTGTAAGAGACGATTTTGAATATTGGTCAAAATTTGTTCATGAAAAAACTCATAAAATGTATGATAGACTCAGAAAAGAACTTCTCGCAACAGATCCATACAGACAAATGTATGAAGATATGATGAAAAAATAACCCCAAAAAATATTGCATACTAAACTTAGTATGCAATATTTTTATATCTACATATTAAAAGTATATAACCACAAAACTAATAATCCCATTATTATACCAGGAATTCCAAGTCCTAAAGTAAATCTTAATATTACTCCATTTTTACAATCTTCTTCCTGTTTGTTTTCTTGCCTATCTCTTAGTATTGCTGATTCTTTTATAGTTATATATAAGTTATAAAAGACTAAACACATAAAAAGTGTACAAGAAACTGTTAAAAATATTGGATTCCAAATCCAATATATAATACTACTAATAATTGTTAAAATACCTGTAATAATTAATAATTTAAACCGAAGTTCTAATCTTTTAAATTTTAACATAGTTTGTATCATAATATCTACTCCTCCTACTACTTTATACATTAAATAAATTAATGTATTTAGTTTTAAATTTTTTTTGATAGTATATCACATGAGGTCTAAAAAGTCAAAAAAAACGATACAATAAGTATCGTTTTTGGAGCAGGTGATGGGAATCGAACCCACATAGCCAGCTTGGAAGGCTGGAATTCTACCATTGAACTACACCTGCATCAAAGTATCCTTATTATATATAATTAATTTATTTTTGTCAACACCTTTTTTCAAAAAAAATAAAAAAATTTTCAAAAACTAAAAAACAGCGTGTATATTATGTAAACATTAGTTGATTTTTCCTCTATTTTATAGTATAATATAATTGATAATCGAATATTTAATTTCAATAGAAACTTTATTTTTTGTTTCTAGGCGTTAAGTATTCTTCTTTTTTATTCGCTTAGCATCTTTGTTGCTAGCGTGTTAATATATTAGCATAATTTTTTTAACATCCCATTTTGGGATTTATATAAACAAAAATAAATTTTTTAAAAGAAAAAGGAGAATTTTTTATGTTTAAGAAAATGTTTTTTGCTATCGTATTGGTAGCAGCAATGTTGGTTATGGGTACTACAGCAGCTTTTGCTGCAAGTAGAAATTACAGTGATTGGTTCGATCTTGATCGCATTAATGCTGTTGATGTTGACGAAGACCTTACAGATGAAGCAAATCGCGAAGAAGTTGCACTTCTTATCGCTGAGCTTTGTGATGAACTTGGCTTGCTTCCTAGTTCAAGAGTAATGGACTTTGATGATGATAATGACTTCATGTCTTCTTCTTCATACAAGATGATTACAAGATTGTCTTCTACTGGTATTGTTAACGGCTATCCTGACGGAGAATTTAAGCCTGAAAATGAAATAACAAGAGCTGAAGCTCTTACAATGGTTCTTAGAACTGTTGATTATTTCGCACTTGAAACAGAAAATTATCGTAGAGGTAGCTCCTTCACAGACACAGAAGGCCATTGGGCTGAGGTATATTGTGATAGAGCTTATGAACAAGGATTAGTAAGTGGTAGAGGTAATGGTCGTTTTTATCCGGATGATGAAATCACTCGCGAAGAGATTATTACTATCTTAGTGAACCTCATGGGTGAAAGTAATAATCCTCTTATAGCTGCAATTGATACAATTTATGACCTTGAATTTGACAACAGCTATAATGATGATGACGATGATTATTACAACAGCCGTTATGACGATGATCGTTATAACGACCGCTACAATAACCGTTATGATGACGATGATGATTATTATGGCCGTTACGACGATGATGATTATGAAGAAAGAACCGAGAGACCTGTAGTTGATACAGGTGATTATTCACCATCTTCTTCAAATAGTAACAACTCTTCATACAATAACAGTAATAATTCTCGTCCTGAGCGTCCTACTGTAAACCTTACAACTAACAATGATGACGATGATACAACTACTAGCAATGGTAGCCGTCCCTCTCGTCCTGTGGTAGACACAACTTCTGATGAAGAAGTACCAACTAGCAGACCTTCTGTTGATGTTGATAATGACACTGCTTCCAGCAGCCGTCCTTCTCGTCCCACAGTTTAAAATGAATTATTCCCCAAGATTTATTCTTGGGGAATTTTCTTTATGCTTCTATTTTTATATTATATTCAATTAACCATATATTTATTTGAATTAAATATGCCATAAATTGTGGTCCTGTCATTAATTGACCAAACCATGGTCTTGTAAATGTTTCATCTAAATTATATATAATATTTAATACTTCTTCTTTATCTATTAATTGATGTATTGGTTCATTTTCATTATTTAATATTTCTAATAATATATTTTTAATTTTTTCTGTATATTCTGGACTATATGTTTTTGGATAAGGACTCTTCTTTCTCATATCTACCTCTTTAGGTAAAATATCTTCATATGCTTTTCTAAGTAATCCCTTTTCCCTATTTAATATTGTTTTTATTTCCCATGGTATATTCCATACATACTCAGCTAATTTATATTCTGTAAACGGTGTACGTACATTTATTCCTGCAAACATACTCATTCTATCTGTTCTATCTATTAGCGTAGCTCCAAACCAATGAATATTTAAATACATCAATTTTTTTATCTTTTTATCTAATTCAGTATCTTCTTCACAAATTGGAACTTGTTTAATAAATTCATTATATATATTATCTACATATTGTTTTAAATTTATATCTTTATATTTTTTATTAATTATTTTTTCTCTTGTATCCAATGAAATTGACCATGGAAAAGTATCTGAATTTAAACACTCTTCCCTATAAAACCATGGATACCCTCCAAATATTTCATCAGCAAATTCACCACTTAAAACAACTGAAACAGCTTTTTTAATTTCTTTGCAAAATTCTAGTAATGATACATCTACATCTGTCATCCCTGGCAAATCTCTCCCCCTTACCGCTTCTTTAAGTCCCTTTATTAATACTTCATTATCTAATTTAATATCTTTATGTTCTAAAACATATTTTTCTTTCATAATTTCTATATATTTATTATCTGAATCTGGCTGAAAATCACTGGCTTTAAAATTAACATCATTTCCTATATAATCCACTGAAAATGTTTTTAATACTTTATTTTTCTTTTCATATTCTTTTGAACTTACTGCACTTATTATACTTGAATCTAAACCTCCTGAAAGCATTGTTCCAACATTTTTTTCTGATACTAATCTATCTATAATTGATTTATTTAAAAGACTCTTTACATTAGATATAGTTTCTTCAATATCATCTGTATGTTTATGTGATTTTAAATCCCAATATTTTATCTCTTTTTTCATTAGTTTTGTATATATCATATACGAAGCAGGTTTTATTTCATATATATCTTTAAAAACACATTTTCCTTCTATTCTAGCTGGGCCTAATCCAAATAATTGACAAATTCCATCTTTATTAATTATTGGATTTACAGCTGGATACTCAAATAGCGCTTTTATTTCTGAGGCAAATACTAATACATTATTAGAAATTGTATAAAATAATGGTTTTACACCAAAATGGTCTCTTGCCATAAATATTTTATTATCATCTTTATCCCATACAATAAAAGCAAAAACACCATTTAAATAGTTAGCACATTTTTCTTTCCACAAAATATATGAATTTAAAACAACTTCCGTATCTGACTCTTCTTCAATATGTATTCCATTTGTTTTAAATTTTTTTATTAATTCTTTTGAATTATATATTTCTCCACTAAAAGCTATAACATATTTTTTATTATTACATATCTTTTCTAATAAATAATTATTCTTATAACTTAATATATCTTTCAGATTTTTACACCCAATATTTATATTATCATCTTGATAATATTTTTTTTCATCATTATTTCTAACAATTAGACTATCTGTCATATTAAATAATATTTCATTTCTATTTTCTAAAGTTTTATTAAAATCTAACCACCCACAAAATCCACTCATATATATATCACTCCTTCTAGCTATATATATGTTTTAAATTATATTTTTATTCACATATATTTTATGATATATATAATATTGGATTATTAGGAAAATATTTTTCTAAATTTTTCTTAAAGAATTCCTCTACTTCTATTCTAACTTCATTTTTATATGCATATTTTCCTCTTCCCCTGCCAGTCATTAGTTCTTTATCAAATAAATTAATTGCATTTGGAAATGCTTCTTTATTAATTTGTGTATGAATATAACTATAAGTCATTAAAATAAGTTCAAAAAACATATCTTTTTTCACTTTTTGAGATAAATTCCCTTTTAGATATTTAATTAACTCTAAATATTCTTCCCTCCATCCATCAATTAAGACTATTGGAGCAAGAAGAATTCCTACCCTATAGCCAGCATCAGCTAATTTATTAATAGCTTTAACTCTATTTTCTAGATTAGATGTTCCAAGTTCTACTTTAGATATAATTTTATTAGGATTTACACTCATTCTAATAATTACTCTTTTATTATGATTTATATTTAAAATATTGTCTACCATGTCAAATTTAGTTGGAAATGTTAAATATCCTTTATTTTCTTTTGCGAAATTTTCAATAGTCCATACTAAATTATTAGTAATAGTATTTTCAAGAATTAAATCACTATTACTTCCTATTTCAAAAACTAAATTACTATTTTCATTAGCTTTCTTTATAATCCTATCTAACATTTGTTCTCTATTAACAAACAATCTTAAATATGCACACTTATTATAATTACAAACAAGATAGCAATATAAACACATAGCTGTGCAACCAGATGAAGTATATGGTACCAAATAATCTGATACTTTAAAATTAAGTACATATTTATGTGTTTTTCTAATACCAATAATTAAATTTTGTTTCATTTTTGGAAATTCTTTATTTTCTTTACTTCTCATCTCCAAAATATTATTATGATTCTCTATTATTTTTCTAGGGACATCTTTATATTTTTCTAATAAATATCTACCTAGTTCATAATTTATTATATCTTTTTCATAATATATTTCATTTGGTTTAAACATAACTAACACCTCAAAATTATTATTAGTTAAATCTAAATATATATTCAATTATTTTAGTTATTTAAGAACATTTCTTTATATGTGTTGATTGTATCTAAGTCTACTTCTCCTACCTTAAATAATATTTGTTCCTTTAAAAAATTATATATAACATCTGTTTTAATAACACTGTCTTTGTTTAATCCATTTATATTATCTTTTTGTAATAATATATTTTGACTATATTTTAATTTATTTAAATTTGATGAAATAATCATACACCAATATTCAATTGGAACAGCTGTAAACTTTTTATCTATTATTACAAACAAATGCTTTGTACCAACACTTCCGTCTAAATATTCATAATCTTTTACAAATACTATATCCCCAATATTGTAATAATACTGAACTTTCTTCTTACATAAAACATTTTCTATTTTTCCTTTATGCCATTCATCCTTAGCTAGATATTCAATAAAAGCATATTTTCCATCTTTTATTCTACCAGTCTTTTTAGCTTGCATAATAAAGTTATTTTCTTTTCCTTTTTCTTTCATAAAATTACCTCTATTTAAGCATATTTTACTACCTCTTATTTTATTTGTCAATATGTCATATTTTCTTTTTTTATTCTATTTTCATAAAATTTTTCAATTGCACTTATCCGTAAATCTTAAATATTATTGTAAAAACATTAAAAATATGTAATTTTTTATAAAAAATTGATAAAAAAGATTTACATATTTAACATAAAATAGTATAATTATATACGTATGAGATATAATATTTTAGGAGGAATAAAATGAACGAAATAACCTATGTATTATCACAAATAATACAATACGCAGTATTAGCATTGGGAATATACTTCTTTGTCGTATCTGTATTTGGATGGATTAAATTTAGAGAACCAAAAGGAAAAGATGTTAAACCACAAAAAAGATTTGCTTTAATTGCTTCTGCACATAATGAAGAAGCTGTTATAGCTCAATTAGTAGATAGTCTAGCACAAATAGATTATCCAAAAGCTTTATATGACATATACATAATAGCAGATAACTGTACAGATAATACTGCACAAATAGCTAAAGAACATGGTGCTAATGTATTTATACGTTTTAATAATGTTCAAAAAGGTAAAGGATATGCATTAGAATGGTGTTTTGATAAATTATTTGCTGGAGAAAAACAATATGATGCATTTTGTATATTTGATGCAGATAATTTAGTACACAAAAACTTTTTATTAGAAATGAATAAACAATTCTGTAAAGGATATAAAGCTGTTCAAGGATATATTGATAGTAAAAATCCATTTGATTCATGGATATCTCTTTCATATTCAATAGGATTCTGGATGTCAAACAGATTATATCAACTTCCAAGATATCATTTAGGAATATCTTGTGGATTATCTGGAACAGGTTTTGGTGTATCAACAGATTTAATAAAAGAATTAGGTTGGGGAGCTACTTGTTTAACAGAAGATTTAGAGTTTACTGCTAAATTAGTAATGAACAATGAAAAAGTTGCATTTGCATATGATGCAATTATATATGATGAAAAACCATTAACCTTAGCTCAATCTTGGAAACAAAGAAAAAGATGGATGCAAGGTTTTGCAGATTGTACAAAAAGATTTTTCATACCACTTATGAAAAAAGCTGTTAAAGAAAGAAATGTTAAAGCATTTGATATAGCTTTATATATGGTACAACCTTTAAGAATATTATTATTCGGTATAGTAACATTAATAGGTTACCTATCAATAGTAGCAGAACCAGGAACATTTTTCACAATGTCAAACTTTGTACCAACATATATATTTACAGTAATAATGTTAGCACAAACTTTATATGGACCACTTGTTATGATAGCTGAAAGAAAAGCTAACTGGAAAGTTTTATTAGGATTTTTTGTATATCCTATATATAACTTAACTTGGGTACCTATTACAATTCAAGGTATTATAGATATGGATAAAAAAGAATGGTCACATACACTTCATACAAGACAAATTGATATATCTGAAGTTGATACCGAAAAAGTTCAATAATTAGTTTATGAGACATCTCCTTTAAATTTTAAATTTTTTTATACACGATGTCTTTATATAAAAAAATATCGTTTTTAAAAACGATATTTTTTATTTGTTAAATTATAATTTATTTAAAATAACTACTAATATTATTTCTAATATCACTGGTTAATTGTTCACCATTATCTCTATATTCGTAATTGTCTTGTTTTAATGTTTCAACATAGCTATTTAAAATATTTGCTGTCACAGTATTAGCATTTTCACTTATACATGTTTGTATTTCACTAATGATTTGTATATTATCCTCTTCCCCATATGCCTTTGGAACATATATTTCATCACCTTCAATAACTAATAATAACATATTGCCATAAACTTCAATTGCATCTTCTTTTATTAAAGTATCTTTAATCTTTTTAATGCTATTTTCTGTTTCTATAATTGTATTTAATAAACTAGTTATATCCTTATATAAATATAATTGTGTCTCATAATTATTTTGTATATTTAAATATATCTTTTTATCTTCTGAAACATATTCAGTATATTCTGTAAATTGAGAATAATCTTTTACTATTATTATATCTCCCCATACTTTCTTAAATTTATATCCATTATTACGAATTTTTTCTATTATGTTTTTTAATTGTTCACTTTGTATATTTTCAATATTATTTAAACTGTCTACATCAAATGAATAATTGTATTTTAATATTTGTTCTTTAAATTCATTGTATAATTTTTCTATTTGATTATCTTGATATTCTTCATATAGAGTTATCATTTGTGTAGCTGACTCTTTATCTACTTTTGATATATTATTATCTATATATTCTTTTGTTATATTATCATTATTTTCTACAATACTATCATTTATATATTCTAATATATTTGCTGCAATTCTCTTCTTAGAATTAATATTTATGATACACAATATTCCTATAATAACTACTATACAGATAATAATTATTATACCAATTAATATCTTTTTATTTTTAAACATTTACTATTCCTCCCTATTCAATAATAGTAATTGTACATATTTAAACTATGTACAATTACTATATATTTTAATTTGCATAATCTTTTTGTATTATACTCATATTATTAAATTTAAATGCTGATACATATTCACACGCATGACTAGAATGTTTCATTATTACTCCATATGCATTTTCAGTTTGCTTATTATGAGAAATTGTCGTATTAATAAGTTCTTGCCAATTTCCAGATGAATTTTTTTCTTTTAATACTAATTTTTGCTGTGTATCATTTATTTGTCTAATTTCTAATCTAGTTTCATGTATTCCTCCTGAAAGCTTTGTACTACTATTACCTGTTGAGACTAAACTAAGCGAACTATTCCTTACTCCTGTTAAATTACTACTACTATTAACTCGATATAGATTTATGCTAGATTTTTCATATAATAGTAAATAAGCTGAATTTAAAGTATAATTTTTATATCCATCACTTCTAGTTGTAGTAGTTACATTACAATCAAATAAGAAACCTGCTCCTTTAGAACTATGATAAGATACATCAGCATCATTTATTGTATATCTAAATACTATTTCATATTTTGGATCTGCATTTGTAAAAATAATGTCTGAATAGCTTTCACTTTCATACCCTCCAAAAGTTAATGTATTTTGAGTTCTTATAATAGGTTCAAATCTGCTGCCAGTCTCACGAGACTTTATTGTTCCTTTACTATGATTAACAATATCATAATGTGTTCCTAGTATACAACTTGGGTCATCCATATTTACATCACAATACCATGTATTAGTTACAGATTTTTCTTTTTTCTGATATTCTAAATCTGGTATAATCCAATTATTAAAGTTTGGTATAAATGCACTTGTTATTAACTCAAAGTTAATTTGTACACATTCTTTTGCAGATATAACATCTTCGACATATACAGTGTAATAGTTGTTTTCTGTTAAATCAAATGTGTTTATTCCTTTAATATTAGTTCCTGTATTAGGTACATATGCCTCTATACCAGCACTTGCATTAGCAGTTACATCAAAATTACCTTTTTTATATTCTACATACTTCAATTGCTCTAATGTTCTATTAATTTCTATATATACCTTTCCATAATCTATTTGCTGCTCTATTTCTGTTGATCCAGATATTATATTACCTAGTTCATCATACTCAATTGTCTCTATTAACATATTATTTCCTGTAGCAATATCTGGTCCATATGCATCTATTCTATATGTAACTTTTAATTCAGGAAGAATAATTATTTCCCCTACCCAAGGTTCTCCAGTACAGTCCCAAACAAATACTGTATAGTATCCATATTCATTTACATTAAATGACCATGAATTTGTTCCTGTTTGGTTAAGTTCATTTACCCCTGATACAGAATTTCCTTGAAGTAATGTTTCATAATATGACTCAATTGTTAAACCATTTAGTTTTCCTTTTGCCCAATATGCCATATATGTATCATTTGTTAAATCTAAATCTTTATTATTAGGAGTATCTTCTTTTAATAAATTACTCCAATTTCTATAACTAAAAGTTCCTGTAATAGTATTATTAGGATCTGTATCATTATCTGTTTTACTTGATGTTTGAGATATTATCATATCATTGTTATTTACTATATTTAATGATATAGTTGCAACTTTACTATTACCTTCCATATCTCTAATAAATATTGTATATGATGTAGTTCCAACAGAAGTTGGTGCATATCCTGCATTTAACACAATAAATACTACTCTTTTTCCTTCTCGTTGTGCATATTGCCATGAAATATTAGTTCCATCTTGTACAGTAATATCTACTGCAGTATCTAATACTTTTCCTGCATCATATTGTACACGTTTTGTACCAATATTTTTAGCATTTCCTGCACTTGAGAAATAATATCTTGACTCTTCTCCTTGCACCCATTTTATTTCAGATGGAATTATATCATCTGATAAAATTATTGGTATAGATATTACATCACCTGCTTTTATACAATTAAATCCTTCTTTTATTATATCTATATCCCATACATCTCTTTCTAATTCTTCTACCTGCTCTATATTTCCATCTATATTAGGATAATATCCATAATCTGCTGCATCTTTTGGATTATCAAAAACACGTGCATTATTTCTTTCAAATAAATATGTTTTTGCTGAACCAATATGTCTGCTTGAATAATATGTTGGTACCTTTCCTGGCTCTATTTGCGCAGTTTCAGGTGGCAATCCATAAAATAATTCTTTATTTATTACCTTAGCTCCTGCTATACCATAATTATTATAATATTCCCCACTTACCATTGGTATACCTTGTACAAATGCAAATACAGACATATCTGTAATAGCATTTTCCCAATCTGTATCTTTTACCTCAGGTACAGTAAATGTATATGTAATTCCATTATTTTCTGCAAATTTATTATGTAATAATATATAATATTCTAAATTATCTTTAATTTGTTTTGTTATTACTTCTCTTCTTACTTTATGGAATTCACCTATTTCATATTCTCCTGTTAAAGGATTTACAAAACCTTCATTTTCAGAATTTCCTCTTGTAAGATATGTTATATATTCTTTTGATGGATTTAGTTTATCTGTTTCCCAAACTAAATATCCACCACTAGTAATTTCATTTGTTTCACCATATTTATTACTTATATTAGCTTCAATTGATTGTGAAAAAACTAATTGTTCTTCTGTATATTCTGTCATTCTTTGTTCTATTAATTCATCTGTTGCTTTTATTCTCCATTCTTCAAGTAAATATCTTATTCCATTTAGATTATAAAATGATTTTTCATATACTATTACTTTATTTACATCTGCTTCATATGCTTCATTTGAAGTATAACATAAATTTCCTTCTTTTCTAAAAGTAAATGTTTTTCCTCCAATTTCCTGTTGCCATGAAGAATCACTTCTAATCTCTATATCATAATAATGATTTAAATCAACAACCCTACCTGTATTAGTATCCTTTAAATAATAAATTAAATTTCCAGTAGATGGGTCTTTCTTTTGCTCATATCCTATAATTACTTTATTTCCATCTGCATCAAACACATCATTTCCAGCTTCATCTTTTGCATAAACTGGTTCCATAACAGGATTAGAATAATCTATGATTTGCACATTTTCATTTAATATTATACTATTATCTAAAGTAAAATTTATTTTACTTTCACTATCATTATATACATATTTTACTTCTGGTTTTAATGTATGCTCAATATATTGATTCCCTGCATTATCTGTTACATAATCTAATGTATACATATAAAAGCCATCATAAGTCATCATTGTTAATGCTGGAATATACATTTTTACTAGGGACTCTTTTGAATTTCCTCCATAGTATCCAAACCCAATTGAAAAACTATCAAAAAACTTTTTTGCTACAGTTAGCATCATTTCTTGAGTTTCATTATATGTTCCCATAATACTATTCATTTGAGCTTTTAATTCAGTAGTTGCATCCCCTACAGCTAATTCTAATGTATTATTGTAATTAACTTCTTCCTTCATTATTTCCATTTTATCATTAAGAATTACCCTATTAATAAAAGAAAAAGAAAAAATAACTATTACAAATATTATCCCCCATGATACTATTTTCATATTTTACCTCTTTCTATTTTCCATCATTTTGTACCATTCCTCCATATGGAACCATAATAACTAAATCTGTTACATTATTTCCATATATAACTCTTTTTATTACAGTTGCTGGTGTTGCTGATGTGTTTTGTACTGATACATAAAAATAATCTCCTACAGAAAAATTTGTATATCCTTCATCACTTGTTGGAGAAGTTTCATTTAATGTATTTGTTGCATTATCATATGTATAATATCCCATACTAAATAATATTTGCTCAGTATTAAATTCCTCATCCAAACGAACATTTCCATGTTCTGGAGCAATTCCTCCAACATCTTTTGCTGGATAATACATGCTTTTTCTATGTACCATTTCTACATCATATTTATTTCCTGTTGAATTTAATTTTTGCATAAATTCTGAATACATTGTTGGTGTAATATGACCAGTAGTTCTAACTGCATCAACAAATTTAACAGTTGCTGCATAAACTGTCATATATGATAAGTCATCCATCCTTTCAAATGAATCAAGTAAAGGAAAGAAAAACATCAAAATTACTACCAAAATTACTGCAAATATTTTCTCTAAAATATCTCCCATATTTACTCTCCTTTTCTATTTATTCTACATATTTAATAATATATATTTCTTTTGGTTTATGAGTATTTAACTCTGTTAAAATATCTTTTTCAATATACTCATATTCATATTTTAGCTTATATTTTTCATTACTGCCATTAAACTGATTTTCATTAATTGATACTTTAGTTTTAGGAGTATATGAAATACCTTCTTCATTTGTATAATTCCCTTCTCCTACATAAATTCTATTAACTTCACTATATAATTCATTATCACTTTTTATATCTTTTATTAGATAATATATATCTTCTGAATTATATATATATCCGAAATCTTTAGGTAAATCATTTTTATTATATGTAACACTATTTTGTGTATCATTTATAGTTAATGCATTATTAGCTGTATCTGCTAATTTATTATATAATAAAAGTCCTATTGTTAATGCAACAATAAAAATAATTACACCAACAGCTAATTCAATTGCTTTTGCAGCATCTTCCATATTTTATTCTCCTTATTTTTTTTCTTTTAAAACAAAATCTATTTTTTCTATCATTCCATTAGCTAAATATGTTATTGTCCCAGTATATATATCATTTCTATCTGTTTCACTCATAATATTTTTCATTTTATTTGCAATTGCAGGATCAATTATTTCATCTGCTGAACCATCATATTCTACTATACCTGTTCCACCGGTATTTTTAGATAATGTTATTAATATTCTTTCAGAACTTGCTTTATCTTTATTATATGAAGCTATTCTTCTTATACAGTTTTCAACTTCCATACCATATATTTCTCCTGAATACTGTGAAAATTTATTTATTTGTTCTTGTGTTAAAGTTTGTAATCTTCTTTCTTCTGCTGAAACAGCTGTATTTTGTGCTCGCCCTATTATATACATACCTAAACTTATTACTAAAAGAGCAACTAAAACTCCACCAGCTATTAATAATGCTTTACTTGCATTTTCCATATATTTATCTCCTTCCAACTATATATATATTAATATATATATATCCTAAAAACTAGGACATATATACATTAATATTTCTATTAATGTATTATTGTTTTTTAAATGTTAATGTATCTATTATTCCTTCACTGTTATATGTTACACTACCTTTAAACATTTGAGTATTAGAAACTTGATTCATAATTTTATTTAAATTATCATTAGTCTTAGAATGCTTAGCAAACTGTGTACCATTTTTTTCTAATACAATTATTTGCATAGATATAACTTTATTTTTTTCATTTGTTTGTGCCACAGCATTACACGCATTTTTTACTTCTGCACCTGAAACATTACCCTCAAATCTAGTAAATTGTGCATTGTGGTTTTGTATATCACTTTGAGATAATTGCTTATCCATAGTATCTACAAATATTTTTCCTTTTCCAAATATTATAACTCCCATTGATATTATAGCTAACATTAGCAATATTGCTCCTGCTATTATAACAGCTTTACTTGCATTTTCCATATCATCACCCACTTTAGTTATAGTATCTTACCAATTTTATATATTTAACAGCACCTGTAGCATCATATTCACAGAAAATATCATATAAATAATTTTCTGTATGACTTGCTCCATAAGTTGCTTTACTTCCAAATAAATAACAACCTGCTCCTGTATATATAGCATCTGGATCTTTAGTACAAGAATGGCTTGAATTAATAGTAGTATTAGTAGCATTAGCATACCTATATGTTTTTACTTGTACTTTTAAACCAGAATCTTTTAAGCCTGAGTTATATGCTGTCATTTCTGCTAATATTTCTTTTACTTGATTATATGTTTTTCCTTTACCTTCATACTTTTTAAATTGTTCATTATGCATTTGTATCTCCATTGAAGATATTTGATTTTCAGCTACACCTATCGTTCCTCTAGTACTACTTACTATTCCTACTCCTATCGCTATTATAGCTATTACTAGTAATATTGCTCCTGCAATAAGTAATGCTTTACTTGCATTCTCCATAGTTTATTCCTCCTAAATTCTATTTATACCTTCTATAAAAATCAATCTTTGTTATGTAACCTGATGAATCATATGTTAATTTAATATTATATGTTCTACCTATATTTCCACCAGTTGTTTCAGAACCTTCGGTAAAAAATCTCCAGTTATATATAGTAGTTACTTCTGTTTCTGAACGTAATTTATCCCAATATTGTCCTTCAAATTTATTTTGATCATGTGTAGCAAATTGATTCCAAAGTTCAACTTCTATTTTTCTTTTTGAATCTTGTGTGCTACTATTATTAGAAGCTACTAATCTTATTAATTCTTTTGCTTCATCAATACTTTTTCCAATACCTGCATACTCTTCAAATTGTTTATTATGCATTTGTACTGACATTCCATCTATTTGATTACCTGCCACATCTATAGTTCCTCTGGTACTACTTACTATCCCCACAGCTATTGCTATTATTGCTATTACTAATAATATTGCTCCAGCAATTAATAATGCTTTACTTGCATTTTCCATAGGTTTTCCCCCTAAATTTTATTTATATAAATTTCAGTAATTATTCCATAAGTATTAGTTTTGGTGTAACAATTAAATTTATCTAAACTATCATGTTTAATATCTTCTAAATCATTTCCGTTATACATTAATTTTTTAGATGTAGGATTAAAAGAATAATTAACACCATTATATATAACAGAAACTACATATTCTTTATTTTCTGCATTTATGTTATTTTTAATAGCTACATCAATTAATTTTTGAAGTTCTGCTTTTTCTAATTCTCTTTCATAAGCAGCAAACTGGCTATTATGATAAGCAATCTTTTTTTTATCAAAACTATCAACTTGAGTTTTATTAAAGTCTCTTCCTTTATTAAATATTATCATTATTATTGAAACTACAGCTAATGTTACTAAAACGCCACCAGCTATTAATAATGCTTTACTTGCATTTTCCATAATTTATCACCTATTTTTGTGTAAAAGTAATTTTATTTATTATACCTTGTGAATTTATTGAAGTAACACAATTAAATCTAGCACTAGTCTCTACACTTGATGATGTAAATGTTGTATTATATGTAGTAGAACCATTTACTCCATAATTTGTTGTAACATTTGCCCCTGCACTATTTTTAGCAGTAACTACAACCCATACTTTCATCTCTGATTGTTTAGTATTGGTGTTATTAGATAATGCTTTTGAAACACAATCTTTTACTTCAGCACCTGTTACTTCACCTTCATATATTGTAAATTGATTATTATGCATTTTTACTTCCATTGCATCAATTTGATTTTCTGCTACACCAATTGTACCTCTTGTAGAACTTACTATTCCTACTGCTATAGCTATAATAGCTATTACTAATAATATCGCTCCTGCGATAAGCAAAGCTTTACTTGCGTTTTCCATAATTTATTCCTCCTAAAAAAATAATTTTTTATGTTTAAAACTTCTAAACATATTAATATACTATATAAAATAATATATTAATATATTTATTTTTACATATAGAGCAGTTATTAAATATAACTGCTCATATATGTAATTTGTAATTATCTTACTGTAGCTGTGAAAGATGTTATAGCACCATCATTAGTATATGTTACTAAAGTTATTGTATAATCTCTACTTGTAACTATATTTCCTAATGTATTTGCTGCTAAAACTACTCCATCAATAGTAATAGTAACATCACATACTTTATTTGCTTGTGATTGTTGATTATTTGATAAAGCTACTGAAGCAATTCTTTTTAATTCAGTACCTTTAACTATTGCATTATTATGTATTTCACCAAATTGACTATTATGAGCATTAATTGCCATAGCACCTATTTGACCTCCAGTTTTATTTACAACATCTTGTCCTTGACCTAATATAGTCATACCTATAGCTATAATAGCTATAACTAATAATATAGCACCTGCTATTAAAAGAGCTTTACTTGCGTTTTCCATATATTCACCCCCTTTATATTAATTTAATCATTCTTTATTTATAGTAAGTATTACATGGTTGCTGACATTTGTGTCATATATTCACCCATATATACAATACTAACATATATTAATGGCACTATTAGATATCCTACAAATAGAGATATCATTGGCGCAAATCCTATTACTTTACCATACATAGATTTTTTTGTAATTAATCTTTCATTAGCTTCTTTTCTTTTTTCTTGGAAGAAAGCTCTTTCAGATTCTAATTCATCAAAAGCATCTACTATTGGTATTTTATCTACTGCTGATTGCAGATTTTCTACTATTCTAATAAATGGTTGATATGTAGAATTTTCTTTTAATTCTTCTAATGCCTCATATCCACCTGCTTCAAAGTTATTTACACAAGTTGATATTGCTGGCTTAAATATATTTGCAAATCTTTCTAACCATTCAAGTATTGTTTCAACAGATATTCTTTCAATTCTCATAAGCATTAATATTAATGTTTGGAATTGCATTACCTCGTTTTCTCTTTCTAATTCTCTCATTTTCCTTTGGAATTTAAGAATTAGCATTGGAACAAAATATCCAATAACTGCTGTTATCATACAAATAACTACTTCTAATGGTTTTATATATTCATTTTTTACTGTTTCCATTTTTTCAATAATTCTTTCAGCAGCTGCTCTTGCTTCTTCTTCTGTTTTATATTGATTTGTTAAATCTGTTGATTCTACAAGCATTTGTACAACTTCTTCTGTTGAATATTTTTTATCCTTATATTTAGCTACAAAATATGCATCAAAATCATCACCATATTGATTCTTCATCATTTGCACTTCTGTATCTGGTACATGTTCCTTATTTTTATATTCTTTCATAAGCTTGTTTATAGCTTCATTATCTGCCTTAGTAAGCTCCATAGCCTGAGCTTTTTCATCTTCGCTTAAAGCTCCAAATGAATCTGATGTAGTTGTTTCTTTATTATATATTTTATCTATACTAAACCAATGTAAGTATCCACACATAGCAAGCATAGCTAGTCCACAAAGTATTGCAACGACTATTCTATTAACATATAAATGTTCTAATTTTAAATTTGAATTAGTATCAATAAGTAATTGATTTTGTTTACCATATTCAACTGTTCCTGTTTGTGGCATTAATCTATCTACTACCCACTCTACAATAGGTATGTGATATACTTTATCTTGCCATTTCTTACTTGTTGAATTAGTAACCTTAATTCTATCATTATTTTCTTTTATTCTTTTTAAAATGTTATAACATAAAAAGCCCATTAAAAGTATAACTATTTCTACTACTTTTCCAACTTTTCCATCATAAAACATTGATGTAATAGCAAATGTATTTATTGCCCAATCTCTTAATATTTTAATTACAAAAAGGGGAGCAATTGCTATTATTGTTAAACTTTGGAATATGTAATCTATTTTATCCCTTTTTAATACTTCCATTTGAAGTTCTTGTGTTATATTATTAATATTTTTTAAATATAGTGATGCACCATCTATTTTTCTATCACCATATTCTTTTGTTAAATATGATATACCAGCAAATGCTTTTAAAAATCTATTTGGTGCTATATCATAATATTTATCAAGCTCTGTTTCACAATCATTTGAAATTAATATTTCATATATTGTTGATCCTTGTACTGCTACTTCAGTTGTTAAGTTTTGTGCAGCTTCATAAATAGCTTCTTCTACCATACCATACTCATGATAATAATGTCTTACTTCTGAGAAGAAATCCAATTGTTGTTTTAATAATTTATCTTCCAATTTATTAACTAAAACTTCAACCATAGTTTCATGAAGTATAGTAATACCAAGAAGAGATAATATTATCATATATATATCTGGCCAGTTAATACAAAGAAGGATAACTGCTAATGCTACTGTTGCAAATAATGATAACAAAGTTACTTTAACTGATTGTTTTCTTATAGCATACTCATCATTTGCATTTAATATTTCTAATCTTCTTCTTATTTTAAATAAATACCTAGATACATATGGCATTTTCGCACATTGTACATATAGTTTTTGCAATAATACATCAAAAGAAAATCCTCCTGATTTTGTAGAGGAAAGCATTTTTTCAATTTCATATGCTTTTCCTCCTTCTTGCATTTTCCTTTGTAACATAATGTATATTATTGCTAGTATACCAACTGCACCAACAAGTACCCCAATTAATATAGGTAAGAAATCCAATTGTTTTCAGCTCCTTTACTATACATTTTGTTCATCTTTTGTTTTTTTGCTAGTTTTAGATTTTGTTGTAGCTTTTTTTGCTACAGCTTTTTCTTTATCTTCTACTACATAATCTGCTTCTATTTCTTTTTTTCCTGTTTTTTGTCTTCTCTCTTCCATTAATCTTTGAATAATTTCATTTGACATTACTTTTTTCTTTTGCTCTGGCCAATGTTTTATAATATAATCTGCAAATTCTAATGCATCTTCCTCAGACATATTTTCTATCATTGGTATCATATTATAATCAGATATTGGATTTTTAAGTACATATCTACCATCAACATATTCTAATATGTTAACACCTTCATATACTTTTTTATCTGTTATTTTAGTAAAGTAATGTGTAGCATTATCTATAAATACATCCATTTTTTCTTCTAAATTTTTATATTTTCTATGTTCAAATGAATATTCATTTACATTTTCAACAGGTACACATTCAGTAATTCTTTCAATAAATCTTAAACCATTAAAATCTTTTTTCAAGTGTATATCAAAGTTTAATACACCAACAACTTGCATTTCTGCAACTTTTTCATCATTAAACATACCAATTGCTAAAAGTGAGTTTCTAAGTGCTGTTACCAAGTTTGGAAACGTTTTAGCATGGTGAGTAAATAATGTGAATTTAGATGCAACTTGTGCCATTTGTATCATCCAAGCAGCAACTGGGTGTGTTGCAACCTCACCAAGGATATTAACAGAACCGTCAGTTTTCTTTTGAACATCCAGACCATCTTGACCTGAAATTGTTTCAGTTTCTCTAAATGTTAATATATTTCTTGTTGGATATATTTTTCTTAAGTGCAACTCGAATGCTGTTTCTTGTACCCTGATATTATATGTATCATAAATACTATCTATCATTGCCATAAGCATAGTTGTTTTACCACAACCTTGTTCACCAGTAAGTGATGTTACTCTTGCACCTTTAACCAAAAATCTTAAAAGTGGAATTGTAAATTCATATCCTGGAAGTGTAACTAATTGTTCTAATGTAGCTTTTTGTACGTCAAATTTTCTTACGAAAAATGCCCAAGATTCTGACATTTGCGGTCTAACAACAACAACCCTCGAACCATCTTTCATTTCATTAATTTTATACCCATTAGTATCAGATAATTGACCTGGATTATTGTATTTGTATATGTTTTGACATACTCTTTTTAATTCTTCTTCACTACCAAATGATAAAAATGCTAATCTAATTGATTTACCTTTATAGAAAATCCAAACACTATCACAAGCTCTTGGAATTTTTTTATCATTAACTTGCTCTGCAAAATCACTAACTTGTCCAAGTTGATACATAAATGAATCAGGAAGACCAGATACACCGCCAGATACACCATCTATGTTCATATCTCTAACTTCATCAACTACACTGTAACCTTTATACATTTGATAAATTCTTTGACAAATTATCATTACTTTATCTTCAAAAGTTAAAGTAAAATCACCTTCAATTATTTCTCTTTCAAATATTTCTTCAATTTCTTCAGGTATAATTACATAACATGGTTTTGTTGAACCATATACACATTTAAGTTCATCAAGTTTATATTTTTTAATAAGTTCATTTAATGCTTCAGCTCCGTATTCTTTTATATATACATATATAATTATATCGAATTTATCTTGAACTGTTAGATATTGATAATTATCAAAATTAATTGCTTTTGATATATTAAATTGATTTAATCCATATTCTCTTACTAATAAATCAAACATTAAATCTTTAACATATCTTTTATCATTAACATCACCATATGTACAACCTTTTAATGCTTTTTTTAGTTCATACTTTTTATTTTTTCTTCTTTTTAGTTCTTCTTCTGATAACCCTATATCAGTTATATTCATTTTAGTTATTTCATCTATTCTCTTTTTTACAAATGCTAACATTTGTGGTATGGTAAAAGCTTTATCTTCTAATTTAGTTTGCTTAGGAGCAACTTCTTTTTTAGATAAAGTAAAGAATAATATTCCTATTCCTCCACCTACTAAAACAATTATTAGCAATATTTCTAATATTCCCATATTAAAATCTCCTCTTATTATTTATTAGTTGAAATTACTATATTCTCTAAAATATGTTCTGATAACTCTTTAATATCATTTACAAAAATACCATTTCTTTCAGATGGATCTTCTTTCATATATTTTATAAAGAATTCTAATGTTCTATGGTCATTTTGCATATCGAAAAATTGTGTATTATATGGTACAGTAAATATTCTTTCTTTTGTTTTAAAATATTTATTAAGGTTTTTAACATTATATTTTGAATGTCTATCATATCTACCCACAACTAACACATGTTTTTTCTCTCTTAATAAATCTGTATTTACAACATTATTAAAGAAATCTTTTAATAATGCCATTGATTGACTAATATTTACTACTATTAAATCAGATTTTTCTAATATTTTTTGAACATACTCATCTGGAGCACCATTTTGTACATCAACAAAAGTTATATCATAAGCAGCTTCAGCACAATCTAATATATTAGGCATTATTTGCATAACTTTTTCATATAATTCTTTTTCCTTCTTTTGTGTGCCAAACATTAAATCTAGACTTCCCTTTAATATTGGTGTTGTATAATCTTTTAAATTCTCTATTGAAAGCTTTCCACTTTTTATTAATCTATCTAAAGCATCTAATCCTACATCTGTAAAATCTATTGTGCTTCTTGATGTTAATTTTTCAATATCTTTAAAACTTGACTCTAATGTATTATCTCTATAATTTGTTGTTATTAATATACTATTATACCCTTTTGATAAATCTAGAGCTATCATACTGGCTACAGAAGCCGCTACAGCTGTTGATCCACTTTGATTTACATTAGGTCCCCAAAAAGTTACTATTGCCATATTAGATTCTCCTTTCTATGTTTTTAAATACTTTTGTTATTGTTGCATTTGTTTGTTCTGGCATTATTATTTCTGTCATTTCAATTAATGCTTTTTTAAACATTTTACTCAATTCTTTAAATTTCATTTTTTCAGAATATTGATTTTGAATTACAATAGTTTTATCATTTTCATCTAACGGAATATATACATCTTTTTTATCCCATTCAATTCCTAAAGCTTTAAAATCCACATCAATATATTTTGTTTCTGCTGCATTTAATAAAGTATACCAATATACTCTATTAATATTTATTTTTTCTATATAATCTTGTTTATTTTCTTGTAATATTTGCATTAAAACAGATGTCTTTATTATATCTTGTCTATCATATGTTGTTATACAGAAAGTTGTATTAGCATTTACAACATCAAAATCACTACACATTTGTTCAGTATTTGTATCAATAAATACATAATCATAATTATTGAAATCTTCATTATATTCATTTAAATAATCTACTATCTCTTTTTTTGATTTGAATCCTATTGCAATATCTATATCTTCAAAAGTAGTTATATATTTATCTTTTACATTTCCTTCTTCTTCAATAGTAGGTATTATATATCTACATTTTTGTGTTGAAATAGAATCAATGTATAACACATTATTTCCAAATGACTGTACTATTTTGGCTACATATAACATTATTTCTGTTTTATCTGAATAACCTATAAAATTAATAACCTTCATACCTTAACCTCCACTATTCTACTATTTCTTCTCCACTCATATCGCCAGCTGTTCCTAAAGAATCACTTACTAATAATCCACTTGCAATTTGAGAAGATCTTTCTTCTTGTTGTTTTTCAATTCTTTCTTCAATTTTTTCAACAAGTTCTTCTTTTGATTTTTCTGGATCTTGTTCTAAAAATTCTTGAAGTTTAGCACTTATAAGAGCTCTTTTTTCTTCTTGTGATGCTGCGATTTCATTTAGTTCTGTTGGATCAAATATTGTATTAAAGTTTGGATTAGATAATAAACTATATACTTCTGGTAAAACCGCATATGTTCTTTGTGCTTTTTCTTGAAGTGTTGGTTCTGAATATTTAACAGCATATAGCATAGAACCTTTTGTTAAATAACTTTCAATTATCGCACTACTAATATATTGAGTATCTAATTCTTTTAAGTCAAACCATACTGTTCCTTCTGTAACTTTTTTAACTCTTAAAAATGGTGCTACAGTGAAATCATTACCAGTTGGTAATAATAATCTAACATCAACATAATCCCCTTCTTTTAACATTGATGGTAATAATATCATGTTAAATTCTTGTTCTCTTGTATCTTTAGTTATTTTTTCTGTTTCATCCCATAACATATCCATAGTTACAATAGTTCCTGCTGGTATATCTATTTTAGGGTAAACTTTTCTTTCCGCACTTGGCCATAGCAAACAATGAGGATCTAAACTATTTATTTGAGCTTCTTCAAAGCTATTAGCTGTTGTTTGTTGAATAGATGTATAATATTCATTTGGTAAAGTATTAGTGTTTACCTCTTTTAAAATAAAACTATTTATATTTAATTCTGTATTACCATCTGCTTCATAGTCTTCAGTAGCTACCAAAACATATGTAAAATGTTGTTTTGCATTAGCTAATTCCTCTTTTAATGCTGAATACATATTAAAAAATATTACAGCACCTATAACCGCTACTAATAACATAATTAAAAAACCTATAAAAAATGATAACATCATTCTCTTTTTCATTGGTCCCATTGACATTTATAATTCCCCCTTTAGTAATGTCGAAATATATATTTTTCTTGTTTTCTCATACATTTATATTACATTATTTATCTTAAAAAGACAACAAAAAAAAACAATATTATTGTTATTTAATAATATTGTAATTTTTTTGTAACATTTCTGTAATATTTCATTAATTGTCTGTACACATTAATTTAAGTTTTTCTATTCTCTCTTTATAGTTATCTGATTTAAAAATATATGAACCAGCCACTACTATATCACATTTTTGAACTAATTTTATTGTTTTATCATTAATACCACCATCAACTTCTAGTTGAATAGTATATTCATTTTCATCAATTATTTCTCTTAATCTTTCAATTTTATATGTAGTATCTTCAATAAATTCTTGTCCATAAAATCCTGGATATACACTCATAACGAGTATTAAGTCTATTTTTTCTAAATATGGAATAACTACTTCATATGGTGTATCTGGACTTATAGATAATCCAAGTTTTATTTTTTTATTTACCCCTTCTTCCATATTTTCTTTATTCTTATTTTCTATTTTTTCAATTATTTTTTCAAGAATTTCATTATCTATTATTTCATAATGAACAGTTATATATTCTGGATTTAATTCTAAAAATCCATCTAAATATTTTAATGGTTCTTCTATCATTAAATGTACATCTAATGGTTTAGATGTTATTTTTGATATATCTTTAGTAATATCTAAACCAAAAGAAATATTAGGTACAAAATGACCATCCATTATATCTATATGCAAATAATCCACATCTTCTTCCACACTTTTTATATCTTTTTCTAAATTAGCAAAATTAGCTGCTAATATTGATGGTGAAATTTTCATTATTTCTTTCCTCCTAATTCTTGATATATTAATTTATATCTTTCATATCTATCATTATCTATTTTATTTTCATTTACCGCTTCTTTAATTCCACATCTATTTTCTTTTATATGTCCACAATCCCTATACTCACACTCGTCTATATATTCATTAAATTCTTCATAATATTTATATAATTCTTCTTTTTTTATATCTAATACATCAAATACAGAAAAACCAGGAGTATCTACTATTTGACAATTTTCATAATCAAATATTTCAATATGTCTTGTTGTATGTTTTCCTCTTGATATTTTTTCACTAATTTTTCCTTCTTTCATAATATCTGTTTCAAAAATTGCATTTACAAAACTCGATTTTCCAACACCTGAATTTCCAGATAATACACACATACTATTTTGTATTTCTTTTTTTATTTCAGTTAAACCAGTTTTTTCTTTTGTTGAAATAGAATATACTTTATATCCTATTTTTTCATATGTTTCTTTTATTTTTAAATATTCACTCTTTAAATCTAAATCAATTTTATTAATACATATAACAGGCTCAATATTGTTTAGAAGTGCATAAATTATTTGTTTATCTAATAAAACCATATCTGGCAGTGGCTTTTTTATTGATATCACAATAATTAATTTATCTATATTAGCAACACTAGGTCTTAAAATATAATTTTTTCTGTCTAATCTTTTTATTATATTTCCTTTTTCATCATTAAACTTATCTATTTCAATTTCTACATTATCTCCTACTGCTAAATCTGTTTTTGTATTTTTAAAATTACCTTTAGCTTTGCATTCATATACTGTATTGTCTACTTTTACATAATAGAAATTTGCTAAAATTTTATATATTTTTCCTATCATTTAATTACCTCAACTATATTTCTATTTTTTTAGCTAATTGATTATCTATATATACTTGTATATATTCTCTATCTTTTGTATCTACACTTAATGTTATAATTCCATTATCTGTTTGTGCTGTTTGATCGTATAATATTTGCGCATTATTATCTATAACTTTAATTTCAACAGTATCTTTAGAATATTTAGATAAATCTATCGCTAAAACTCCATTAGACATTGTTATATTATGTTTTACTTGTTCCTCAACTTTTATTTTATTAACTTCTATTGATATTTTAGTCCCTATATCTATAATACTTCCTTCTGGTATACTTTGAGATAAAACTACACCATCTGGTTTGTTTTCTTCAGATTTATATACTATAGGTTCTTTTAATGTAAGCTCATTTTCTGCTATTACTTTTTTAGCATCAGCTTCTGTCAATTCTGTTAATTTAGGCATCTTAATTTTACCATCACCAACACCATTACTTACATATACTGCTACAACAGACTGAGAAGTTACAACTTGATCTCCTTCTGGTGATTGTCTAATAACATTGTTCTTTTCTATATCCAAATTTGTTTCCAAATGTTCTTCATATATTAAACCTAATTTTTCAATTGCATATTTTGCATCATCTTTATTCATTTTTGTAACATCTGGTACTTTAACTTCTTCAGGACCTTTACTTACTACAACTTTTATACTATTTCCTTTTTTAGTTTTCATTGTTGCATTTGGACTTTGAGATATTATTAAACCAATTGCTATTTCATTATTATTTACTTCTTGTTCAACTTCTAATTTTAGTCCTAGCCCTTCTAATTGTTTTGTAGCTTCTTCAACTGTTAAATTAGTTACTGCTGGAATTTCAACATCTTTTGCTCTATTCATTGCACCAGTTAAATATAATCCACCTATAAATGCAATTGTAAATAATATAATTGCTGAAATAGATGCAATAGAATATACAAGAATTTTTTTCTTTCTTCTATTCATCTTTTTCTTTCCAGTATTTTCATTTTTTCTATTTATATTATTTCTTTCTTCTCTAATTTCTTTATCTTCTCTACTATTTTTTATTAACATATCCAATTCGCTTATTTTACTAGTTTTACTATCTTCTAATATATCTTCTTTTATAGGTGTTATTCTTTGTGTTGGGAAGTCTTTATAATCTTCAACATTAGTATGATTTTTAGTAGGGTCATTTAATGCTAATCCAATATCTAATATCATATCAGATATATTTTGATATCTTAGTGTTATATCTTTTTGCATAGCTTTCATTACAATATTACTAACTGAATATGGAACAGTTATTTCGACATCACAAGGTGCTTTTGGTTTTTCTTGAACATGTTTTAGAGCAACTGCTACAGGTGATTCACCTTCAAAAGGCAAAATTCCTGTAAGCATTTCATACATTGTTACACCTAATGAATATATATCTGATTTTTCTGTAGTAAGTCCACCTTTAGCTTGTTCAGGTGAAAAATAGTGTACTGAACCAACTGCATCCCTATTCATTGTAATTGTTGATGAAGTAACAGCTTTTGCTATACCAAAATCAGTTACTTTTATTTGTCCATCTTTTGACATTATTATATTATGTGGTTTAATATCTCTATGTATAATATGGTTTTTATGAGCATGTTCTATACCTTGTGCTATTTGATGTGCTATTTTGCATGCTTCTCTCCAATGCAACTTTCCATTTTCTTTTATATATTGTTTTAATGTAATACCATCAATTAATTCCATAACAATATAATTTATATTTCCTTCTCTACCAACATCATATATTGATACTATATTTGGATGAGATAAACTTGCAGCAGCTTGTGCTTCTGTAGCAAATTTTTTAGAAAATTCCATATCATTTATATATTCTTCTTTTAATATTTTTACAGCAACTAATCTATTAAGCAATCTACATTTAGCTTTATATACAGTTGCCATTCCTCCGTCTCCTACTTTTTCTATTATTTCATATCTATTTCCTAATAAATATCCTGTTAAATCCATATTTAACCTCCACTAAAAATTAATTAATATTACTGATATATTATCAAAACCACCTCTATCATTAGCTAAGTCAACTAATGTTTCTACAGCTAATTTGCAGTCTTGTTTTTCTTTAATAATATTATATATTTCTCTATCTTTTATCATATTAGTTAAACCATCTGTACACATTAAAATATAGTCTTCATCTTCTATTTTCTTCACAATTATATCTGGCTCTACAAAACTTTCACACCCTAATACTTTTGTAAGCATATGTCTTTTAGGATGATTTTGTGCTTCTTGTTTTGTTATTTCTTTATTATCTAATAATTTTTGTACATATGTATGGTCTTTAGTAATTTTTCTTATTACATTTTTGCGAATTCTATATAAACTACTATCACCAATGTGACCTATATATATCTTATTACCTATTATTAATAATATGATAATAGTTGTACCCATTCCTTCATATTCTGGATTTTTTATACTAAGTTCATATATCTCTTTATTAGCAAACCCTAAAGCGTTTCTTAGCATTTCTTTTATATCTAAACTATCTTCTTCAGTATAGTTATTTATTATATATTCTTTAGCAATTTCAGTTGCTTTGCTACTTGCAATATCTCCTGCATTAGCTCCACCCATTCCATCTGCAATTATATAGAGCTTATATTTTTCATTTTCAGAAACATATATATAATCCTGATTTTGTGTTCTTACTATACCTTTATTAGTTATTCCATATACATTCACTATTTAATCACTCTCCTTTTGCATTCTATTTCTTCTAAGCTGTCCACATGCTGCCTCTATATCACTACCTAACTCCCTTCTTATAGTTACTGTTAGTCCATTTTTCATTAATATATCTCTAAATCTTTCAATATTTTTTTTATCACTTTTTTCATAAATTCCGTCTTTAATTTTATTTACTGGTATTAAATTAATATGACATAACATTCCTTTTAATAGCTTAATTAATTTTTCTGCACATTCTTTTGTATCATTAACACCATCTACCATAGCATATTCAAATGTTATTCTTCTATTTGTCTTTTCTATATATTTTTTGCAAGCATCTATTACTTGTGAAATATTGTATCTATCATTTACTGGCATCATTGAACTTCTAATTTTATCTTCTGGTGCATGCAAAGATATAGCAAGTGTTGCTTGCAGTTCTTCATCTGCAAGTTTTAATATTTTAGGTACAATTCCACTTGTAGATAAACTAACATGTCTTCCACCAATATTTAAACCATGTGGATGATTTAATAATTTTATAGAACGTAGAACATTATCATAATTATCTAAAGGCTCTCCTATTCCCATATATACAACATTAGATATTCTTTCCTTTGTATCAACTGTTGCACATAATACTTGCTCAACTATTTCACCTGGTGTTAAATCACGTACAAAACCTATTTTTGCAGATGCACAAAACTTACATCCCATTTTACATCCAACTTGTGTTGAAATACATATTGTATTACCATGTTTATATCTCATTACAACACTTTCAATAATGTTTCCATCATTTAATTCAAACAAATATTTTATTGTTCCATCTACAGAAACAAGTTTATCTAAAATTTTAAAAACACATAAATCATAATTTAAACTTAATTTTTTTCTAAGTTCAATAGATAAATCTGTCATCTCATCAAAACTTCTTACCCCTACATTATGCACCCATTTAAATATTTGTTTTGCTCTAAACTTTTTTTCTCCTAATTCAATTAATTCATTTTCTAATTCTTCTAAATTTAAATCTTTTATATTTTTCATAATTATCACAAAAATATTATATATATTTTCATTAATATATTCAAGCAAAATATATAAAAAAACAAAAAAACAGTGTATTCAATTGAACACACTGTAATATATGTAAATGCATAGTGCCATTTCTTCAAATTTACACTAGCATAAGCTTAGTTAACTGCAGACTCTGAGATTGTTATAACTGGACGAACACCATCAGCGGCGTCAAAGGCGGTGGTGTCGATCAATCCCACGTCCTCGCCAATCACACTCCACACGAGGTCGTAGCTGCCCTCATTCGCAGACCCAAGCCAATAATAACCTGCTTCATATAATTTTGTTTGTAATTCTCCTCCATCTTGCCAGCTTTCTGCTTCTGCCAATGTCATTAGTCTTCCTGTTCCTCCTAATTTTTCTCCATATGCTATTGCTACTTCTAACGCATATGCTTTTCCTTCTTGTCCTTCTGCTTTTACTACTTCATAATCATTTAAATCAGTTGTTATATATACTCCATCTTTATACCAATAGTTTGTTTCTGAAAATTCAATATCATTTGGACTTTCTTGTGTATATGTCGTTGTATTTATTGTTCCTTTTGCTAACAATGTTAATGTGCTTCCGCTATTTTCCATTAAATAAAATCTTTCTCCATTTGATGCTATTAATTCGCTTCCT